>CAXTCD010000096.1:0-11442 GCA_964242145.1 uncultured Rhizobacter sp.
GTCACGGTGCTCGCACTCTTCTTCAGCCGGACGCGCATCGGGCGCGCGTTGCGCCGGCAAGCTGCGCTTCATGCCTGAGGTGCCACCGCCGCCAAAGCGCTTCGCATCGGCTGCAGGCGCCAGCATCGCCAAGCTCAGTACGGCCACACTCAAACTCACCCAAAAGCGTTTCATCAGATTCATCCTCCAGCAGGCGATTGCTCATGCCACATGAATGCGGCGAGACCGATGAACGAGTCACCGGCAGCACTGGAGTTGGGGGCAACCGGGCCAATTACAAGTCAGATACACAAGTCAGATCCAGCCCGCCTCAGCGCAAGCCTCTGGCAAGCCCCTCGAAACAACCCAGCCTGTCATCGACTCAAGCAGGCTCAGAAAGTTGCTGCCGTCGCGCCAAAGCAGGAAATAACTTCATCCACAAGCCCGCGACGAGCAAGGTGCCGACACCGCCCATCAGTACCGAGCCGACCGGCCCGAGCAGCGCGGCGGTGGTGCCCGATTCGAATTCCCCCAGCTGATTCGATGCGCCGATGAAGATCGAGTTGACTGCGCTGACGCGGCCCCGCATGCCATCGGGCGTTTCCAGCTGCACCAGCGATTGCCGGATCACGACGCTGACCATGTCGGCCGCGCCGCTGACGGCCAGCGCGAACAGCGACACCAGAAAAATCGTCGATGCCGCAAAGGCGAGCTGCGCCAGTCCAAAGACCGCCACCGAGGCCAGCATCACGTGGCCGACGCGGCGCGTGATCGGCCAGCGCGTCAGCACAATCGACATGCCCAACGCGCCCACGGCCGGCGCGCCTCGCAGCAGCCCCAGCCCCCACGGGCCGACATGCAGCACATCCTTGGCGAAGATCGGCAGCAGCGCGGTCGCGCCCCCCAGCAGCACGGCAAACAGATCGAGGGAAATCGCGCCCAGCACCACGGGTCGGTTCCAGATGAAGCGCGCACCGGCCAATACGATCTCCAGCGTCACCGGCTCCTTAGGCGGCGGCACATGGGGATGGCCGATGCTCATGAAAAACGCGACCGCGATGCCGAAAATCGCGGTGCACACCGCATACACCACCGACGCACCGGCGACATAGATGAAGCCGCCGAGCGCCGGCCCGCCGATGATTGCCACCTGCATGCCTACCGAGCTAAAGGCAAGCGCGCGCGGCAACACATTGATCGGCACCAGCGACGGCACCAGCGCCTGCTGCGCCGGCATCTGGAAGGCCTTCGCGCAACCCAGCACCACCGACATCACCAGCAGCCAATCGCGGCTGGCCCAATGCTCGTACGTGGCGGCCACCAGCACCAGGCCAATCGCGCCTTGGGCCGCCATGCACAGCGCCAACACGCGGGTGCGGTCATAACGATCGGCGACATGCCCGGCCACCAGCGTCAACAGCAGCGCCGGCAGGAACTGGAACAGGCCGACCAGGCCCAGATCCCAGGCGCTCTGCGTCAGCTCGTACATCTGCCAACCCACCGCGACCATCAGCATCTGATTGGCGGTGGTCGCTGCCAGGCGGCCATACCAAAAGAGCATGAACGGACGAAAGCGCAGCAGGGAAGCGGCGGTCACGGGAGAGGCCAACGAAGGAGACGACATGAGACTCGAGGCCGTTGGCCATCCCGGGGCAGAGACGATGCGGCGCGGTGAAGGGTAAACACTGATGTTACGGTGGGCCAGGCATTTGGGCGCCGGGCTTCTCGCAAGGCAATGTTTCGATCAGGGCGAGGCGGCGCCGAAAGTTGGGGCTCCAACCTTCGGCCTTTCATCGGCACCCATCGGCATCCATCGGCAGCGACCGGCGTTCAGGACCTGCATCGACCTCTCTCCTCTCGAACGCCTGCCGACTCTCGTCAATCACCCCTCCCCGCGCTTGAGCCGCAGCGAGGTGCGCGCTTCGCGGCCCCGCGCCTTCCATTGCGCCAATTGCTCGCGCCGCTCCATCACGCTCAGCGTGTCGCGCCTCACCTCGCGCAGCAGCTTGTGGTAGTTGCGCAAACGGTCCGGCGGCACACCGGCGCGCACCGCGCAACCCGGCTCGTCATGGTGCTTGCAATCACGGAACCGGCATTGCTGCGCCAGTTGCCCGATGTCATCGAAGCTCGCGGCGAGCGCGCTTTCGTCGGCGTCTGGCCGCAACGTGCGCAAGCCAGGCGTGTCGATCACGCAAGCGCCGCCAGGCAGGCGATGCAGCGAGCGCGAGGTCGTCGTGTGCTTGCCGCGGCTGTCGTGGCTGCGCACGGCGCCGGTGTCTTGCAAGGGCGCACGCGCCAGCGCATTGGTCAGCGTCGATTTGCCGGCGCCCGACGAGCCGAGCAGCACCACCGTCTGGCCGGCGCCGAGGTAAGCGTCGAGCGTGCGCGTCGTCTCGGGCGCCATGCCATTGACCGCGATCACATCGATCTGCGCCGAGATGCGCCCACGCAGCTCGGCGACCGCGCGCTGCACCGCCGCCGGCCCGGCTTCATCGGCCTTGGTCAGCACGACGACCGGCGTCA
This sequence comes from uncultured Rhizobacter sp., assembly GCA_964242145.1. Taxonomy (GTDB): domain Bacteria; phylum Pseudomonadota; class Gammaproteobacteria; order Burkholderiales; family Burkholderiaceae_C; genus Rhizobacter. The sequence goes on from CAXTCD010000096.1 coordinate 2,503, forward strand.
CGCCCTGGCCTTGCACCAGGGCGAGAAATCGCTCGAGCCGGCGCGGGTTGAAGTCATCGTCCAGGCCCATCACGAGCAAGGCAGTGTCGACATTGCTGACCACCGGGTGGCGGCGGCCATCGGCATCGCGACGTGCGATGTGTGAGAGCGGTCGAATGCGCTCATGCACCCAGGCATCGCCATGAGCATCGCGCACGGCAATCACCCAGTCGCCCACTGCAACGGCGGTGTCGTCTTCGGCCAGCAAGCGCACGAGCCGAGGCAGCAACCGTGCGCCCGCCTCTGTATGGCCATCGTGCAACTGCACCGTCTCGCGATGCACTTCAGTGACGCGGGCCAACACGCGGGGCGTTGTCGCCGTCGCCGCCTCGGCGGCGTCCGACTCCGGAATGGGTTGGGAACAGATGGCCACCAGGGCCATCGCAGGGGTCAAACCGACCGAGCGCAAGCGCTCGACATCCATTTCAATCATGGTGAGATCTGTCTTCCATCGCATGAACGCTGCACGTGATCGCGCAGCGCAAAAACCCGGCGCGGCAAAGCCGGCGCAAGGCAGATGAGTAGCGAAGGTCGACCGCAGGCGCTGCTGCGCGGCGGGGTCAGATCTCGGAAGGCAGGCGCTTGTTCAAGCGCTCAGGCTGCACAAAGTGTGATGTGCAGCGATCGATTCGGAATCGACGAAGCCTCAGGCAGAGCGGGCGGCGACCTGAAGGGGAGCAATGTCTGTGCGGGTCATTGAGTTGTCTCCTTCAGGAAAGGTTGCCGGCGCTTGGCCGAGAAAGCCGCTGAATGCGGCTGCAGGGCAGGCAGTTTTGCACGCTCGCCAAGTCGAGTCAATCGGCCGATCGAGATGATTTCAGGTCGACGGCGGGAACCCGATCGGTCCCGGCTCAGCCCCGGCTCCATCTCGACTCAATCGGGCCTGCACATCAGGCACTTCGCGGGCCTCGACATCGACGACATCGCGGTGCCGACTCTGGCCGCGTTCGCCCGGCGCTCGGCGCATACCCGTCCAAGGCGCACGAGGCACGGCACGGAAGGTCGCAAGCGTCGGCCTGCGGCCACGGATCAAAGCCCAGGCGATGAACGCCACGCCGGCCAACAAGCCGAAGATCAGCAGCAGCGCAGCGAGGATCAGGCCGAAGCCGACGACAAGCAGGCGAAACACGGTGGTCAACAAGCGGTAAGGAAGTGAGCGGAAAGGAAGGGATTGCAAAAGACGCCTCGACGATGGACAGAAAGAAAAAGGCGGCCGGTGAAGCAGCACTCCGGATTATCCGGCGGCAATGTATCGCTTCGAAGTCCGCACTGTGTCGATTCGTTGGAGATCGTCGAATGGCATAGGTTCACAGTCGGGTCACGCTCACCTTCGATGAAGGTGATGCTGTGACCTGGCGAGCCTCTCATCCCGGGCGGCGCGCTGCGCTGCGTGCCTGGGCCAGCTTCAGCTCGTCGAATGCATCGCGGCGGCCCGTCACCACGACCATCGGCAATTGGATCACCGGCAGCTCTTGCGCCAGCATGGCTTCACGGCTGGCTGTCACCATCACTTGCGGCATCAACACCACGGCGGCTTGGACATCGATCGGCGCGACCAATGAGTGTGCGTTCATCACTTGAAAACCTACGCCCAGCGCGGCGAGGATCAGGGCGGCGGGCATCAGGCGGCGGGTCATCGTGTTCATCTCTATCTCCTTGGATTCGGCGGTTCATTTCGTCGATGAATGCAGTATCGGCAGGCCCTCCCCGGCGTTCCAGCGCATTGCGACGAAACGCCTGCTGCGGCGGATGAGCTGCATCCGCGCCTTAAAACTGGCCACGGCTTCTCTCAAAGCCTCATTCACGCCACGCCTCGGGTTTTCACCGGCCGACCCGGCGATGCACTCTGCGCCGCATAAAACCATGCGCCTCAACCCAAGCACCGCAAGCCGCCGCCGCCCAGGAAGCACTGGCCTCACGACCGCAAAGATGCAGGCTCGCGTGGAAAAAATCACTCGCAAAACAAACCCTGACAGTTTTCCAGTTGGATCGATGGAACCGATTCCATACATTGACTTCCTGGACGACAATGCCAGCAGCAGCAAATGCGTCGCGGCCCTGCTCGCCAACTGCGGCATCGGAACCTCACAGCGCTTTGAGGTGAAAAACAGCGATGACGGCAGCTACAGCTTCACCAACGTCAACAGCGGCAAGCTGCTGGACGTCAACGGCAGCTCGCAGACCAACGGCGCGCTGATCCATCAATGGGGGCTGAACAACGGTTCGAACCAGCGTTTCGTGATCACGGCATCGGGAGATGCGTTGCTCGCGACCAAGCACCGCGGCAAATGCGTGGATGTACGTAGCTTCAGCAAGTCCGTTGGCGGCGTGATCCAGCAATGGGATTGCACCGGCAACGGCAACCAGCGCTGGCAGTTGATTTCGAGCACCACCGCGGCTCCGGCTACTGCTCCAACACCGGCTCCGACTCCGGCGCCAGCACCGAAGCCACCCGCCCCCGCGCCGGCCCCAGCTCCCGCACCGGCGCCCGCTCCCACACCAGCACCTGCCCCGGTCACCAAAAGCATCAAGCGCGGTGTGGCTTATGACTTGTCGGCCCCCGCCGACCTGTCGGTGATGGCACCGGGCGTGTCGTGGTGGTACGACTCGGGCCTGCGTCCGAACACGTCGGTACCGGCCGACTATTCAGCGCGCTACAAGGCCGACTTCGTGCCGATGCTGTGGAACGGCAACTTCAATGATGCCGAGGTCGAGGCTTATTTGAAGGCCAACCCGAGCATCAAGCATTTGCTGCTGCTGAACGAGCCCAATCTCACCGATCAGTCCAACCTGACGCCAGCGCAGGCTGCCGCACTGTGGCCGCGCTACGAAACGATTGCCGATCACACCGGCGTCAAGCTCGTCGGCCCGGCCATTACCTGGGGCACGATGCCGAACTTCGCTGATCCTGTCGTTTGGCTCGACGCCTTCTATGCGGCCTATCGCTCGGCCAACGGCAACCGGGACCCGCATATCGACTACATCGCCTTCCACTGGTATGACTACGGGCTGGGCGCTCAACTCGATCGCCTCGCGAAATACAACAAGCCTTTCCGGGTTACCGAATTCGCCAACTGGCACAACGGTGACGGCAGTGCGCAAATCGACTCGATCGAGAAGCAGAAAGCGCAAATGACGGAAATGGTGGAGATCTGCGAGAACCGCGCCGATGTCTACCGCCACGCATGGTTCACCGGCCGCTGGAACAACAACACCCATTTCTGCAGCCTGCTCGGCGCGACTGGGCAGCTGACCGAACTCGGCAAGCACGATCTCTCATTGCCGTACAAGAAATAGAAATAGGCTTCGGCCGAAGCCCTCGGCTTCATGGCCCCCAGGGGCGCCACCGGCGCCCCTTTTTCATGGGCCACGAATCGCTGCAGCGACGTCGTAACGCCCACCGGACCGCCGCCGCACCCGATGCAATCCAAGTTCACAGCATGTTCGCCGTCGAACAGATTCCCAATGGAATCCATTTCGAGCCCCGATTGAGAAACCACATGCGCCACGAACGTTTGGTTTCAACGAAAAGCACTCTGCCGAGATCGACTGATTCGCCATTCCTTGCCGAAAGCCAACCTCACCTCATGACGAACTGTAAATCGCCTTAACCCATGACGATATGGCGTTACTTACTAACGGTCACTTGCCACGGAGTTCCGCTGATTTAAATTGAAATGCTGCTTGGCAGCATGACTGGCATAACTTCGACCTTGCGGTGATTTGATTGCCGCCATGGCGTTTACTCGTTAGAGATTTCCAAACTCAGGAGGCAATGTGATTTCAAATCTTCGCAAGACCTTGGCTTTCCCGTTGACGAAACTGATGGTTGGCACGCTGCTGACCATCGCCGGCTTGTCCGCCCACGCGCAAAACGTGCGGCTGCTGCCCCTCGGTGATTCGATCACCTATGGCGAAAAAAGCACGACTGGCGTCGGCTACCGCGGCCCACTGTGGGATTTGCTCATCAAGGAAGTGGAGCAACTCGATTTCGTCGGCTCGCAGCAACACGGCACGATGGCCGATTCCGACAACGAAGGTCATTCTGGCTGGCGCATCGACGCGATCGCCAGCCTGACGACCGGCACGGTGACCAAGTACCGGCCTAACATCGTGACCGTGCACCTCGGCACCAACGACGTGGTGCAAGACTTTCAGATGAGCACCGCCCCTGACCGTTTGGGCGCACTGATCGATCAGATTTTCACCGCAGCGCCAGACGCCACGGTGCTGGTCTCCAACATCGTGCCGGCTTCAGATGCCGGCCGCCAGGCACGCATCGTCGCCTTCAATGCCAAGGTGCCCGGCATCGTTCAGGCGCGCGCCAACGCCGGCAAGCATGTGCTGTTCGTCGACATGAGCCGCGTGTCGCTGGCCGACATGGCCGAAGGCCTGCACCCGAACGACAACGGCTACCGCAAGATGGCCGAAGCCTGGAACGAGGGCATCAAGAAGGTCATCGGCTACGGCTGGATCAAAGACCCGGTGCCGCGCTTCCAAGGCAAGTACCAGATTCAGAATGTCGGCAGCAAGCTTGCAGTCACCGTGGCGGGCGCCTCCACGATGAACAGCGCGGCGATCACCCAAAACAACTTCAACAACGCCGACGAATCGCTTTGGACTTTCGAGCCCGGCAACATGGGCTACTACGCGATCAAGAATGCGAAGAGCGGCCTCTACTGGAACGTCTCCGGTGGCTCGACCGCGCAGGGCGGCTCGGTGATCCAGTGGCCATCACAAGGCACGGGCTCGACCAACGACCGCTGGCAACCAGTGGACAACGGTGACAGCACCTACACCTTCGTCAACCTGAACAGCCATCAGGCGCTCGACGTGCCCGGTGGCAGCCTGAGCGCCGGCACGCCGCTGCAGCAGTGGGGTCGCAACACGACGACGGCGCAGAAGTTCAAGCTGATTCCTCAAGGCGCGATCAACCTCGTGGCAACGCAATCGGGGCGCTGCCTCGACAACGCCAACACGGCCAACAACGCCAAAGCCCTGATTTGGGACTGCACCGGCGAAGAGAACCAGCGCTGGGTGCGTGGCGCCAATGACAGCCTGCAGGCCTCTTTCGGCAAGTGCCTGGACGTGCTGAACCAAGGCACGACGGCCGGCTCGACCGTGGGCATCTGGGATTGCACCGGCAGCCCCAATCAACAATGGCTTTTCAGTAACGACGGCAGCATTGTCAGCGCGCAGTCGGGCCTGTGCCTCGACATCAGCGGCGGTGGTACCGGCAACGGCAGTGCCGTGGTGCTGTGGAACTGCACAGGCGGTACCAACCAGAAATGGGCCTTGCGCTGATGCTCGGCTGAAACGGCGTTTGCGAAGGAAGAGACCCCGCGTCTTTCCTTCATGATGTCTTGCTGAACGCTTGCGCCGCCTGAGCGATGCAGCCTCTCCAAACCGCTGGTCGACGCATGTCTGCCAGCGGTTTTTCATCGGGCCGTGCAATGCGCCCGTCCCATGCGCTCACGCAGCAGGCCAGCCCATGCCAACGATCACCGCCGCATGAAGACATGTTGCCAAGCAGGCATGGGGCCGATTGACACCGAAGCAAGCCGAAGGCCGCCGCTCTGGACAGGAAACCTAACTCTGTACTGACGCGAGTCAAAAATTTGCGTCAGCGACCAAGCGGTGAAGACCCTGCGTCATCAGACCGCGGCAGATGCCGTCGCAGGGGCTTGTGGCCCGTTCGGTGAAAACCGTGGCGGCGCGGTCACAATGCGCGGCTATTCCGCGGCTTCCCGTCGTTCATCCATGAATAAAACCCCTTTGTCCTGGTTCGCTGCCCTCCTGATGCTCAGCGCCTGCGCTGGCGCGCCAACGCCTGACGCGCCGCGCAACGTCCCGGTCGCGTCACCGCTGCCCGAAGCGCTCCAGCCCAACGCTAACCTTGTCATGCAAGGCATTCCACCGGTTCCGATGAGCCTGGTGAACCAGGTTCAGAAATACACCGATTTCCGCGGCCACAGCTTTGCCGACTGGCACCCGACCCGCCGTGAGATGGTGATCTCGCACCGCAAGGCCGGTGGCAGCACCAATCAGCTGTTCCGCCTGAGCGGCCCGTTGGCAATGCCCGAGTCGCTGACCGATTTCAGTGATCCGGTAACTCGGGCGAGCTACGAACCACGCGATGGCAACTACCTGGTGTTCGAGCGCAGCCCGGGTGGCAGCGAAGCCGATCAGCTGTACCGGCTCGACCTGCCCGGCAAGCAAGTCACGCTGCTGTCCGACCCCAACGAGCGCCACCAGATGCAAGGCTGGCTGCACCGCAAGAGCCTGCTGCTGACCAGCTCGCTGCCCCTGGATAAAACGGCCGAAGGCGGCAAGCGCAATGTCGTCAACACCACCTTCCGGCTGATCGACCCGCTGAACCCGAAAGCCAACCGCAAGCTGTTGGATCTGCAGGGCGGCGGCTGGTCGGCCGGCGGCATTTCATCCGATGACAAACAGGTCGCGCTGAACCGCTACATCTCGGCCAACGAATCACAGGTATGGCTGCTTGATCTGGCCAGCGGCAAGACCCGCCAAGTGCTGCCCGCGCCCGGCAGCAAGGAACGCGCGACCTACCAGGCCGGCGAATTTATGCCCGGCAACGTCGGCTTCTACGTCACCAGCGACCGCGCGAGCGAGTACGACGAACTGATGAGTTATCGGCTGGCCAACCGCAAGCTCACGCGCATCACGTCGCACATCGCCTGGGACATCAGCAGCGTCAGCGTCACCGAAGACGGCTCGCGCATTGCCACCCGCGTCAACGCCGATGGCCGCGAAGAACTGCATCTGTTCGACGGCCGTACGCTGAAGGAACTGCCGGCACCGGTGCTGCCGGCTGGCAGCATCGGCACGGCCATCTTCAAGCGCAACAGCAATGAGTTGGCGGTATCGGTCAACAGCGCCCGCGGTCCGAGCCAGCTGTACACGCTGGCCGGCGAAGCCGGCAGCCCGGCCGAGCAATGGACGCGCGCTTACGCGCCGCCCGGCGTCGACATGGCTTCGTTCCAGGAACAGCAGATCGTGCGCTGGAAGAGCTTCGACTCGCGCGACATCTCCGGCCTGCTGACCCTGCCTCCGGCCCGCTTCACCGGCAAGCGCCCGGTCATCATCCTGATCCACGGCGGCCCGGAAGGCCAGGCCTCGGTCGGCTTTCTGGCGCGCTACAACTACTTCATCAATGAACTGGGCATCGCGGTGATCCAGCCCAACGTGCGCGGCTCCAGCGGCTTCGGCAAAACCTTCCTGTCGCTTGACGACGGCCGCAAGCGCGAAGATTCGGTGAAGGACATCGGCGCGCTGCTCGACTGGGTGGCCAAGCAGCCGCAACTCGATGCGTCGCGGGTCATCGTCAGCGGCGGCAGCTATGGCGGCTACATGAGCCTGGCCGTCAGCACGCATTACGCCGAGCGCATCGCCGGATCGATCGACGTGGTCGGCATCTCGAACTTCGTCACCTTCCTCCAAAACACCGAGAGCTACCGCCGCGACCTGCGCCGCGTCGAATATGGCGATGAACGGGATGCGTCGATGCAAAGTTTCCTGCAGTCGATCTCGCCGCTGACGAACGCCGATCGAATCACCAAGCCGCTGTTCGTCGTGCAAGGCAGGAACGACCCGCGTGTGCCTTTCACCGAGGCCGAACAGATCGTCGCCCGGGCCCGCGCCAACAAGACGCCGGTCTGGTATCTGCGCGCCGAGAACGAAGGCCACGGCTTTGCTCGCAAGGAAAACGCCGATTACCAGTTCTACGCGACCATCCTGTTCCTGCAGCGCACGCTGGGCCTCGGCCCGGTCAACTAACGCCTGGAATGGGGGCCGTGCGCAGATAGCTCAGCACACGGCCTTTGTAAGGCCCGCTGCCGTCCGGCAGGCGGGCCACTTTCAACTCATCGCGTGCAAAGCCCAGGGCTTCCATGCGGCGGTTGAAGCTGCTGCGGTTGCCGCGGTCGGGGTCAACGATGACCACCTCCATCGCGGCATTTGAATGCCGTTCGATGAACGCGGCGAGCAAGCCCGGTTGATCCCGCTCGTAGAGCACATCGCTGCCAATGATCAGATCGAACAAGCCCAGCGCCTCGTTTGGCACCGCCCAATCGCCATGCCGATAAGGCAGCGGCGGCAGCAGGTTCAGCTTCACGTTCTCACCCAGAAACACCCCCGTCAACGGATGGCAGTCACTGGCGGTCACGTCGCCATGCCGGCGATGCAGCGCCAGGCTCGCCAACCCCAGCCCGCAGCCCACTTCGAGGATGCGCCGGCTGCCCAGCACGGTGTCTTGCAGATGAGCGGCCAACACCAGCGCCGAAGGCCAGACCAGGCCGAAGAGCGGCCAGGTGGCCGACGACACGCCCAGCCGTGCGGCCTCGCCATCGGGGTCATGGAACTGCTGCCGATCGAGCAGTGATCGCACCTGCATCGGCGCACCACCGACATGCAGCGTTTCCACTTTGACCTGATAGCCGGGCATGACGCCCTTTCTGCGCGATGACGCGCGTTGTGGTTGTTCGGATCGAACAGGCACAACGCTTCGCGAGAAGGACCTGCGGGGCCGAAAGGACGCTGCGCAGGCCATCGATGATGGCGCCACAGCGCGTTGCGAGCTTACTCCCTGCTTATGCTGAGGCCTCGAATCACAGGCACCTGCCCTCGCCTTTCAAAGGATCGGCCATCAGCGCCTGGCCGCACCGGCAACCCGCGCTGTTCGAATGCCCCTGCAATGGCCAATTCGCTCAAAGCGCATCGACACTCTCACCAACAGGCACCAAGCACCGCCCAAGCTTGCGCCGTTCAACCCAGCCATCAAGGAGCGAACATTGAATCCAGCCCATCAAATCAAGCCCATTGAATTGGGCAAGAGCGGCGTGTACGTCAGCCCATTGTGCCTGAGCGCCATGTATTTCG
>CAXTCD010000096.1:11452-19341 GCA_964242145.1 uncultured Rhizobacter sp.
GTCGATCAATCGGCCACGCTGCTGAACGACTTCATCTCCGGGGGTGGCAATTTCATCGACACCGCCAACAATTATCCCTTCTGGCTCGAGGGCGCCGAGGGGAGCGAGAGCGAAGCCTTTCTGGGGCGCTGGATGAAGCAGGGCCAGCGACGCAATCAGATCGTGCTGGCCACCAAGGTCGGCGCGATGCCGCTCACGCCCGGAGGTGGCTTCGATCAGATGGAAGGTTTGTCGTCATCGGCCATCGAACGTGCAGTCGAGCGCAGCTTAGTGCGCCTGCAGACCGACCACATCGACATTTGCTACGCGCACATCGATGACCGCAGCACGCCGCTCGAAGAAACGTGCGGGCCTTTGACCGCTTGATCCGCGCCGGGAAGCTGCGCGCCCTCGGCTGCAGTAACACGATGGCGTGGCGCATTGAGCAGGCCCGCGGGCTGAGCCGGGCTCATCGATGGGCGAGCTATCACTGCGTGCAGCAGCGTCATTCATACCTGCGCCCCCATGGCCACTTCGACTTCGACGTTCAGCAAAGCGCTGCACCGGAGTTTTTGAACTATTGCCGATCGACCCCCGACCTCACGCTGCTCGCGTATTCGCCCTTGCTCGGCGGCGTGTACGGCCGCGATGACCTGACATTGCCGCAAGCCTATGCCGGCCCCGATGCCATCACCCGCCTTCAGGCGCTGCGAAGCCTGGCCACCGAACTCGCCGTCACACCCAATCAGCTGGCGCTGGCCTGGCTGATGCCACGAGCCCCCCGAGCCATTCCAGTGATCGCGGTCAGCACCGCCGCGCAGCTGGCAGAAAATCTGGCGGCCATAGGCATTTCATTGAGCAGCGACCATCTGGCGCGCCTCCAACAAGCCGGGCCTGAGCGGCCTGGCAGATCGACCGGGCAGCGCTTGGACCCCTTCAAACCTGCACCGCGGGTTCAAAGTCAGGCACTGCGCCAACGCAAGCCATCAACCGTGGCCTACCCGCCAGTTAAACCGCCGGACCTTGGAAGCCTTGCTTGCGGAAGGTGATCACCAGCGTGTCGCGATGGCCGGCATCGGCCACTGGCTGGATCGGCGTGCTCTCATGGATAACGCGCTCATCGTCGAGCAGCAAGGTGGTCCAGCCTTCGGTCATCGTGAAACGGATGCCGTTCGGCCCATCGGCTTCGAACACCCGCGTCTCACCGCCTTTCACGCCGTTGCGGCCGATCAGGATCACCGCGACAAAGTCGACGCCGTCGCGATGCGCACCTTCCGGCGTCGGGCGGCCGATGCCATCGGTCGTGTCGATGCGGAACTGATGCGCCTCGACAAACCAGGGCTGAGCTCCCTTCAATGCCGAACAGCTGCCGCTCAGGCTGCGCAGCAGCCGCGACCACACCGGCTTGGCGACCACCAATGGCTCCATCGGCTCGAACCAACGCTCCAGGCCGCCATGCAAAGCGTTGTATTCCACCGGTTGCCAGTGCGGCCGATGCGGCACCTGCGTGACCTTGCCGGCATCAACGATGAAACACGAATGGCGGCGGCGGCGATAACGGCCACCGTCACGCAGATAAGCATCGGCCGGCAGATCGTTCCAGCTCGCTTCGAGTGCTTGCAAGTCGCGCAGGTCGGCGTCGATCAATCGGCACAGGCTTTGCGAGTCGAGCGCCGCATGGCCGGCGCTTCGAAGCGTCTCGGTGAGCCGCTCAGGCGGCGTTACGGGGGGGGCGAGATGGGCAGTCATCCCGGAATGATGCCAGCCTTGGGGTAGATTGGCGCACTGCACTCATTCCGGCCGTTGCATGAGATGGCCCGACCCGTCGGGCAGCTTCCCGCCATCGATGAGACCATTCAAGGCTTGGGCGAAGCGCACAGCCTTCGAGCCCGCGGCCTTCCAGAATTGACGGAGAGATTTCATGTATCCCGGCGAACGTTTCAACAGCCTCACCCACCTGGTCGGCCTGCTGCTGGCAGTGGCCGGCTCGGCCCTGCTGATCACGCGAGCCGCGATGAATGGCGATGTCTGGCAGGTCGTCAGCTTCAGCATCTTTTCGGCCACGATGGTGCTGCTCTATGGCGCCTCCACGCTGTACCACAGCGTTCGCGGCGCCGCGAAGAAGGTGCTGGTGAAGTTCGACCATTGCGCGATCTACCTGCTGATCGCCGGTACCTATACGCCCTTCACGCTCGTTACCTTGCGCGGCCCGTGGGGCTGGTCGCTGTTCGGAACCGTGTGGGGCCTGGCGATCATCGGCATCGTCAAGGAGCTGGCGTTGGGCCGCGAGCGCGTGCCCTCGGTGCCGCTGTATGTGGCGATGGGCTGGCTGGGTGCGATCGCCGCCGTGCCGCTGTTCCAGGCGCTCACCACCGGCGGCTTGATCGGCCTCGTGGCCGGCGGACTGCTGTACACCGCCGGCATCATCTTCTACGCCAACGATGAACGCTGGCGCCACGCCCACGGCGTGTGGCATTTGTTCGTGCTGGCCGGCACCATCTGCCATTACTTCACCATCTACTACTTCGTCAACTGACCCCATGCCCTCGCCTTCGACCACGCCTTCGCGCGCCGATGAGCTGATCGACTTGCTGCAACTGGCCCCGCACCCGGAAGGCGGCCATTACCGCGAAGTGTTTCGCTCGCCTTTTTCTGTGTCACCTGCTGACGGCCGCCCGGCACGCAGCGCGCTCACCAGCATCGACTTCCTGCTGCAGGCCGGCCAGTTCAGCGCATGGCACCGGGTGATGTCCGACGAAGCCTGGCATCTGCTCGAAGGCAGCCCGATGCGCCTGTGGTGCATGCCGCCTTCGCTCGACCGCATCGACACCTTCACTTTGGCCAGCGCCCGCCACGACGCGGCGCCGCGCCACATCGTGCCCGCCGCATGGTGGCAAGCCGCCGAACCGCTGGGCGAGTTCAGCTACATCGGCGCCACCGTCGGCCCCGGTTTCGAGTTCACTGATTTTTCATTCGGCCGCGACGACGCCGGCTTGATGTCGGCTCTGGGCCGGCTCGAACCGAGCCTGCTTCGCCTGGCCGGCCTCACTGCACCTCGATGAACGCACCCGAACAACCCCGCAACCCGCTGCACGGCCTCACACTCGCGCAGATCCTTGAAGAACTCGTCGCTTATTTCGGCTGGCCTGAACTCGGGCAGCAGATCGACATCCGCTGCTTCACGACCGACCCGAGCGTCAATTCAAGCCTGAAGTTCCTGCGCAAGACACCGTGGGCGCGTGAAAAAGTGGAGAGCTTGTACCTCTTCATGAAGCGCGAACAGGCGCGTGCGAACAAGCCCCCACGGGCTTAGCTGATTCTGTCGGCGTCGACCTACACCACTTGACTGTGTCAGCCGACGCCCGGCTGCGCCGCCGTCTGCTGGGAACTCTGCAACTTGAAAGAGATCATTACTTCATCCAACCGCAATGGTGCGGTGGAATTGATAGTCACCACATGCAGGTGTGAACAGCAGTCGAGACATGTCGACGGCATGCGCCAAAGCCTCAAGTGCCGCAGCGCGTGATGATCCTGAAAGGAAGAAGAATGAAGTTCAAGCTTCAACTCGTGGCAGCCTGTGCAGCCGCGTTGGCTCTGGGTTCGGTTCAAGCACAAGAGGCGATTGCAGGCACCGGCCTGTACATCGGTGGCAGCATCGGCCAAGCCAAATGGCATGGCGACAGCGATGAAAATCTGCCGGGTCTCGACAGCACGCGTACCGGCGGCAAAGTCTACGCAGGTTATGAGTTCTCGCCTTATTTCGCGCTGGAACTCGGCTATGCGGAGTTCGGCAAATTCCAGGGTGACCTGAACACCTCCGTCAAAGCCAACGGCCCGTTCCTCGATGCGGTGGGCAAGTTCCCCTTCGCCCCCGGTTGGGCTGCGCTGGTTCGCGGCGGTGTCTTCCAGGGCAAGCTCGATCTGGACACGCCGCTCGGCAGCCGTGACGACAATGCAACCGCCGCCAAGTTCGGTGTCGGCCTGCAATACGATCTGTCTCATAACACCTCGATCCGTACCGAGTACGAGCGCTACCGCTTCGATGCACTCGACGTCAAACCCGATGTCGATCTGTTCTCGGTGGGCGTGAACTACCGCTTCTGATTCCCCCTTCCGATGCGAAGCATCGGGCCAAAGCTAGACGTCTGAACAACCCCGCGTGCCGCTGGCCGCGGGGTTTTTCATTTTCAGGTTCGGCGCAAGCTCAGTCCGAGCCAGGCTCTCACTCGCAGTATCTGGTCCGGCCGACCCCTGCACGCGAACACGCGCCCCGGCGATCGCCACCACCTGACCCGCGCGGATCTTGCAGGTCTTGCGCAATTCCTGCTGGCCGTCGACCTCCACCTTGCCTTCAGCCACCAGCACCTTGCCGGCGCCGCCGCTGTGCACAAGGCCCGTCACTTTCAGCAAAGTGTCCAGCGTGATGTAGTCACCGCGCAATTCGAAATCGATCGTTCTCATGGCTTGCCAGGGAGAAGAAGTGAAGAGGCCGATGTGCTGAGCCCGAATTCGCGGGCCAGCAAGGCATAGGAGTGTCGGCGCACCGCGGGGTCATGGGCCCAGGTGTTGATGACGATTTCGTCGAGCGCCAGCGCTTCGGCCACGCCACGCAGTGCATCGGCCACCTGCGCCGGGCCGCCGACAAACGCATGGCGGCGCGCCGCGCCGAGCGTTGGCAAGTCGGCCGCGCTGAAGCCTTCCGCCGCCGCGGCGTCCGGCGACTGCAGCGGACGCATCACGCCGCGCAGCCGGTCGACACGCCAGCGGTCGCGGCTCAGCGCCTGGTGCTTGGCTTGCGCCTCGGTATCGGCCGCCATCGCCCAGACACAGATGGTCGCTTGCGGCACCGGGTGTCGCTCACTCGGCCGGTACAGGCTGCGGTAGAGGTCCAGCGCCTCTTCGACCCCTTGCCCATCGACAAAGAAATACGCGTAGGCATACGGTAAGCCCATGTGCGCGGCCAATTGCGCACCGTAGTTGGAGCTGCCCAGCACCCAGATCTCGGGCGCTGCCGCACCACGCGGGTGGGCATGGATGCCGCGGTGCGCCTGGCCGTTACCCCAGGCGATCAGGTCTTCGATCTGCTGCGGGAAGTTATCGGCAGCATTCGCGGCATTCGGATTCAATGCGCGGGCGGTGCGCATGTCACTGCCCGGCGCGCGGCCGACGCCGAGATCGATGCGGCCCCGTGCCAACGCCTCCAGCACGCGAAACTGTTCCGCCACTTTCAGCGACGAATAATGCGGCAGCATCACACCCGCACTGCCGATGCGGATGCGCTGCGTGCGCGCCGCCACCGCGGCCATCAACACCTCCGGTGCGGTACCGACGATGGTGGCCAGGCTGTGGTGTTCGCTGAGCCAGAAGCGGTGATAACCGAGTGTCTCCACGTGCTCGGCTAACGCAAGCGTATCGCGGATCGCCGCGTCTTCGGTCGAGCCTTGCACCGACACCGATTGATCGAGCACCGACAGTTTCATGTGAGCAAGCTCCGAGCGTGATGCGCGATGTGATCGGCCATGAAGGTCGAGATGAAGTAATAGCCATGGTCATGGCCGGCGTGACGCCGCAAGGTCAGCGGCTGGCCGTGCGCGGCACAAGCCTTCTCCAGCAGATGCGGATGCAGCTGTTCAGCCAGGAACTTGTCGGCCAAGCCCTGGTCGATCAGCAAATGGGGCGCACGTGCACCGGCCTCGATCAGCGCCGTCGCATCGTGCTGCGCCCACGCGTGGCGGTCATCGCCGAGATAAGCGCTGAAGGCTTTCACGCCCCATGGGCATTGCATCGGCGCGGCGATCGGCGCAAAGGCCGACACGCTGCGATAGAGGCCCGGGTTCTTCAAGGCCAAGGTCAGCGCGCCATGCCCGCCCATCGAATGCCCGAAGATCCCGACACGATCGGCCCGCGCCGGGAAATGCGCGAGCACCAGGGCATGCAACTCTTGCGTGAGGTAAGACGCCATGCGCCAATGCCCACGCCAAGGCGCCTGCGTGGCGTCGAGATAAAAGCCGGCACCTTCGCCGAAGTCCCATGACGCCGTCGCCCCATCGATACTCGTGCGCCGCGGGCTGGTGTCCGGCATCACGAGCATCAAGCCGTGCTCCGCCGCATATCGCTGCGCACCCGCCTTGATCGCAAAGGTCTCTTCAGTGCAAGTCAGCCCCGCCAGATAAAACAACACCGGCACCGGCCCCAGTTCCGCCTGCGGCGGCACGAACACCCCCAACCGCATCGGCAAGCCGATCACCGAAGACGCATGCTCATAGAACCCCTGCACTCCGCCAAAGCAGGCATGCTCGGAAATCACTGACACAGTAGCGTTATCTGGCATGGGGGAGATTGCAGTAAATCGAAGTGAGCAAAGCGAAACGACCTCTCAAGCCACGCCCCAGGGTCCGGGTTTCCCGGCCCGATGGGCGGCGCCCCTTGGGGGCAGGAGCGCAGCGACTGGGGGGCTCAATAGACCACCACAGACCGAATCGACTCCCCTCGCTTCATCAACTCAAAGCCCTGGTTGATGTCTTCCAGCTTCAGGCGATGTGTGATCAGGTCATCGATGTTGATCTTGCCGTCCATGTACCAGTCAACGATCTTCGGCACATCGGTGCGGCCACGCGCGCCGCCAAAGGCCGAGCCTTCCCACTTGCGGCCGGTGACCAACTGGAACGGGCGCGTGCTGATCTCGGCACCCGCCTCGGCCACACCGATGATGATGCTGCGGCCCCAGCCCTTGTGGGTGCATTCGAGCGCCTGGCGCATCAGCTTTGTGTTGCCGACACACTCGAAGCTGTAGTCGGCGCCGCCATCGGTCAATTGAACAATCGCATCGACCACGTTCTCGGTCGTCTTCGGGTTGATGAAGTGCGTCATGCCGAACTGGCGCGCCATCGCTTCGCGCTCCGGGTTGATATCGACGCCGATGATCTTGTCGGCACCGACCATCTTCGCGCCCTGGATCACGTTCAGGCCGATGCCGCCCAAGCCGAAAACAACGACGTTCGCGCCGGCCTCCACCTTCGCAGTGAAGAGCACGGCGCCGATGCCCGTCGTGACGCCACAGCCGATGTAGCAGGCCTTGTCGAACGGGGCATCGCTGCGAATCTTGGCCAGCGCAATCTCGGGCACCACGATGTAGTTGCTGAAGGTCGAGGTGCCCATGTAGTGCAGGATCGGCTTCCCATCGATCGAGAAACGGCTCGTCGCATCGGGCATCAAGCCCTTGCCCTGCGTGCCGCGAATCAGCTGGCACAGGTTGGTCTTGCGCGATAAGCAAAACTTGCATTGCCGACATTCGGGCGTGTACAACGGAATGACATGGTCATCGCGACGCAGCGTGGTCACGCCCGGGCCGACATCGACCACCACGCCCGCACCTTCATGGCCGAGGATCGCAGGAAACAAGCCTTCGGGGTCGGCACCCGACAAGGTGTAGTAGTCGGTATGGCAGATGCCGGTGGCCTTGATTTCGACCAGCACTTCACCAACCTTCGGGCCCTCAAGATCCACGGTCTCGATGGTCAAAGGCTGGCCGGCTTTCCATGCCACAGCGGCGCGGGTCTTCATGGACATTCCTTCAAGGTTTGAGATGTCATAAAAAATGGAATCGGGATTGTGTCAGTGCCTCATCGGACCCTCAGGTTGTAAGGCTTCAACGGAACTTGGCAGACAAGCACGATACGTGGTGTATATTCAGCGGCACAGGTATACGCAAGACTGTGGTTGTGAGTGATCTTTTGCCATGCCGTTCTGGCTCCAGGATGGTTCGATAGAAATCCCCGAATAACGTTTCTTGAGTGTCTCTGCATGCGGAGCATGTGCTGCGCATTACTTTGTAGATAGGAATTCGTCCATGACGACCCAAACCGGTACCGTGAAGTGGTTCAACGAGAGCAAGGGCTACGGCTTCATCG
>CAXTCD010000097.1:0-19125 GCA_964242145.1 uncultured Rhizobacter sp.
CGCCATGGCCACCTTCGCCACCGACGCACCGGGTACGTCGCACTCGGCCAGGATCCGCGCCTTCAGCTGTGAGCTGTATCGCCTGCGCTTACGACTCTGCTGCGTTTCCATCGTGTCCAGCTATTTGCTTCGTGGACCCGATCGTTGCAGCCCCAGACTCCAAGCTCAAGACGGGTTCGCCGGACGCTTACAGCCAAAGGAAGGTGACGCATCGGCTCGATATCAGAAGCGCGTCAGGGCCATGAAAAAAGCGGGTGTCTTACGACACCCGCTTTGCATTGGGAGATGCGCCATAAGCGCATCTGATGATCAATAACCCAGCGCAAGCCCGGTATTGCGGCGCGGGTCTTTCGCGCCGTAGAAACGGTTGGCCCCGACAGGTTTGCCGTCCAGGGTCGGCGCTCCCACCAAGATCACCGCCAGGTGGTTGGAGGGCTGCGGATCGGTCAGCTTGTGGCCCATGTCGGTCAGCACCTTGCGGGTATCGGGGCTGAGTCCACGCGGCTCGACCGCAGTCGACTCAGGCATCCATTGCTGATGGAAGCGTGGTGCATCGACTGCCTCTTGCACGGTCATGCCGTAGTCGATCACATTCAGGATGGTGTGCAATACCGCGGTGATGATGCGGCTGCCACCGGGCGTGCCGACCACCATCACCGGCTTGCCATCGCGCGACACGATGGTCGGGCTCATCGAACTCAAAGGCCGCTTGCCAGGAGCGATGGCATTGGCTTCGCCTTGCACCAGGCCGTAGAGGTTGGGCACGCCGACCTTCGAGGTGAAGTCATCCATCTCGTTGTTCAGCAGCACACCGGTCTTCGCCGCGGTGACCTTCGCACCGAACCAGTCATTCAACGTGTAGGTGACTGACACCGCGTTGCCGTTCTTGTCGACGATCGAATAGTGCGTCGTGTTGTTGCCTTCATGCGGCGATACACCGGGCTTGATTTCTTGCGAGATACCCGCCTTGTTCGGGTTGATCGCTTCACGGATCTTCGCGGCATAGCCTTTGTCGAGCAGGCGATCGAGCGGGTTCTTGACGAAATCAGGGTCGCCCAGATAGCTGTTGCGGTCGACATAAGCATGGCGCATCGCTTCGATTTCGTAGTGCACGCCTTGCGCGGCGCCCCAGCCGAGGTCTTTCAGCGGATAGCCTTCCAGCACATTCAGGATCTCGCAGATGATCACGCCGCCCGAGCTGGGAGGCGGGGCCGACACGATGTGGTTGCCGCGGT
The DNA here is from genome assembly GCA_964242145.1 of uncultured Rhizobacter sp. Classification (GTDB taxonomy): domain Bacteria; phylum Pseudomonadota; class Gammaproteobacteria; order Burkholderiales; family Burkholderiaceae_C; genus Rhizobacter. The sequence continues at coordinate 1,236 of CAXTCD010000097.1, forward strand.
AGTCGCATTCCACCGGTGCCAGTTCACGGGTCTTGTATTGGTCCAGATCGGCCTGGGTGATGATGCCTTTGCCGCCTTGGCTGGATGCCACCAGCGCCTGACCCACAGGCCCTTGGTAGAAGCCAGCTTCGCCCTTCTGACTGATGCGGCGCAAGGTCTGCCCAAGGTCTTTCTGAATCAGCCGTTGGCCCACGGCAAAGGGCTGGCCCTTGTTCAGGAAGATGGCCGCCGTCGGCACGTCCTGGCGGAACTCTTCGGTCGCGGTGTGCAGCAGGTCGATGTCGCCCTGCTCCAACAGGTAGCCACGCTCGGCCAGGCGAATCGCCGGGGCCATCAACGTCGCACGGGGCAGCGAGCCATACTTGCTGCGAGCCAGTTCCAGGCCTGACACAGTACCCGGCACGCCCACGGCGAGATGGCCCAGCGTGCTCAGGCCCTTGATCACGTTGCTGTCTTTATCGAGGTACATGTTGGCCGTGGCCGCCAGCGGCGCCTTCTCGCGAAAATCGAGAAAGGTCTTGCGGCCATCGGCGAGTTGCAGCGTCATGAAACCGCCGCCGCCCAGGTTGCCTGCAGCGGGGTACACAACCGCAAGCGCATAGCCCACAGCCACGGCGGCGTCGATGGCGTTGCCGCCCTTCTTCAGCACATCGACACCCACCTTCGTCGCCAGGTGCTGGGCTGACACGACCATGCCGTTCTCGGCGGCCACAGGCACGTTCGATGCGGCCTGGGCAGACAAACTGCAAGCAGTGATGAAAGAGGCTGCAGTCAACGGCAGCCAGCGCGCAGTCGGCCAGGGTGGGGAGGTCATCGTCATGAAGTGATTCCTTCGGGATCGTGAAAGTGAAACGACGGACTGCAACGGCAGATCGTCGGCAAGAAATTGTTCAGGAAATGTAGCGGGGCCGCGAAGGCCCACGCAAGCCAGGTACACCACGTGCCAGTCCGCGGCCGTAGGCTGGCTGCGCAGCAAGTACCCGCAGAACACAGCGCACGAGACCGCAAGAGCGCATGTTGCGCCAGATACTCCCGGCCGCCCTCTTGCCTCTTTGATCTTGCCGCCATGAGCCACTGACGCACAACCAGCCCAGCCGACGGTCCAACGATTCGATGCCACGGCTTGCGGCGGCACCCTTCGGCCCACCGGTCAACAGATCGGTCAGCGGTGCATTGCCATGTGCTTCATGTCAAGGTCATCGGCGATCACAGCGCCCGGCATGGCCGCACGCGGATCGACCGCCGTGGTCGCAAACAGCAAAGACTGATCGTCATTGACAGACGGCAGGCCCATCGCCGCATCGAGCGGTGGATTCAAAAGATAAGGCTTTCGAATCGGCCACATCAACAAAACCACAACGGCCAATGCGGATACCCACAACGCCCAAGACGTCAACGACGCCTTTGCGTCACGACGAAACATATGCAATTCAGCTTTCATCATTTCCTCAGTTTCATTCAGACAACATGCACACCCGCGTCACGACCACGGAGTGCCTACACAACACGTTCGGAAGCGAACCTTCACCAGATACCGCTTTGCCGCGGGTTCAAATCGAAGATTCTTTGGACCTGGACGCCTTCAACTCGAGCTTGAAAGCGTGTGGCAGCGGCCATGCAGGGCCACGCTGCGCCGACGTAGGTATCGCGATCACGCGCTCATCGCGCGTTAGCTCGGTGGCTACCCCTTGCAGGACCACCGCGGCCGTCTCCATCACGTACCCTTGATCGGCAATTTCCAATGCGGCTCGGGCGCTTTGCTCCATCGGCAAAATCGACGTAACCGTTGCACGCAGGGGCGGGATTGTCTTGAATAACTCATGGGCGATCAAGCGCGCACGACCGCGATTGGGTTCATACAACAACAGCCATCGAGGTCAGAAATCGATGCGTGTTTCAACTTGGTTAGCCGCATGCGTGTGACCTGCGCGAGGCTTTGGCGCAGTTCGGCCAACAGGCCCATGCCAACAACGCGTCGCAATGCCGCCGACAATGCCTTTTTTCCAGACAACGAGAGAGCCTTCCGATGATTCTTGAACTGGCAGACATTCGCATCCACCCCGGCAAGAACGCCGAATTCGATGAAGCGATCCAGCGCGGCCTCAGCACCGTCTTGTCACGCGCCACCGGGTTCGTGAGCTACAAAGTCCAGAAGGGCGTGGAATCGCCCGAGCGTTATCTGCTGCAGGTTCAATGGAAGACGCTGCAGAACCACACCGTGGACTTCCGTGAAGGCCCGCTGTTTGCGCAGTGGCGCGCGATCGTCGGACCGTTCTTCGCGGTGCCGCCGACGGTCGAGCATTTCGAGCTGCTGACCGAATCGGCCTGAGCCCTCACCCGGCCATCACTGCAGCAGGCTGAGCACCCACAGCCACATCGGCGCGGTCAACGCAAACGCAAAGGTCGATACTGCGATCACCGCAGTCACCTCACCCTCTTTGGTCTCGTAGCGCTGCGAAAAGATCATCGCGTTGTTGCCCACCGGCAGCGCGGCGGCCATCACGACCACGGCCAGCGGCAAACCCGACAGACCAAAGCCCCAATGCCCGACGACGAGCACGACCATGGGCAAGACCACCAGCTTCAACGCGACCAGCGTCAAGGCCGTGCCTGCGGCGTACTTCAGCCCGTAGTGCGCCAGTGAAAGCCCGATCAAGACCAGACACAGCGGCACGACCGCCTGACTGAGCTGCACCAGCATGTCATCGAACACCAGCGGCATCGGGATGGCCAACGCGTTCCATGCCAGGCCGATCAAGATCGGCAGCACGACGGGATGCACGATGGTCTTTTGTGCCGTCTGCGCCAGCATGCGGCCGATGTGGGCCTCGCTCTGACCTAGCTTGACGCGCGCACGGGCCAGATCGATCTCGACCACAGCGGTCAGCAGCGTGAGCAAGACCAGCGCATGCAGGCTGACGATCGCGATGTGAATCGGCAAGCCCAAGTCACCGAACATCGCGGCCGCCATCGGCAGGCCGAGCTGAACGGTGTTGCCGAACACTGCCGTGATCGCGCGCACGCTGGGCGCTGCGGGCGGCTCGCCCGGCCGCAGCCGCTGCCACACATAGACGCCCACCATCAGCCCGATCACCGGCACGAAGAAGGCCGCGAGCGTGCCCCACGGCATGGTCGCGAAATCAATCCGCGATGTGGTGCGAAACAGCAGCGCCGGCACGAAGATGTAGAACGCCGCATAGCCGAGCACGCGCGCAGGATCGCCCGGCCCCAGCCACTTCATGCGCCCGACCACATAGCCGATGGCCACCACCAGCATGATGACAAAGAGCTTGAGCAGGATCGGAAAGAACAGCGAAGCGGCCATGTCGAGTGCTCAGTTTGCGGCGGCCGCTGTCTCATGCCGCCGCCCGCGCGGCGAGCGCAGGCCATCATCACTTCAGAGGAAGTAGTAGTTGAGGTAGACGCCGCCATGGCTGCCGTCGATCTTGTCGCTGTCGTACTTGAGCTTGTACTTCTCGGACACGGCGCGCAGCTTCACGCCGACCTTGGGCGTGATGAAGTATTCGCCTTCGATCACCGCGCCGGTGGTCGATTCGAACTCGGCATGAGCGCTGTCGAATACGCCGCTTCCGGTCACCTTGGCGCCTGACACGAAACGCGCACCACCGCCGATGCGGAACTTCTCGTTCACCGACAGGTAAGCCAGCAGTTCCACCGGGAAACGCTGAAACCTCAGGCTGGCATCACTGCCGCTCGTGCTGTCGACGTGGTAACCGATGTTCAGCTGCGCCGAGACCAGCGGCGTGAAGCGTGCGTCGACGCCCGCCACCAGATGGACGATGCCGCCCGCATGCAAAGTTTCGGAGGTGTCGTTGGTGTACTCGACGCGCGCCAGACGGTCGCCGCCGTACGTCAAGCCGGCACCGACGAACGGGCGCCATGTCACAAGCGCCGGAGCGTCTTGCGCAAACGCGCTGGCGCCGATCAACAGCAGTGCGGCGCAGATGATTCTCTTCATTGTTTTTCTCCCTGAATGCAGCTTGCTGTCGCGGCCCCATGGCCGCGGCGCAGAAGCCGGCCGGGATTGTGCCAGCGAGCCTGCACGCCAGCGTCGCCACCGCAGCCTGGCTTTTAAGCTGCCTTCTTGGCCACTGCCTTTTTCGCGGCCGGTGCCTTGGCCGCGCGCGGCTGGAATTCGAAGGTCACCTTGCCTTCCTTCTTGTCGAAGGCGAGAAAGGCCTTGAACTTGCGGCGCGTCTTGTTGGAGACGAAGTTTTCCAGCAGATCGGTCTTCCCGGTGTCCAGCAGCTTGGTCATCTGCTCGCGGGCAATCGGCTGCTGCAGGATCACCTTGCCGCTCTTGAAGTCGCAAGTCACGTTGGCACCGACGGCATGCTCACAGACATAACTCGCTCCATGCTCGTACACGTGACCCTGATCTTTCGGACAGGAACCCAAAGATTCCTGTCCGGAGAAATCGATCGCTTCGCCCGATTCGCCTTCCTTCTTGGCGTCTTCGCCGAAGTCGAATTCCAGCTTCCAGTTCTTGATCTCGTCGTCGAACACCAGCTTCAGTTCGGCCGTGAAGGGCCAGCCAGCCTTGGAGCGGAAACCTTCCAGCGGCCCGATCTTCTTCTTCGCCAGAAACTCTTCGACCTCGGGCAATTCGAAGCTGCGCCCGCCCGGGATCTTGCCGATCGAGAATCCGCAGCCCTCGCCTTCATGCGCCTCGCCGGCAACAGGCACCACACCATCGTGCTTGCCTGTGCAGGTGAACCGACGGTAGTTCTCCTTGACCACGCCGCCGCAGTTCGGACAGGGTGTTTTCAAGGTCGCGTAGTCGCCCGGGATCGTGTCGCGGTCGTACTCTTTGGCCTTGGCCACGATGCGCTGCGTCATCGCAGCGATCTCGGCCATGAACTTCTCGCGGCTCAGGCGGCCCTTCTCCATCTCCGACAACTGGTGTTCCCAGTTGCCGGTCAGTTCGGGCTTGGTCAGGTCTTCGACGCCCAGGCCACGCAACAGCGTGGTGAGCTGGAACGCCTTGGCCGTGGGGATCATCTCGCGGCCTTCGCGAATCATGTACTTCTCGAGGATCAGGCCTTCGATGATCGCCGCGCGCGTGGCTGGCGTGCCCAGGCCCTTTTCGGCCATGGCTTCGCGCAACTCGTCGTCGTCAATCATCTTTCCGGCGCCTTCCATTGCGCTCAGCAGCGTGGCTTCGGTATAGCGTGCTGGCGGCTTGGTCTTCAGCGGATTGACACTCACGCTTTCGGTGCGAACCTTCTCGCCCTTCTCGACAGCCACCAGGTTCGCATCGTCTTCCTGAGCCTCGCGGCCATACACCGCCAGCCAGCCCGGCTTGACCATCACCTTGCCGTTGGTCTGGAAGCTGTGGTTCTTGCCCTCCACGGTAACGATGCTGATGCGCGTCGTGACTTGGAACTCCGCGGGCGGAAAGAACACCGCGAGAAAGCGCTTGACGACCATGTCATAAAGCTTGGCTTCGACTTCGGTCAGGCTCTTCGGCGCAACGAGGGTCGGGATGATCGCAAAGTGATCCGAGACCTTGGCGTTGTCGAAGATGCGCTTGTTCGGCTTGACATAGCCTTCCTTGAGCGCCTTTGCTGCATGCGGTGCCAGTGCCTTCAGCGGGCCGGGCAGGTCTTCGCCGGCAATCATCTCCATCGTGCTCTTGACGACGCTGACATAGTCTTCAGGCAGCGCTTTGCTGTCGGTCCGCGGGTAGGTCAGCGCCTTGTGCTTTTCATACAGCGCCTGCGCGATCGACAGCGTCGTCTTGGCGCTGAAGCCGAAGCGCGAGTTGGCTTCGCGCTGCAAGGTCGTCAGGTCATACAAGCCCGGTGCGCTCTGGGTGCTCGGCTTCGATTCTTCCGTGACGGCGGCCGGCTGACCGCGCACCGCCTCGGCGATGGCCTGCGCATCGGCCGCATTCCACAAGCGATCGGCACGCTGCTCGGGGTCCTCGGCGTTCTTTTTCCATTTGGGGTCGAACCATTTGCCGTCGTATTCACCGGCCTGCGCCGCAAAGCTGGCCTTGATCTCCCAGTAGTCGCGCGACACATGCTTGCGGATCTTCTCTTCGCGCTCGACGACGATGCTCAGCGTGGGCGTCTGAACCCGGCCGACGGTGGTCAGGAAGAAGCCGCCATCGCGCGAGTTGAACGCCGTCATGGCCCGCGTGCCGTTGATGCCGACCAGCCAGTCGGCCTCGGAGCGGCTGCGCGCGGCCTCGGCCAAGCCTTGCAGGTCGCGATCGGAACGCAGGTTCTCAAAGCCTTCGCGGATCGCTGCAGGCGTCATGCTCTGCAGCCACAGCCGCTTCACCGGATGCTTGCTTTTGCTGTGCTGTTCGATGAGACGGAAGATCAGTTCGCCCTCGCGACCCGCGTCACAAGCGTTGATCAGTTCGGTGACGTCCTTGCGCTTGACCAGCTTGACGATCGCATTCAATCGCCCCTTGCTCTTATCGATCGGATTGAGATCGAAATGAGGCGGGATGACAGGCAGGTTCGCAAAGCTCCACTTCCCACGTTTGACGTCGAATTCCTCCGGCGCCTTGATCTCCAGTAGGTGGCCCACCGCCGAGGTGACGAGGTGATGCTCGCCTTCGAAGTACTCATCGTGCTTCTCGAACTTGCCGGCGGTCGGTGTCAACGCCCGCACGATGTCCTGGGCGACCGATGGCTTTTCCGCAATGATCAACGACTTGCTCATGGCTCTTTCTGTGGTCTGGCGCTGGCACGAGGCCCTGCGCTCTCTACAATCCGGCTTCTCACGCGTATACGCGTACGCACACATGTGCAGGCGCACACACATGCGCACCCATGAATTCAATGTACCCAAAGAAACCGATGACGCAAGCCCGCGCTGCCAAGACCCCCTCTCGCGCACCGGTTGCCCGCAAGGCCAGCACGCCCGAAGCGTCCCCCACCCCGCACAGCGGCCGCCGCATCCAGGTTCGCCGCAGTGGTGTTCATGGCAAAGGGGTCTTCGCGGTGACCACCATCCGCAAGGGTGAATTGATCCAGGAATACAAGGGCGAAGTCATCTCCTGGGCAGAAGCGATGCGGCGTCATCCGCAAAACCCGGATGACCCGAACCATACCTTCTACTTCGGCATCGAAGGCGACAAGGCCATCGATGGCAACCACGGAGGCAACTCCTCGCGCTTCATCAACCACGCCTGCAATGCCAATTGCGAAGCCGATGAAATCGATGGCCGCATCTTTATCAAGGCGAAGCGCACGCTGAAGCCCGGCGAAGAACTGTTCTACGACTACGGCCTGACGATCGATGCGCGCTACACCGCAAAGCTGAAGAAAGAGTACGAGTGCCGTTGCGGCGCCAAGAACTGCCGCGGCACGATGCTGGGCCCGAAGACCTGAACGTGGGCGTGCACGAGCCATCGATGAACGACGAACCGCTGAAGTGGCAGGCCGAGACGCTGTGGGAGCAACTGGAACCCTTGCTGCCCGGGTTGAGCGTCGAGGTGGTGGCCCGCAGCCCATCGACCAACACGGCCTTGCTGGAGCGCGCGCGTGTTCGTGTGGATGCCGCCAATGACAGCGCGCAGGTCCGGCGCAGCATCGAAAGCTCAGCCTTCGGGCGGCGCGCTGTCGATGTGCAACCTTGCCTGCTGGTGGCTGAACAACAGACCCAAGGCCGCGGCCGCATGGGCCGTGTGTGGCAGGCCGCCCCGGGCGCATCGCTGACCTTTTCGTTGTCGTTGCCGATGGACCCGCCCGACTGGTCGGGCCTGTCATTGGTGATTGGCATGACCCTGGCTGAGGCGCTCGATCCGATCGGCGCCAATGACTCGCACCGCATCGGCTTGAAGTGGCCCAACGACCTGTGGCTGCTCGACACCTCCGCGACAGGCACGCCGGTGGGCCGCAAGCTGGGCGGCGTGCTGGTCGAAACCGTGACGGCCAGCGCGAACCGCCTGGCCATCATCGGCATCGGCCTGAACATTCATCCCCAACCCACCGAAGAGCTCAGCAGCGGCTATGCCTGCCTTCAGGAGCTTGATCCGCTGATTAGCGCCCCCACGGCACTGGCGCGCGTGGCCAAGCCCCTGGTGGAGGCCTTGACGGCGTTCAACCGCGAAGGCTTTGCCCCGGTGGCATCGCGCTTCGCAGCGCGCGACCTGCTGCGCGGGCGCGCCATCACCACGACGCAGGCCGATCTGCCCGAAGGTGTGGCCCAAGGCGTGACCGACACGGGTGCCTTGCGCATTCAGACCGACCTGGGCATACAAACCGTCAGCAGCGGCGAAGTCAGCGTGCGCCTGAATCGATTCAACCCTCAGGGTGAGGACAGCCCATGCTGAGACTGCTGGTGTTGGCACTCGTGCTCGCCAACATCGTTTTCTATACCTGGACGCGCGGTTCGCTCGACGGCGTCGTCGGCATGCGTGCCCAAGGTGACCGCGAGCCCGAGCGCTTGAACCGGCAGGTTCGGCCGGACAGCGTTCACGTGCTGCCAGCCGCCGCGGCCTCTTCTGCACTTCAGACCGGTGCTGAAGCGTCCGCAGCACCCTTGCCTACCGTCTGCCTCGAAGCCGGGCCCTACAGCGCAAGCCAGATCGGCGCCGTGGAGAGCGCAATGCAAGCCGTGATGCCCCCCGGCAGCTGGGTCAACATCAAGACCGAACGCCCCCCGGTCTGGCTGGTCTACATGGGCAAGTATTCCAACCGGGAGCTGATGCAGAAAAAGATCGATGAGCTGCGGCGACTGAGGCTGCCCTTCGAAGAGGTGCACAGCCCGCCTGAGCTGTCCGACGGCTTGTCGCTCGGCAGCTTCGAGAGCCGGGCCGCCGCGGAAAAGTCATTGACCGACCTCACCGCACGGGGCGTGCGCACCGCGCGGGTGGCGCCCTTGCTGGCGTCGGTCATCACGCATGTGCTGCGTGTCGATCGGGCCGACGGCGCAACGCAGAGCAAGATCACCAGCCTTCGCGCTGAGGCGCTTCAAGGCAAGGTGTTCTCGGCTTGCGCGGCAAGCAAGCCTTGAGAAGCCTTCAGGCTTGACGGTGTCGGCGCTCATCGCCAACAGATCGTTGTGGCACCGGTGAGCGTTGATCAATGAACACTTGCCACTCACGGCGATGACACCCGCACCACCCACAAAAAAGCCCGCCAATGGCGGGCTTTTTCTTTGAGCACAAGCCAATCAGGCTGCGCTTAACCACATCGAGGTATCGAAAGCGCTGCTCATCATCGGCATGTTCATTCCGAAGTTGGCGTTGGTTGCGCTCTTTGCCGCCGCTTTGGCGGGCTTCTCAGTGCTTTGGGCCGTTTCCGTAGCCCGCTCCCATGACCCTTGTTCTTGGGAGCGGGCTACTGAAAAGAATAGAAGCACCTGAAGGGGATTTTTCGCTCCGCCCAAAAGTCAGCGGCATCGCGAAAAACATCCAACAACTGCTCTCGCGCTTCACGGTCAAACCGCGGGTTGTCCGGCAGCTGTTCCAGCACGACCACGAAGCCAGGCTGCGCGCCTGACTTGTGGACCAGATCAGTCATGCAGTCGTAGAGCGCATCGAGGTTTTTCCCAAAATGCGATGGAAACAAGAAGGATTCGGCAATGCCTTCCACCACATCTTGTTTGCTTTGGGCTGAGGCCAGGCTGGCGTAGAGGAAATGCTGCCCGACATTCTGAGCAGCCTCCTTCAGTTCCTCTACGCGATACGCGCGTATCGATTGAACGATGTTTGGACGGACTGTCTGCAAAAGCATGGTCACGTTCCTCCTTAGGTCAAAAATTCCAATGGCCCGCGGTCACTTCACAATGAGCCGAAAACTCGCATAGTGATCGTCGGTATAAAAGCAAGCATCAGGTGCTGTGATTTGCCGTCCTCCACAGACAATTCGGCGTGCGCCACGGTCGCGCGATCCAGGTGTCTTCACGGTGTACTCTCGGTAGTAGCCGCGGCGTTCCACTGGTAGAAGATGTTCCCGATTTCCGAAAACCACGCCGTCCTTGGCGTAAGGGAATGGACCACCGGCGCGGATCAAATGTTCCGTCTCCTGAGCTTCAATTGGCAAATTTGCCAACGAAACCGATGCATTTGCAGTTTTGAGTTCCTTGGCAGGAACCGCAGCGCTGAATGCAAACAGCACCGCCAGGCCAATAGCGAATCCCAACTTGCCGGGAAAGCGCCATCCAGACTGGCGACCGAGGATCGACACGGGTTATCCCTGAATTTCGGAACGCAAATGGTACCGAAGAGGGGGGGAAATCTCAAGCCACCGCCTCAATTTTGGGCAGCAAAAATGCATTGTTTGTGTGCGCAAACTTTCCTATAAATCGCCGTAATTATTGAGATTCAACATCCAAATTTCTTTTGAATCAATCTGACATACGACGTGACAAAGCTGTGACAAGTCCGCGCGCAAACCTCGGTATTGCACCGAAATTTCGCACGCAGAGCGCTGTGATGTGCTTGGTTTGCGCTTTGTATCAACGCACCGCGTTGGCGTCTGCCACGGTCAGGGCCGTCATGTTGACGATGCGACGCACGGTGGCCGACGGGGTCAAAACATGCACCGGCTTGGCTGCACCGAGCAGCACCGGGCCGACGGCAATGCCTCCGCCTGCCGCAGTTTTCAGCAGGTTGTAGCTGATGTTGGCGGCGTCGATGTTGGGCAACACCAGCAGGTTGGCTTCGCCGTTCAAGGTGCTGCCGGGCATCAACTGGTCACGGTAAGCCGCGTCCAGCGCGGCGTCGCCGTGCATTTCGCCATCCACTTCCAGCCAGGGCGCTTGTTCCTGCAGCAGCGCCAAGGTGTCGCGCATCTTGACCGCGGACGGCTGATTGCTTGAGCCGAAGCTGCTGTGCGACAGCAGCGCGGCCTTGGGCAGCAGGCCGAAGCGCTTCATCTCCTCGGCGGCCATCAGCGTGATTTCTGCAAGCTGCTCGGCGGTCGGGTCGTAGTTGACGTGGGTGTCAACCAGCATGACCTGTCGCCCCGGCAGGATCAGCCCGTTCATGCAGGCGTAAGTCTTGGCGCCCTTGCGCAGACCGATCACCTGGTCGATGTAGTGCAAATGCATCGAGGTCGTGCCCCAGGTGCCGCACAGCAGGCCGTCAACTTCGCCCTTGTGCAGCAGCATCGCGCCGATCAACGTCAGGCGTCGGCGCATTTCGATCTTGGCGTGTTGGGCCGTGACGCCCTTGCGCGCAGTCATGCGGTGATAGGTCTGCCAGTAGTCGCGGTAGCGGTCGTCTTGCTCGACGTTGACGACGGCGTAATCGCGACCTGCCTTCAGCCGCAGCCCGAACTTCTCGCAACGCTGCTCGATGATCGCCGGCCGGCCGATCAGCGTCGGGCAGGCCAGTCCTTCGTCGACCACGACCTGCACCGCGCGCAGCACGCGCTCTTCTTCGCCTTCTGCAAAAGCCACGCGGCGGTTCTTCGCGCCTTTGGCGATCATGAAGATCGGCCGCATCATCGTGCCGGAGGCGTAGACGAAAGTTTGCAGCTTGTCGCGATAAGCGTCGATGTCCTGCACCGGACGGGTGGCCACGCCAGACTCCGCAGCCGCCAGCGCCACCGCGGGTGCGATCTTGATCATCAACCGCGGATCGAAGGGCTTCGGAATCAGGTATTCCGGCCCGAAGCTCAGCGTGACACCGGCATAGGCCGCAGCCACCACGTCGTTTTGTTCGACCTGCGCCAATTCGGCGATCGCGTGCACCGCAGCGATTTCCATCTCCACCGTGATCGTCGTGGCGCCCGAATCGAGCGCGCCGCGGAAGATGTACGGGAAGCACAGGACGTTATTGACCTGGTTCGGGTAGTCGGTGCGGCCCGTCGCGATGATCGCGTCGGAGCGCACTTCCTTGACCTCTTCCGGATGGATCTCCGGCGTCGGGTTGGCCAGCGCCAGGATGATCGGCTGCGCTGCCATCTTCGCGACCATCTCCTTCTTCAGCACGCCACCGGCACTCAGGCCCAGGAAGATGTCGGCATCGGCGATCACCTCGCTCAGCGAACGCAAAGGCGTATTCTGGGCAAAGACGATTTTGTCTTCGTCCATCAACTCCGTGCGCCCTTCATAGACCACCCCGGCCAGGTCGGTCACCCAGATGTTGTGGCGGGGCACGCCCAGTTTCACGAGCAGGCTCAGGCAGGCCAGCGCGGCAGCGCCCGCGCCCGAGGTCACGAGCTTGACCTGATCGATCTTCTTGCCGGTGACCTTCAGTGCATTCAACACGGCGGCGCCGACGACGATCGCCGTGCCGTGCTGGTCATCATGGAAGACCGGGATCTTCATGCGCTCGCGCAGCGCACGTTCGACGTAGAAGCAATCCGGCGCCTTGATGTCTTCGAGGTTGATGCCGCCGAAGGTGGGCTCGAGCGCGGCGATCATGTCGATCAGTTTGTCGAGGTTCTTCTCGTTGATCTCGATGTCGAAGACATCGATGCCGGCGAACTTCTTGAACAGAACGCCCTTGCCTTCCATCACCGGCTTGGCGGCCAGCGGGCCGATGTCGCCCAGGCCCAGCACCGCGGTGCCGTTGGTGATGACGGCCACCAGGTTGCCGCGCGAGGTGTAGCGGAAGGCGTTGGCCGGATCGGCGACGATCTCTTCGCAGGCCGCGGCCACACCGGGCGAATAGGCCAGCGCCAGATCGCGCTGGTTGATCATCTGTTTCGTCGCCGCGATGGCCACTTTGCCCGGCGTGGGGAACTCGTGGTATTCAAGGGCTGCACGGCGCAGCTCGGCGCGTTTTTCTTCTGAGTTGCTCATGACGGATCTCGAAAGTTGTCTTGCAGTTGTCTTGCAAAAAGGGGCGCGGCTGCGGCTCGGCATTGTAGGAGCGGCGGGCCTGGCCACCTTGGCAAGCCCATGCCCGAAACTGCGTCGCCCACGGGCGCGGACTCCGTATCCAATCACTGTGTCATCCCGACCGCCTTCACCTTGATCTCGACACCTTCCACCCCCGCGATGCCGTCAACACCACCGTCTGAGGCCCCGACCCGACTGCGGCGCTGGCGCCGCCCACTGCTGTGGAGCGCGCTGGTCGCGCTGCTGCTGGTGCTGCAGGCGCTGCTGGTGTGGCTGTCGCTGAGCTACGAAAGCAACCGCGCGCAGGAGCAGGTCGATGCGGCGGCGGCCAGCGCAGCGGCCGACGTCAAACGGGCGCTCGGGCGCGATCTGCAGAGCCTGCAGGCGGTACTGTGGAACGAGCCGTCGATCGTCGAGTGGTATGGCGAAGCGGCCGACGTGCTGAAGGCCCGCCGCGAGATGTGGCGCATCGAGCGCCGCAATCTGCAGATGGTGATCGAGGCGGCCGTCAACTCACCCTATCAGCAGCCGCTGTTTGCGCACATGCCGCGTGACACGCTGGAGATGGAAACGCAACTGGCCTGTGCCAATGCCCAGCGCCAGGCCAGCCCGGTCCATTCGGGCAGCTACTTCGTGCCGCTGATCGCTGGTACCGGCGGCGAGGTGATCGATGTCTGCCTGCCGATCCGCGCACGCGGCCGCACGGTCGGCTTCATGGTCGCGACCTATTCGCTCAGCACCTTGCTCGACGAAGTGGTGTCGGCCACCGTCGCCCGCGCGCACGAACTGTCGTTCGTCGAAAGCGACGGCACCCGCCTCGCCCGCGCGGGCCTCACACGCGGCATGAGCGTCTACCGCGCCGAGCGGGTGGTCGACATGCCGGGGTTGATCCTGCAACTGCGTGCCGACAGCAATTCAGGCCGGCCGCGACTGATCCCCAACCTGTCGATCGCGCTCGTGCTGGGCCTGTCGCTCGCGCTGAGCGCGGTCGTCGCGCTGCTGGCGCGCGACGTCCGCAAGCGCGCCCGCACCGAAGCGGCGCTGGCCGAAGCGCTCGCGCTGCGCAAGGCGATGGAAGACTCGCTCGTCACCGGCCTGCGTGCGCGTGACCTGCAAGGCCGCATCACCTACGTGAACCCGGCCTTTTGCGCGATGGTCGGCTTTTCAGCCCATGAACTGATCGGCCAGGCGATTCCGCCGTACTGGCCGCCCGAGCTGGCGCCGGAATATGAGAAGCGCCAGCAAGTGCGCATGGCCGGCATGGCGCCACCGCGCGAAGGCTACGAGACCACCTTCATGCGGCGCAATGGCGAGCGCATCGCGGTGATGATCTTCGAAGCCCCGCTGGTCGATGGCCATGGCCAGCACACGGGCTGGATGAGTGCGGCGCTCGACGTCAGCAACCAGCGCAAGGTCGAAGAAATCTCGCGCCAGCAGCAAGAGCGGCTGCAGGCCACCGCGCGGCTGGCCACCGTCGGCGAGATGGCATCGCTGCTCAGCCATGAGCTCAACCAGCCGCTGGCCGCGATTGCGAGTTACGCCACCGGCTCGATGAACCTGATGGACGAGCCCGGCGTGGACATCGGCAGCGACACCAAGGCAATGCTGCGCCAGGCCGCCCAACGCATGGCCGAGCAGGCCGAGCGGGCCGGGCGGGTGATCAAGAGCGTGCACGACTTCGTGCGCCGCCGCGAGCAATCGCGTGAAGCGGTGCGGGCCGATTGGCTGATCGAATCGGTGCTGCCGTTGGTGCGCCTGCAGGCCCGCAAGAGCGGCACGCGCGTAGAGATCGACAACCCCGAGCCGGTACCGAAGGTGATGGGCGACCGCACGATGCTGGAGCAGGTGCTGCTGAACCTGGCGCGCAATGGCATTCAGGCGATGGAAATCGCTACGCCGATGGCCGAGCGCGAGCTGTTGATCCGCGTGCGGCAGACGCCTGAAAAGACCGTCGTCTTCAGCGTCATCGATCGCGGGCCGGGCATTGCCGACGACGTCGCCGCACAGCTCTTCACGCCCTTCTTCACGACCCGCGTCGAAGGCATGGGCCTGGGCTTGAGCCTGTGCCGCACCGTGATCGAACAACATGGCGGCGTGCTCGACTTCGAGAACCTCCCATCAACGCCCGAGCGGCCCGGCGCATCGGGCGCCGCGTTTCGGTTTACGCTCCAGACCGTGGCCCCCCCACGCGATGGGGCCGAAGCCCGCAATGCTTCATCCAGCGCTCCCCCCCCTGCTGCGCCTGGCGCTTTTCACACCGGATGACATGACCACCAACGCCGTTTTGCAATTGGGCCTGCCGGTCGTCTATCTCGTCGACGATGAAGACGTGGTACGCGACGCGCTGGCCTGGCTGCTGCGCTCGCGCCGACTGTTGTCTGAAGGTTTTGGCACCGCTGAAGCTTTCGAAGCCCTGCTCGACAGCCGCACCGCTGCGACCCGCACGCCCTCCGACACGCCCTGGCCCGCGGCGCCGAGCTGCCTGTTGCTCGACGTGCGCATGCCCGGCACCAGCGGCCTGGTGCTGTTCGACCGGCTGCTCGCTCGCGGACTGCAGCAGATGCTGCCGGTGATCTTTCTGACCGGCCATGGCGACGTGCCGACCGCTGTCGCGGCCGTCAAGCGTGGCGCCTTCGATTTCGTCGAGAAGCCCTTTTCCGACAACGCGCTGGTCGATCGCGTCGAACAGGCGCTGGCCCTCAGTGCCGAAGCGATCCTGCGCATGCGCGAGCAACGCGCCGTGCAACGCCGCCTGTCTGAGCTCACCGACCGCGAGCGCGACGTGATGCGCTGCGTGATCGGTGGCCGAGCCAACAAGATGATCGCCGATGAACTGAACATCAGCGTGCGAACGGTCGAAGTGCACCGTGCGCGCCTGTTCGAGAAGATGGATGTGAAATCGGCGGTGGAGCTGGCCAACTTGCTACGAGACGTCGAATCCTGACGCGGGTTCCGGGCCGCCTCGGCGCGCGCTGGCCGAGCAAGCCCGACGCCTCTACAGAGCGACGCTGCAGCCAAGCCTGCGTTGATGATTGAAAATGAGCGTCGAAGCCGGCCACTGCAATCATTGAGCTAGCACGACATCCGCACGGAGCCTGCGAGGCTCCGGCCCCCTTTGCCATTCCTTTCTTGATCGAGGTTTCCATGCTGAGTCGCATCGTTCTTGCCATTGTGTTGATCGCTGTGCTGCTCGCGGGCTTGAGCAGCTGCGGAACGATCGAGTCCGGCAACGTCGGCATCCGCACGACGCTGGGCAAGGTGAATCCGGAAGAGGTCGAGCCCGGCATCTATCTCGGGCTGCCGGGCATCAGCCGGGTGCAGGAGTTCTCCGGCAAGGAGATCGCGATCGACCTGAACGACCTGACGCCGAAAGCACGCGACAACCTGTCGCTGCGCGATCTCGACCTCACGGTTTATTACCGCGTGGCCAGCGTTGCGATCGCCGATCTCTATGTCAAATACGCCGGCCAGCACACGCAGGATGAGGGCAGCCGGGTGAACTTGCCGGCCTACGCGATGCTGCAGCGGCTGTCGCGCAATGCCGTCTACGAACAGGCTTCGCGCGTCGACAGCCTGGTCATGCATACGCAGCGCGACGAGATTGCTGCGGCCATCCGCAAATCGTTGCAGGCCGAACTGGATGCCAATGACAAAGGCGTCTTCACCGTCAGCCGGGTCGTGATCCGCGGGCTGACCACCGACCCCGCGATCGAGAAGGCCATCCAGGAATCGGTGGCCGCGCAAAAGCAGCTGGAGACCACCAAGCAACGCGTGGCCATCGCCGAAGCCGAGGCCCAGGTGGAAGTGAAGAAGGCCGAAGGCATTGCCAAGGCGAACCAGATCATCAACCAGAGCCTGACACGCGAATACCTTCAGCACGAGTCCAACCTCGCATTGCAGAAGTTCGCCGACAAAGGCGGCACGACGACCGTCGTGCTGCCCGCCAACATGCAGACCGCCCCGCTGATCAACCTCGGCAAGTGACATGACCGCACTCGGAGAATTCGACCTGATCGCCCGCTACTTCACCCGGCCGGTGTCGCGTGCGGTGCTGGGCGTGGGAGACGACTGCGCGCTGCTACAGCCCACGCCGGGCATGCAGTTGGCGATCTCGAGCGACATGCTGGTGGAAGGCCGGCATTTCCTGTCGACGGTGATGCCGCAGCGCCTGGGCCACAAGGCGCTGGCGGTGAACCTGAGCGATCTGGCGGCCTGCGGTGCGCGGCCGGTGGCGTTTTCGCTGGCGCTGGCCTTGCCGAAGGCCGACGCCACGTTTCTCGAAGGCTTATCGAACGGGCTGCTGGCCTTGGCCGATGCCCATGGCTGCGAGCTGATCGGTGGCGACACGACGCAGGGCCCGCTGAACCTGTGCATCACGGTGTTCGGTGAATTGCCGATCGGCCAGGCGCTGCTGCGCTCGGGCGCGAAGGCAGGCGATGAGATCTATGTCAGCGGCACGGTCGGCGATGCACGGCTCGCGCTCGAAGCCTTCCGCGGCACGCTGGCGTTGAGCGGTGACGACTTCGAACGCGTGCGCATCGCGATGGAGCAGCCGCAACCGCGCGTGGCGCTGGGCCAGGCGCTGCGCGGCATCGCCAGCAGCGCGATCGATGTGTCCGACGGCCTGCTCGGCGACCTTCAACACATCCTGCGGCGCTCGAACGTCGGCGCGACGATCGACATCGACGCCGTGCCGCGCAGCGCGGTGCTGGCTGCACAAGCGAGCGCATGGCAGCGCGAATGCACGCTCGCCGGCGGCGATGACTACGAGCTGCTGTTCACCGCGCCCGCGTCACATGGCGCAGCGGTGCAAGCCGCCGCCCGCGATGCCGGTGTCGCCGTCACGCGCATCGGCCGCATCGAGGCCGCGCCATCACTGCGCCTGGTCGATGCGCACGGCACACCGGTCACCGCGCGCTTCGGCGCCTTCGATCACTTCAAGTCATGACCGACACACCGCTTCATCCACCACTGAGCAATGCGCCGCGCAAGCCCACGCCGCGCTTCCTGTTCAGTCACCCGGCGCACCTGATCGCACTCGGCTTCGGCAGCGGGCTGTCGCCGATCGCACCCGGCACCGCGCTGGTCGCCGCGATGCTGGTCAACAACGAGA
>CAXTCD010000098.1:0-18825 GCA_964242145.1 uncultured Rhizobacter sp.
AAGCTCGATCTGGCGCCTGTCAACGTTCGATCACACTAAATTGCGCGAAGAGCCGATCTATGCACAAGCGCTGGTCATCACCGCGCCGACCGAAAGCGAAGCGCAAGCCAAGCGCGCCGAGTACGAGGCTTACATCGACACCGAAGCCTCGCTGGCCTTGCTGTCAGGTTGGACCGGTGTGGACTTCAGCCGCTGGCCCTTGGATGCCACGATCGAATACATCGACACCGATGCGGGCCGCACTGCACTTGCCTCATTCAGCCAGGCCGACCCGAACCGGCGCTGGACAGTGGGCGAAGCCGCGCGCTTTATCGGCCTCGGTGGGCGCGGGCCGGTGATCGTTGGCGACGCCGCTCACGTGGCCAGCCAGCTTGAAACCTGGGTCGACGAGACTGGCATCGACGGCTTCAACCTCGCATTTGCAATCGCCCACGAAACCCTGCGCGACGTGGTCGAGCTGATCGTGCCGGAGCTGCAGCGCCGTGGCCGCTACCGCGATGCTTACACGCCGGGTGCGCTGCGCGACAAGCTGTTCGGCCACGGTCCCCGCCTGCCTGACCGCCACGTGGCACGGCAGATTCGGCTGCCCGACAACGACCCGGCCTCACTGGCCGGTTCAGCGGGCGGCCTGGCTCATGCCCCCACGGCCACCGTGAAGGCCGCCTGATCTGCCGCGATCGATCCGCCCGCATTGGCGTCGTCCCACTCTTTCGTCACGCCTTTTCGTCACGCTCTTTCGTCCCTTCCACTGATCACTCCAGAGACCCGGCCATGACCTTCGCTCCCCGCCGCAACGCGATGCTGCTCGCCATCACCTGGGCCCTCGGCGCCACGCTCAGCCTGGCCTCCCTTGCCGCCCAGGCCCGCGACACCGTGCGCATCAGCTACCAACGCTCATCGACGCTGTTGACCTTGCTCAAGCAAAGCGGCTTGCTGGAGAAGAAGCTCGATGCGCTCGGCCTCGATCTCAGCTGGCATGAGCTGGCCGGCAACGCCTTGCTCACCGCGCTGAACACCGGCAGCGTCGATCTGCATGCCGATGTGGCCGATGCCTATGCGCTGTTCACGCAAGCCGCCGATGCGCCGCTGACCTATTACGCCAAAGAGACCTCGGCACCGAGCGCGCAGGCGATCCTGGTGAGCAGCGATTCGCCGATCCAGAAGGTCAGCGACCTGAAAGGCAAGAAGGTCGCGGTGACCAAGGGCGCTGGCGTGCATTACCTGCTGGTTGCCGCGCTGAAGAAGGCCGGGCTGAAGGCCAGCGATGTCGATGTGCGCTACCTCGACGCACCGGACGGCGTGGCCGCCTTCAATGGCGGCTCGGTCGATGCCGTCGTCGTCTGGGACCCGTTTCTTGCGGCGCAGCTGCGTGACGGCAAGTCGCGCGTGCTGGCCGATGGCAGCGGCGGCCTGGTCGAATACAACCGCTTCTACACCGCCACCACCGCGTTTGTGAAAGCGCACTCCGAGGTCGTCAAGCTGGTGTTCGATGAACTGCAGAACACCGGTCGCTGGGTCAAAGCGCATCCGCAAGAGGCCGCCGACCGCTTGCAGCCGATCTGGGGCAATGTGCCGATCGCCACCATCGAGCAGGTCAACGCCCGCCGCAGCTACGCGATCGTGCCGGTGCGCCGCAACGAACTGGCCGAGCAGCAACGCATTGCCGACGCTTTCCGCGAAGCCGCGCTGATCCCGCGCGAGCTGCGCGCGACCGACATCGCGGTGTGGTCGCCTTGATGCGGAGTTGAAGCCGGTTGAAGCCGCACCGACGCTGCGACAGCGATGGCAGGCCTGCCCCGCTCTTCGCCCTCTCTTAGTGATCTCCTTGTGATCTCTTCGCTATCTCTTTGCTATCTCTTTGCGATCGCTTAGCCCTCCCCTTCATTCATCCCGCGGATCTCCACCAT
Organism: uncultured Rhizobacter sp.; assembly: GCA_964242145.1. GTDB lineage: Bacteria > Pseudomonadota > Gammaproteobacteria > Burkholderiales > Burkholderiaceae_C > Rhizobacter. The sequence goes on from CAXTCD010000098.1 coordinate 1,908, forward strand.
GAAGCGCCGACACCTCCTGCAATGGGCCGCCACCGGCACCACCCTCGCCCTGCCCGCCCTGACCCGGAAAGCGTTCGCCGCCGACGCACTGAAAGAACTCCGGCTCGACTACGCCTACTACTCGCCATCGAGCCTGGTGCTGCGCCGCTTCGGCTGGCTGGAAGAAGCCTTCCGCGCCGATGGCACCCGCATCAAATGGGTGCTCAGCGCCGGCAGCAACCGCGCGCTGGAGTATCTGAACAGCAACAGCATCGACATCGGCTCCTCCGCGGGCCTGGCGGCCTTGCTGTCGAAGGCCAACGGCACGCCGATCAAGACGCCGTACATCTTCTCGCGCCCGGAATGGACGGCATTGGTCGTTCCCAAAGGCTCGCCGATCAAGACCTTGTCTGATCTCAAAGGCAAGAAGGTCGCGGCCACCAAGGGCACCGATCCTTACCTCTTTCTGCTGCGCGCGCTGCACTCGGTCGGCCTCAAGCGCAGCGACATCGAACACGTGGCGCTGCAGCATGCCGATGGCCGCGCCGCGCTGGAGCAAGGCCGTGTCGATGCCTGGGCCGGGCTCGACCCGCTGATGGCTGCCAGCGAACTCGATGCCGGCTCGACGCTGCTGTATCGCAACGTGGGCTTCAACACCTATGGCTTCCTGAACGTGCGCGAAGACTTTCTCGCGCAGCGCCCCGAAGAGGTCAAAAGGGTGATCACGGCCTATGAGCGCGCGCGGCGCTGGATCATCGCCAACCCGAGCGAGGCCGCCAAGATCCTGTCGGAAGAGGCCAAGGTCAGCCTGCAAGTCGCGCTGCTGCAGATCAAGCTGCGCACCGACCTGAGCAGCCCGCAGCCGACCACCGAACACGTCAAGGCGCTGCAAGCTGCCGCACCGATCCTGCTCGATGAACAACTGGTCAAGCCCGGCACCGACCTGAACCGCGTGATCGCCGACCTGGTCGACACCCGCTTCGCGCAGGCGCTGACCCGCAGCACGGCCTGAACCGATGAGCGCGCCTGCTGCGCTGCCGCGCGATCGGCCATCGCCGGTGTTGGCATCGGCATCCGAGCCAAACACAGGGGCCGCAACGGCGATCTCGGCAGCCCCATCGGGCGATCCGGTGCCGGGTTCGCCCAAACCGGCAGCTCACCCGTCCGTTCATCCATCAGAAGGCGGCCCGCTGCGGCAGGGCTCCGTGCCATCGTTGCGAAAGACGTGGCGGCCGCCACTCGCCTGGCTGGGTGCCCTCCCGTCGCTGCTGGCCCTGGCTTCGGCAGAGCTGGCCGTGCGGGCAGGCTGGGTCGGCAGCAACCTGCTGCCCGCGCCGAGCGAGGTGCTGCGCACCTTGTTCTCGTTCGGCACGCAGGGCCTGGCCCGGCATGTGCTGACCAGCACGGCGCGTGTGGCCGCGGGTTTTGCAATCGGCTCGGGTTTGGCGCTGGGGTTCGGCGCCTGGGTCGGCCTGTCACGGCGCGGCCATGCCTTGCTCGACCCGAGCTTTCAGGCGCTGCGTGCCATTCCATCGCTCGCCTGGGTGCCGGTGCTGTTGCTGTGGCTGGGCATCGATGAAGCGCCGAAGCTCGCGTTGATCGCCATCGGCGCCTTCTTCCCGGTCTACATGGGCGTGGTCTCGGGCGTGCGCGATGTCGACCGCAAGCTCGTGGAAGTCGCGCAGATGGCGGGCCTGTCGGGCCCCGCCTTGATGCGCCGCGTGCTGCTGCCGGCGGCGTTGCCGGCGGTGTTCACCGGCTTGCGCAACGGGCTGAGCCTGGCATGGATGTTCATGGTGGCGGCCGAATTGATCGCCGCCAGCAGCGGGCTGGGCTATCTGTTGACCGACGGCCGCGAGACCGGCCGTGCCGACATCGTGTTCGGCGCCATCGTGCTGCTCGCGCTGCTCGGCAAACTGAGCGACACCGCGATGCAGCGGCTGGAAGCACGATGGCTTGGCTGGCGCGACAACTTCGGCGGGCACGAATGAGCAACCCATCGACCGATCCCGCCCTGCCGCTGCTCGACCTGCATGTGCAGGCCAAGCATTACGGTGATGTCGCCGTGATCGCCGATCTGCGCCTGGCGCTGCAGGCCGGCGAGATCCTGAGCGTGGTCGGCGCCAGTGGTTGCGGCAAGAGCACGTTGCTGCGCATCATCGCCGGGCTGGACCGCGACCATGTCGGATCACTTCAACTCGACGGTCAGCCCAGGCAAGGCCTGACGCGCGACATCGGCTTCATCTTCCAGGAGCCCCGGCTTTTTCCCTGGCTCAACGTGGCCGACAACATCGCGTTCTCGTCGGGCTCATCGGCCAGGCGCGACGATGCCCTGAGTGCGCAAGTCGACGCCTTGCTTCACGAAGTCGGCTTATCCGGCTTGGGCCAGGTCTTGCCCAAGCAGCTGTCGGGCGGGCAGGCGCAGCGGGTTGCGATCGCCCGGGGCCTGTTCACCCGGCCGCGTGTGCTGCTGCTCGACGAGCCCTTCTCTGCCGTCGACGCCTTCACCCGCATGAAGCTGCAAGACCTGCTGATCACGCTCACCGAGCGCCATGCCATCGGCATGATCGTCGTCACGCATGACATCGATGAAGCGGTGGTGCTGAGTGACCGCGTGCTGGTGCTGGACGCACAGCCCGGCCGCCTCAGAGAAGAGATTCAAGTCGGTCTGCCGCGCCAGCGTGATCGCCGAAACCCGCAACTGGCCGAGGCACGCGCCCGCGTGTTCGACAGCCTGCGTGCGGCGCATGCGCTTTGAGCGCTGAGCCGCACGGGCCATTGTGACACCTAACGTTTGATGACCACGGTGCCCGCGAGCTTGTCATGCCAGCCCTGTTTGCGCGCATCGAATGCCACCCACAAGATGCCCAGGCCCAGCGGCAGCATCGACACAAAATACGCGAGATATCGGCCGATGGATTGGCCGAGCGACAGTGGGCCACCGGTCTTTGCATCGACCACTTTCGCCGAGATGACCATCTTTCCGGGCGTGGCCTGTTTCAGGCGCCAGAAGCCAATCGAAGCCACCGCGGGCAGAACCCAGCGCAACAAGACGTCCACCGGCCCCGCAATCAGGCTGCTGTCGGTTTCGAAATAAGACCCGCCGTAGACGGCAAAGAGAATCGGAAACGTGATGAGCAGAATGATCACGGTGTCGATCAATGCCGCACCCACTCGCGCCCAGAAGCCCACATAGCGAATCTCGCCCAGGCCCTGGATGTCGGAAACTTCGGCGGTCGGTGGAGCAAAGGGATTCGTCTTCATCGGTGGCTCGATCTGAGGTGAGAACAACTGGCGCTCATTCATTTTCAAGACGCTGAGGGTCATTCTGACCCGCATCGCGGCGCTTCAAAAAGCTGGTTCTGATCCAGCACGCGATCACAGCCAGGGCCTGGTTGGATGAAAAGACGAACCCACAGTTCCCATCGCCGATCTCAGTGGCAACTCAAGGTGGCTCGGGCTGAACCGCCGATGCAACGCCACTTCACCTCTTTGCCTTCGGTGAAGTAAGGGCGCAAGACGAGCAATTGCCCATCGCTGCCGCCCTTCAGGAATATTTCGCCATGGCTTGCCACGTCCACATCGCTGGGCCCGGCACCTTGAAAGACCGGCTTTGCAACGCCCACGCCGGCCGACTCCAGCGAGCCCCGTTGCTTCGCGTTTTCTGCAATCGCTTCCTGGACGGGCCGCACTTGCGCAAGCCAGGCCGAAGTTTCAGCGGCCGCCCGATGGTCGCTCCATTGGGGCGCGATCAAAAACACCAAAAGTGCGCTCGAAACCATGCCGATGACCATGCCCAAGATCAAGTTTTTCATTGCACTCTCCCCTCTTTATTCGTTTTTTCTAACGCTTCAGATGATCGGCCCCAGGGCCGCCGAAGAACTCGTTTCGGTTGAGAAGCTAAATAAGTCGCGGCGAACCCGTCAAACGACTTCATCTTGGATTTGAGCATCCGCAACAGCACGGACGAGTCTGAGCCCTCGCGCTGTCAAGCCTCACATTCGCCATGATCCAGAAATCGGATTACCGACTCCATCAGCCTTGTCTTGAGCTCTGCAGGCCCATCGTCATTCATATCATCGTGATTCGCGTGATGCAGGTTGACGATGCAGTAGCCCAGCGCAGCCTGCTCCTCTGCGGACGGCAGCACGCCTGGATCGGCCGAAAAGTCACTGCCGCGAAGCGACAGTAAACGCAGTGATGCATCCCGAGGCAGCGCGACGCGCCGCTGGTCCAGCGTGACAAGGGCCGATGCCAATCCGGGCGACTGTGTCAGCCATAGCGCCGAGATATCTCCGCCAGTCGAGTGGCCGATGACAACCGGCCGGTTCCACGAATAGCCAGGAAATCGCTTGGAAAGCTCGTCTCGCACAAAGCGCAAATTCGCAACACCCCGCGCCCAGGTCGGCGAACGATCTTTGATGAGATCGCCTGTGTTCGGCATGGCCGCATCCGACGGAAGCTCATGCTGTACAGCCACGACCAGATAGCCGGCCTGAGCGAGTGTGTCGTTGAGAAATGAATACGCCGTATTCGGCATTCCGGTGCCGGGACTGAAAATGGCCACAGGACACGCTCGCCTAGTCTTGCAGGCAATTGCAGTGTTAGATCGATACAGGTGGACCGGAACATCGCGTCTGCGAGACTCATCTCGCAGCGTCAATGAACTCTCAGGCGTGAGTTGAGTGGCGCATGCCGACAGTAAAAATGCGGCGGCTACGAGGGGTGCGTTGGAATGCAGCATGGATGACTCTATTGTGATTCTGAGAGGCCAGACCCAGGTAACTCTCGCGGGTGGCCACGCTCACGAAACCACCAGCTAACCACCCGATTCTCTATGAGCCCACGCATGGGACATCTCGTCGCAAGCTCAAGCCTCGCCTGATGTCCTTGATGCAACCCCGCGGCATTGCGCAGCTTGCACCTTGGCGACAATCACCGGATGACTCGAAACAGTTTTGGCAAAACCTGGTGGGGCGCGCAGTGGCTGCAGGCCTTGGCCCACATCGATAACGAAAACCGATTGCCCCGTGGGCGCAGCTATGCCGGCAGTGGCGCCGTGTTGAACCTGAAGATCGACGGCGGATTGATCAAGGCGCAGGTGCAAGGCTCGCGGCCGAAGCCGTATGCGGTAAGCATCGAGGTGCCGGGCTTCGCACCCAAGGCCTCGGTGACTTTGTTGGACCGGCTGGCCCAAGACCCCGCGGTGATCGCCCGGCTGCTGAACCGTCAGCTCGACCCGGCCGTGCTGGAAGCTGCGCAGGCCCTGGGCATTCCCGTGTTCCCTGCACGCTGGAAAGACCTGCGCATGAGCTGCTCTTGTCCAGATCACGCCGTGCCTTGCAAGCACCTGGCCGCCGTCGTGTACTTGCTCAGCCGCGAGATCGATGGCGACCCGTTCCTGGTGTTTTCATTGCGGGGACTGGACCTGGCTGCAGCCCTGCGCTCACGCGACATCCACATCGAACCTGCGCTGAGCGCGCAGCTGCCACCGCTGATCAGCTTGCTGCAAGACACCGAGCCTGCCGCTTCAGGCCCTGGCGATCCGGCGGCGATGGACGGACTGGATTTCTCGACGCTGCCGGACCTGACGCAAACGCTGTGGCAGTTGCTGCCGGCCAACCCGAGCTTCGTCGGCAGCGACGACTTCCGAAGCAGCGTGCAACGCGCCATCGCGCGCCTGGCCAAGGCGGCACGCCAGACCTTGGAGGCGCCTGCGAGCAGCGAACCGGATGGCCTGGATGCACAAGACCGGCCCGTGATGGTGCTGGATCAAGACGGCCAGGCCAGCGTGACGGGCCTGGTGTCGCCCGGCCTTGAAGGCTTTGCCGAACTGGCCGAACGCCTTGGCCGCATACCGCGCCACCGACTCGCGGAGCTGCAGCCGCAGACCGCCGCGCTGCAGGCGATGCGCTTGCTGGCCCTGCACCTGTGGGCCCAGGGCGCGGTCGTGCCGCAGGTCCATGCGCGAGCAGACGGTGCCATCGGTTTGCGCTGGCTACCGGCCCTGCTGGACCCGACGGTTTCCCGCTTGATGACACGCGTGGCCGATGCGCTGCCGGGCGAGTTGCTGCGCGTGCGACCCGGCAAGGGCCGCAAGAAAGCCGTGGCTCTGGGCAAAGCGGCGCAGGCGAGCGCCTTGTGCAGCTTGTTCCTCGCTCATCACTTGCAGCACCACCTACAGCATCACTTGCAGCAACCGAAGGCTGCGCCGCGTGAGAAGACCTCGGCCGGCGCGGTCTGGCCGCTGTTCTTTTCAACCGGCCCGGCCCGCTTCGACGGGCCGGGCGAGACGGCGATTCCGGCCAGCATCCAGGCTTGGCTTTCGCGCCTGCACGTCACGCGGCAGGAACACACGCTGGTGATGCGGCTGGATGACGACGCCAACGGCATGGATTTCGCAATGACGCTGGCCGTCGATCGGCGCTCGGAGCCATTTGATACGCCGGAGCCGCTGTCCGCGGTGCTGGGTCAGGCACGATGGGCGGCAACGCGTTTCGAGGTGTTGCGGCAGGTGTCGGTGCTGGCCGAATTCTTCCCTGCACTGACGGCCCACGTGCGGGCCGGGGCGAAGCAGCCGATGACCCTCGGTTCGGCCGAGCTGGCGGGCTTTCTGTTCGACACCCTGCCGGCGCTGCGCCTGCTCGGCATCCGCGCGCTGCTGCCGAAAGCGCTCGACCAGTTGCTGCGGCCCAGGCTGTCGATGCAGCTCAAGTCGCGCAGCGGCAGCGCAAGCTCGGGCCTGCTGCGCGCCGACGACATCCTGAGCTTCGATTGGAAGGTGGCCCTCGGCGATCAGCTGGTGTCGCACAGTGAGTTCGAGCGGCTGGTGAAGAAGGCGACCGGCATCGTCCGCTTCAAGGGCGAATACATCTACCTTGATGTGGCCGAGATCGAACGCTTGCGCGACCAGTTGCGCAAGCCACCGCAACCCGATGCGGCTGAGCTGTTGCGCGTGGCGCTCACGGGCGAATACGACGGCGCACCGGTGCGGCTGGATGCGCGGGCGAAGGCGCTGGTGCAATCGCTGCTCGACGCTGGCGAGGTCCCGCTGCCCCGAGGGCTGCAAGCCACGCTGCGCCCTTACCAGTTGCGCGGCTATGCATGGCTTTACCGCAATGCGCGCATCGGCCTGGGCAGCGTGATCGCCGACGACATGGGCCTGGGCAAGACCTTGCAGGTCATCGCCGCACTGCAGAAGCTGAAGGAAGACGGCGCCTTGCGCGAAGGCTCGGCGCTGGTCGTCGTGCCGACCAGCCTGCTGACCAACTGGCAGAAGGAGCTGGCGCGCTTCGCGCCCGGCCTGAGCGTGGCCGTCTTCCACGGCAGCAAACGTGAGCTCGGTGCGGCCCGGCCCGAAGTGCTGCTGACGACCTATGGCATGGTGCGCAGCGAGGCCACCAAGCTGAAGGCCGTGCCGTGGGCGCTGGTGATTGCCGATGAAGCGCAGAACATCAAGAACCCGGCGGCGGCGCAGACGCGGGCGATCAAGTCACTGCCTGCACGCAGCGTCATCGCGATGAGCGGCACGCCGGTGGAGAACCGGTTGCTGGAGTATTGGAGCCTGATGGACTTCGCGAACCGGGGCTACCTCGGCGGCCCCACGCACTTCGGCAAGGAATACGCAGTGCCGATCCAGACGCACCGCGATGCGCAGGCCGTGAGCCGCTTCAAGCGCGTCACCGCGCCTTTCCTGATGCGACGCATGAAGTCCGACAAGCAGATCATCAGCGACCTGCCGGACAAGATCGAGCAAGACCAATACTGCGCCCTGACCCCGGCACAGACGGCGCTGTACGAATCGGTGGTGCAAGAGGGAATCCAAAGCCTCGAAGGTGCCTCCAGCACCTTCGAGCGGCAAGGGCTGGTGCTGCAGCTGATGCTGGCGCTGAAGCAGGTCTGCAACCACCCGGCGCATTACCTGAAGCAAGGCCCGCAGCAGCCGGAGCTTTCCGGCAAGGCCATGCGCCTGATGGAGCTGCTGGACGACGTGCACGCCAGCGGCGAGAAGGCACTGGTGTTCACGCAGTTCCGCGAGATGGGCGAGTTGCTGTGTGAATGGTTGGCGCAGCGGCACGGACACCGCCCCCCGTTCCTGCATGGCGGCGTGAGCCGGGCCCGACGCGATGCGATGGTCGAGCAGTTCCAGACCGATCGCACCGAGCGAGTGTTCGTGCTGTCGCTGAAGGCAGGCGGCACCGGGCTGAACCTTACCGAGGCGTCACACGTGATCCACTTCGACCTGTGGTGGAACCCGGCCGTCGAAGCACAAGCGACCGACCGCGCTTATCGCATCGGCCAGCAGCGCAACGTGCAGGTGCACCGCTTCATCAGCCGCTCCACCTTCGAGGAACGCATCAACGAGATGATGCGCAGCAAGCGCGAGCTGGCCGAGCTCACGGTCGGCACCGGCGAGCAGTGGATCGGCCAACTGCCGGTGAAAGAGCTGCGCGCCTTGTTTGCGCTGGCTTGAGATGGGCGGCCTGTTCAGCCTTCAGTAGCCAGAGAACAGCTCAACCACGCTTTGCGGCGCCTGTTCGCCAAAAAAACGAAGATGGTTTTGCGCGGTCTGGATCGCAAAAGAAGCGCTGCGAGGAAAGAGCGCCTGTTCATAGGCCGCCAGTGCGGCCTCGATGTCACCGGGATGGTCGCGCAGCTGGCCCAGTTCGGCCCCGTCGTAGAGAGCCAGGTTGGCGCCCTGGCCTGCGAAAGGCGACATCAGGTGCGCGACATCAGGTGCGCGGCATCGCCCAGGAGCGTCACGCCGGGCTTGCGATCCCATCAGTGCTCCACCGGCAGGGCATCAATGAGCCTGACGATCGGTGCGGTATCGCTGGCGGTGATCAATGCGCGAAGCTGCGGGGCCCAATCGGCAAACTCGTTCGAGATGAGACGAAGTGCATCTGATGGCCGGCTGAAGTCGATGGCGCTGATCCAGGCTTCCGGCTTGTTCAATGCGACGTAGGTCTGCAAGCTGCCGTTGGCGTGGTGATGCGCCAGGATGCCCTGGCCCGGCTCGACCGCCATCAGCGTGTCGCTGCCGATGGCCTGCGCGATGGAGCGGTGTTGGGTCGCGCCGTCAAACAGCCGGGTTTCGATGAAAGCCGTGCCGACGTAATCGGGCTTGGCCGCCGACAACAGCGGGCGCACTCGCGACCACGCGCCATCGGCACCGACCAGCAAATCCGCCGCGGTGGTCAAGCCATTGGCGAAGACCTGTGGGTGGTGTGCATCGTCGAGGCGGCGGGCCTGCGTGAGCTTGCTGCCCCATCGGATGGTTCCCGCGGGCAGGGACTGGATCAACAGTTGGCGCAGCGCGCCGCGATCGACCTCCGGCTTGGCCGTGCTGCCGGAGCCGGGCTTGTCGAGGAGAACGACGCCGTGCTCGTCGACAACCCGCTTGGCATCTTCTCCCGGAAGCGTGAGGGCCAAAAACTCATCGAAGAGACCCGCGGCCTTGAGCGCGAGTTGCCCGTTGTCGTCATGGATGACCTGGCAGGAGAGCTCGGTAGCGTGTGTGCGATTGCCTGGCAGCTTGGCTTGAAAGCCATGCCACAAACAGCGGTTTTTCGCGGTCTTCGGCAAGAAGTTTCGCACAGACAAGACGCACACGGCGCGATAAGCCGTCGAGCCCAGGCCAGCCTATGCGTCTGCGCTGTGCCAAGGCCGTGCCTGCGTTGAGTTGAGAGATAACTCAACAAGCAAGGGGATGGATTCTTATCTGTGCCGCAGCATATCTGCCGATGAAAGCGCAGCGCACATCACAGCAAGCGCTCCGACAGAACCCTGAATCGAACAGAGGGAACGACGAAGCACAACGGTGGCCCTTCAGCTTGCAGCGAATCCAGGAACGGGCACATCACGGGGCTGCCTGCGAGCTGCGCCGGAAGGACCTTGGAAACGTCGATGGGCAAATCAATTTCGCCGAAAGCAAGCCGACCGCAGCGCTCGACCGGCGCGACCGCTGCGTGTTGGCAGGTCAGAAATTGGACGGCATCGCGCCAAGATCCGAAAGCAGCTTCAAAGCGGGAGCTCAGCGTTTCGTCTTGGCCCACGCGCACGGAGCAGGTCAGAGATGGTGCACTGCCCTGTCCGCTGGAAATCTCAGTGTGGAAGACGCTGCCCTGGCGGACATGGACAAATCGGTCGGCCAGGTGAGTCGGCAAGGCATCGCTGAACAGGCGCGTACCCAGCGTGTAAGCGAGACTGTTCATCACATTTTTCAGGAACAGCACCATCGGAACTGGAGGCGCTCCCGGCGGGGCGTGTTCCAGATAGAAGCGCCAGTTGCTTTGAAGGGGCCAGAGGCACCATTTTCTCAAGGAGCCCAGGAAGGCTGGCCCGAAATGCCCGTGCTGGTAGGTCAGTACGGTGAACGCTGTCAGCCCCTGTCGCTGCCACACCTTCACTCCCGGCGGAATCAAGGGTCGACAGGCCTCGACCGGCACCAACCAAGTGAGATAGACGACGTCCGTGACATCGCTTTCCAGCGTCAGGAACGGACATCTCGACATCACGGCTTGTCGCGCAGCCGCCAGCCATTTGGCATTGGCGGCAGCTTCAACCAATCGGCCGGTAATGCCCGTTCGAGGATGGCGATAGGTATGGGGCGGCATCAAGTCTGGTACAGGCCCCGAGGTTCGACACAGGCGACATGGCCGGGATCCGGTCTTTTGATGGACAAGCTGAGCATCACTTAGCAACTGCCAGTGAAGCGCCATTCGGCAGCGCCCCGGCCCTCAAGACGATTGCCATCAGATTCGCGTCTCGCTCGCTGGGCACCGTGACGGTGATGTCACGAACGAGTTCGTTGTCTATCTTGGGTCGAGAAATCAAGCGTCCATTCCAATACACGGAAACAAGCTTGCCGATCAGTGTCGAACCCCGAACTTTCAACCTTGAGACACCCGCCTCATTCAGGCGCAACGCCAGTTCCGCGCGCCCGTTGTTGACAGGCTGGGCATCAGCGACATCGGACTCACTGAGTAGAAGGTCTGATGTGGGTTCAACCACAACTCGAAACTGCCGGCCAGAAAAACCAAGCGCCTCGGTCAAGGCTTGTCAGGTGTCCAACCTGAGGTAGAGACCTTGATGACATTTCCATCAACCTGCGAGGAAGTCGACCCCAACCATCTGCACGAAGTTCATCCACGCGAGCCTGAAGTACTTTCGCCACCAGAGGGGTATTTGCCACAGGGATGCCTGAAACCTGAATGGTCATCAGAGGCTGCTTCAAAAAGGAGCAGGTCTGCGTAGCGGCTAGAACGGCAGAGAAGGTAGATATGAACGGTGCGTAAAAGCATGTCTGAAGTTGAGCGTTTGAATTCGGCAACGATGGGAAATGAACTGCAGCCCCGTCACCTCGCCCTCTGCCCGGAAGCCGAACGCGGAGGCGCGACTCGAAGGCCCACGCGGGTGTTTTCCAGCTCGTAGAGATAAGCCGCGCGGCAAGCCTTGCCGCGCGGGCTGGCACGCAGCACCTCATCGGCGTCAATTTCTTTCATACGCCGGCGCAGTTCTCTCGCCATCTGCGTGATGGTCCAGCTGGCAGACGAGGCACAGATCTTCGGGACTTCATCGACCGAAATGAGCGCAAGGACGATTCCGGGGCACTGCCCGGCGGCGGTGCGCAAAGACTCTCGGTGCGCCGACACGGCCTGAGTGCCGCCCCGGGACAGCCTGGCCGACAGGCTGACAGCGGGCAGCTCGCAGCCGGCGGTGCGCCGATTCAGCGTGACCAGCGCCGCGGGCCACTGTGTGATTAGCGCGACATTGACCGATTCAACGCCTTCCGTTGACAGGCGCTTTTCCAGGTCGGCCACATCGGGTGTGGATGTCATCGCGGTCACAGGAAGTAGCGCGGACAACAACAAGGCAGTGAGCATGGCGGAGGTCGAGCCCGAGGTTTGAGGCGAGATGCTCACGGAGCATGCTTAGTTTTTTACCGCAGACCGGATCGTCACTTGCAGCGTGAAATCGGGATTGTCCACCGCCTCACCGGTGGACCGAAGCTCGTAGATGCCTGGCGCCGCCGCATTGAAATCGTCGAGCATCGGCGGCATGCGCCAATTTTCGCCCTCGTTGACGCCGGCAAGCGCGATCTCGATGCCGGTAGAAGAGATCTCCTCGATGCGCCCATGGAGCTGCTCTTGATGTTCGAACTCGCCTTCGGAGCTCAGGTGCGTGACACCGATCAGAACGTACTTCCCGACGAACCCGTCAGCAAAGCTTTGATCAAAGTCGGGATCGGGGTCTCCGCTCCATGATTTTCTCGGTGACATGTTCGCGCTGATCCAAGGTTGAGCTAAGCCGCAGCCTTGAGCGTAAGGCAGAGCCCGGCGCGTCGCAACGCGAGATTCTGCTTTGTGTGCTGCCATGGCCACCCGTGCCGTCACGATCAGGTGGGGCTGAGCTTGTACATGACATCGGTGCGAAGCACATACTTGATGCCGCTTTGCACAGCCGAACCCTGGTGCCGAAGGCGATGCGGAAACACGAGGGCCGCCAGACTCAGCTGGCCCAACGCGAGGTGAGTTTGGCTGACAAGAGCGAGTTGCCACCGGGCGCGGCCAATGCCTCCAGCGTTGGCCAATGGACCGGCGTGGCCGATTGGCCCTTGCTGGCCTTGCATGCAACACTGCTGCCCGACGGGCGTGTACTGAGTTATGGCACCGACGGCTCCGGTCGCCAGACGGGTTATTTCATCTATGACGTCTGGTCGCCACAAGACGGGCTCGGTACCGATTCGCACTTGACCTTGCCGAACCGCACCGGCACCGACCTGTTCTGCTCCGCGCAGCTGCTGTTGCCTGAGAGCGGCGACGTACTGATGGCTGGCGGCGACCGCACTGCCGGCACTGCGTCGCTGAATATGGCGAATGCCGATGTCAACCTGTTCAGCAGCGCGAGCGCGCAGCTCACCCGGCTGCCGCAGACGATCAACCGCGTGCGCTGGTATCCGACGACGACGCTGGCCGATGGCCGCGTGCTGATCCAGGGCGGCGCCACCCAATACCAGCCGGTCAAGGCCCCGGTGCTGACGCCCGAGGTCTATGTGCCGGGCCGTGGCTTTGCGCTGTTGAGCGATGCCACCAGCAAGCTCGCGTGGGGTGATGACGAAGGCGAAAACCGCTGGTGGTACCCGCGCGCCTGGCTGGCGCCGAACGGCTCGGTGTTCACGATCAACGGTACGCAGATGCATTACCTGGACCCGAACGGCCATGGCCGCATCACACCGGCCGGCCGCTTCGATGGGCCCAACAACGGCGCCACTTCGACCGCCGTGATGTACCAGCCGGGCCTGATCCTGCAGGCCGGCGGTGGCGACTACGCCAATGGCGGCTCGAACCACCCGGGCTCGGCCGCGGCTTCGCTGATCAACATCAACTCCGGTGGGCCGGTCATCACGCCGACCGCTTCGATGGCCCTGGGTAGGCACTGGAGCACCTCGACCGTGCTGGCCGATGGCACGGTGCTCGTCACCGGTGGTGCGCTCGGCAACAACACATCGGAGGGCGTGGCTTATGCCGCCGAGCGCTGGGACCCGGCCACCGGCCGTTGGCAGACGCTGGCCTCGGCGCAACGGCCACGGCTTTATCACTCATCGGCGTTGCTGCTGCACGATGCCACCGTGCTGGTCTCGGGCGGTGGCGCGCCGGGCCCGACGAATGAGCTCAACGCCGAGATCTTCTATCCGCCTTATCTCTACGCGGCCGATGGCGGGGCGGCGATACGCCCGCTGATCGACGGGGTGCCCGGTACCGCAGGCTGGGGGCAGCTCTCGACCATCACGATGCATGACAGCAGCCGCGTTACCCGGGTGACGCTGGTGCGCACCGGCTCGGTCACGCTCTGACCATCGTCCATCACCGGGCTTTTTCATTCAACAGGCTCTGTGGGCAGAACCGATCTCGATTCACGGCAAACGGCGACAGAAGGCGCATGCACCCAAGCCACACCTTGCGGTCCGCGCTGGGGCCAGCAGCCAACCCGCTGATGCGGGCCAGCCCACTCCGCCGCAGCCTGATCAATCGGCGTGAGCCACATCGACCCCAGCGATCACCTCGCGCCGGCAGTGCCTACCGCTGCGCTGGACAATGTCACGAGGCGTGCCCTCGTCACGCTCTTCAGGAGACTGCCCATGCGCTTGTTGTTGCTGTTGCCCTTTCTCGGCCTGCTGGCCGTTCCATTGTTCAACCGCGAGGGGCCAGAGCTGTTCGGCTTCCCCTTCTTCTATTGGTACCAGTTCGCCTGGGTGCCGTTGACCTCGCTATTGATCTGGATCGTCGACCGCAGCCGCAAGCCCAACGAGGACTGAACCTTGAGCACCGAACTGAACTGGACCGCGCTGTCGGTCTTCCTTTTCTTCTTTCTGCTGGTCACGGTGATCGGCTTTGCGGCGTCGCGCTGGCAGCGCGGGCGCGATCACAAGGGCGCCCATCTCGATGAATGGGGCCTGGGCGGGCGCAACTTCGGTGGCTGGATCACCTGGTTCCTGGTCGGCGGCGACTTCTACACCGCGTACACCGTGATCGCCGTGCCGGCGCTGGTCTATGCCGTCGGTGCCTATGGCTTCTTCGCATTGCCGTACACGATCCTCGTCTACCCGATCGTGTTCACGATCATGCCCAAGCTCTGGAAGGAAGCGCAGCGCGCCGGCCACGTGACAGCGGCCGATGTCGTCTTCGGCCGCTATGGCTCGCGCAAGTTGGAGCTGGCGGTGGCCTTTACCGGCATCGTCGCGACGATGCCTTACATCGCGCTCCAGCTGATCGGCATGGAGGTCGTGATCAAGGCGCTCGGGCTGACCGGCGAGCTGCCGCTGGCCGCCGCGTTCGTGATCCTGGCGCTGTACACCTACTCGGCCGGGCTGCGCGCGCCGGCACTGATCGCCTTCGTCAAGGACATCATGATTTACATCGTCGTGATCGTCGCGGTGATCGTCGTGCCAATGAAGCTCGGCGGCTATGCGCCGGTGTTCTCGGCCGCGCGCGATGCCTTCGCATTGAAGGGCGGCAACACCGGCCTGACGCTGAAGAGTTCGCAAATCCTGCCGTTTGCCACGCTGGCGCTCGGCTCGGCACTCGCGGCCTTCATGTACCCGCACACGCTGACCGGCATCTTCGCGGCCAAGGACGCGAACACGATCCGCAAGAACGCGATCTTCCTGCCGGCTTATACAGTGCTGCTCGGGCTGATCGCGTTGCTGGGCTTCATGGCTTATGGCGCCAAGATCGTCGTCAAAAGCAACAACGACGTGGTGCCGGCCTTGTTCACCGCCCTCTTCCCGTCGTGGTTTGCCGGCTTTGCGTTTGCAGCGATCGCGATTGGCGCGCTGGTGCCGGCTGCAGTGATGTCGATCGGCGCGGCCAACCTCTTCACCCGCAACTTCTGGAAGCCTTACGTCAACACCGCCGCCACGCCGGCACAGGAAGAAAAGGTCGCCAAGCTGGTGTCCTTGGGGGTCAAGCTGGGCGCGCTGGCCTGCATTCTGTTGATGCCCGCCAAGTTCGCACTCGACCTGCAACTGCTCGGCGGCGTGTGGATTTTGCAGACCTTCCCTGCCCTGGTGTTCGGCCTCTTCTGGCGTTGGCTGCGCGCGCCTGCGTTGTTGGCAGGCTGGCTGGTCGGCATCGTCGCGGGCACCTGGCTGGCCTTTGCGGATGGCATCAAGCCGGTCCATACGCTGGTGCTCGGTGGCGACAGCTACACCGTCTACACGGGGCTGCTGGCGTTCACGCTGAATGTGATCGTCGCGGCGATCGTGCAGGCGCTGCTGGGCGCACGCGGCAACAAGTCACAGGCCGTGACAGCGCGCGGGGCGTGATCACAAGGCACCGGCAGGCCGGTGCCTTGGAGGTCGCACCCCAGCGATGCACAGCACTCCTACGCCAGCTTCGGACATCGCCTACACGGCGCACCCGAGCGGCTTTCTAGGATGGGTGGCCTCGACAGCCCGGCGGTCCGACGGACCTGCCGGGCTCGACGCTTGCCCTTCCTGGAGAACAGATGAAACATCGATTGGCGCTTGCTGGCATGCTGCTGGCCGCTTTCAGCAGCGCAACCTTGGCCGCGCAAGGCAGTTCTAAAACCTGCTTGGCATCAGACGCGCCGTGGCAAACGGACCCAACGCCTGCTGTATCACCGGCCAGCCCGATGGCGGGCGATCGTCAAAACCAACTCAAGCCAATCAACAGCGGCGTGCTCAGCAGCAGCGACTCGATGGCCATCGCCATCGATGCTCGGCAATGCATTGCATTGGGCGATTTGTTGAACACCTCCGGCGATGCAGATCGGCATGAGGTGCTGGCGGCAATGCACGGCCAGGTGTTCGCGAAGGGGGCAGGCGTGGCCCTTGACTCCCAAGCTGGCAATCTTCATCCGCACCAGCCTTTGCGAGCGCATGCGGCGCTGCCGTCGAAAGGCGCTTGCCCGGCAGCCGCCACTGTCGCCAGCTCGCATTGAAAGGCGGGCCCATGAACAAGGGCCACGATGAGCCGTTTTCCTACGCCACGCGAGCAAGCAGGCTGATGTCGTCGGCCGCTGCTGGCCCCTAAGGTGTGCGAAGGCTGCAAGCGCATCAGCTGCGCCACTCAACGAACGGAGTTACCCATGCAAACCCATCTCGACGCCACCCGTTATCACGAACTGCAAGCGCTGTTGATTCAGCTTCAATCCGCCCATGAGCCTGATGTCGAAGCGATCAATGTCTGTATCGAAGAGCTGTCGATCGAACAGCGCCGTTTGAAGGCGGAAGACGGCCAGCATGGCAACAATCCGATCGAGGCGCGCTATCAACAGGCGACACCGTTCAATTTCATGGACAACTGAGTTTGGCTTCCAAATTCGCCTCACGCGAGGCGAACCGCAAGCCTTTCAGATTCGGGGGCTCTTCGCGCAATTTAGTGTGATCGAACGTTGACAGGCGCCAGATCGAGCT
>CAXTCD010000099.1:0-18795 GCA_964242145.1 uncultured Rhizobacter sp.
TCCACTCCAGGTAGCTCACCAGGTGAGCCTGCTGAAGTTTGTCGCTAATCAAGTGAGCGCTTGCAGACGGGCAGGTGGGAGAGTCGGTTGCAGATTCATGACCGGCTGGGGATCACCACTCATCGCAGTGCGGAATATCTGTAAGGCTTTCCACAGCCCCGCAAGCAATGGAGTTCCAAGGTCTGAACCGTCAGGCCGGCCGGAGGCTGGTCAAGCTAGGACCCCTGTTGGAATTCAAACTTCGCCCAGTGCCTCACGCGTTTGCGCTGCGCGGCTTTCGACCCAGCGGCAGAACTGGTCAACGTCACCGCGCGATCGGCTTTCCGCAGAGGTGATCAGCCAGTAGGCGTAGTGGGTGTGAATGCGGCCGGCCTCACCAAAGGGCTCGACCAGGTCGCCGCGCTGCAACTGCTCCCAGACCAAACCGATGCGCGCGAGCGCCACGCCCTGGCCGGTCAACGCGGCCTGCACTTGCTGGTAGGTGAAGTTCAGATAGAGCCAGCGCCGCGGGTGCAGATGGGGCTGGCCTTGTTGCATCAGCCAATGCCGCCAGCTCAGGAACTCAGCGCTCGGCCGGGTGTCGTCCTCTTCCGCGAGCGTGTACTCGACCAGATGCTCGGGCCGCGTCAACGGGGGCGCCTCGCCCTGGCGGATCTGCTCGGCAAGCCACGGGCTGATGACGGGCGTCAACACCTCGCCAAACAGGCGGCTCGCGCCGGAAGGCGCTGTCGCGGGGCTGCAATAGCGCAAGACCAGATCGAACTCGGAATCACTGAGGTTGACCAGCATGTCGGTGGCCGAGACGCGGATGTCGATCTCGCGGTGCTCGCGCTGGAAAGCTTCCATTTGCGGAAGCAGCCACATCGAAGCGAACGATGCGAAGGTCGATACGCTGACCACGCGCCGCCCGCGCGATTGCCGAATCTGCTGCACGGCGGCGTCGATGCGCGCCAGGCCGGGCGCCATCGCGCGCAGAAAGGCCGCGCCCTCGGGCGTGAGTTCGACGCGCCTCGTGCCACGCAGCAGCAACGTGGCACCGAGGTCTTCTTCCAGCGATTGAATCTGCCGGCTCACCGCCGACTGTGTCAGGCTCAACTCTTCAGCGGCAGCACGAAAGCTCAGGTTGCGTGCGACCGCCTCGAACGCGCGGATCGGGCCCACCGACAACGGCCGCTTGCGAACGCCACTCATGAGGAAACCGCGTCAATCCGGTGTGGGCATTTCATTGGACGCATCGCAGACCACCGCCTAATCTTCTCTGTGCCAACGTGGCGTTGGATCAGTTTAAGAGGAAGCTTCATGGACACCCAAGCGATGACTCATTCGCAAGCGTCAACAGGGCCCTCCACCGTACAAGCGACGGTGGCAGCCCAGGCGCAATGGCGGCTAGGCCGCGGTGAAGTGCTGCGCCTGCGCATCGGGCCCGGCGAGCGCGAATTTCACGTGACCCAGGGGCGTGTGTGGCTGACCCGTGAAGGCACCGAGCGCCAGCCGAGCGAAGACCTGTGGCTCGACGCCGGCGACGATGTGGTGCTGGCGTCAGGCAGCATGTGGGTCGCCGAGGCCTGGGCGCAGGCGCAGTTTCAGCTGCTGGTGCCGCCGCCATCTTTCGACCGCCGTCACGGATTGCTCAGCCGGCTGGGCGCCTGGACTTGGCCGCGCGCGACGGTTGGGCCTTTTTCGTCTTTGGTTTCTGCTTCCGTTCCGGCGTTGCCGCAGCGGCGGGTGATGAACTGAGTTCAGCGCGGTGCTTGGCCAGCTTGGCGGCGCTTCGATCGGCCTTCTTCGCTGCCGCGCGCTTGCGCGCGGGCGTTGATGGGTTCGGGCTCGTAGAAGGCGCGCTGATGGAGGGCGTGCTGGGAGGCGGCTTGGCGGTTGGGGACTTGGCGGCGGAGGGGCGCACCGGCTTGCGCGCCTTGGCGGCTGCAGCGCGCAAGGCCGCATCGAGCGCCAGCCGCGCCCAACGGCGCATCAGCGCGGGCGACTCCATCGCTTCGTCGGGCGCCGTCCAGTAGCTCAAGGCCACCGTCTTGCTGCCACGGCGGTGGTAGGTAAAAGGCGAGCAGCCGGCTGCTTCGAATTGCGCCTGCGTCTGCGCATCCGCTTTCAGGTAAAGCCGCTCGCCGGTCACGATCGCGATGAAGCAGCCATCGACATCAATGCCATGGCCGCCGAACATGCGGCGCGCGCGTGCGGGGCCGAGCACGCTCAGCAATTCCAGGCAGTGGGTGCTGAATTCAGAAGCCGGTGCGGAAGTAGGCATCGGCCGAGTTTAGGAGCCCGCTGCCGGCCAGCCCTTCGCGGCGCGGCCGGGTTGGGGTCTTCCCGGCGCATGAGCTGGCCCTCCGGCACAATTCCCGGTTGCACTCGTGCCTGGGAGACCTGAATGACGCCTGAAGAACGCCGCGCGCTGCGAGCCAAGCTCATCGCGACCCGACAAGCCTTGCCCGACCGACTGGAGCGTGCGGTGATGCTGCAAAGCGTGCTGCGCGCCTGGCTGGTCAGCCGCCGCGAAGCGACGGTCGGTGCCTATTGGCCGATCAAGGGCGAGTTCGATCCGCTGCCTGCGCTTTACCGCTGGAGCGAAGGCGGCCCCGAGGGCTCGCCGCGCCGCATCGGCCTGCCGGTCGCCCACAAGGAAACCGGTGAGCTTCGCTTCCATGTCTGGTACCCCGGCTGCCCGATGGAACTCGACGCCTTCGACATCCCGAAGCCGAAAGACACCGACGAATTCAAGCCGTCGATGCTGCTGGTGCCTTGTGTGGGCTATGGGCCGGGTGGCGTGCGGCTGGGCTACGGCGGCGGCTTCTATGACCGCACCTTGAGCAGCTTGTCGCCGCGGCCACTGACGGTGGGCGTGGGTTATGCGCATGGCTTTCTGCCGATGCTGCGCGGCGAGCCGGATGATCTGCCGCTCGATGCGATGCTGACCGAAGACGGCGTGATGTGGCAGGCGAGCGACCCGGCGCCCTGAAGCCGGCTTGATGACTGTGTCAGTAAGCTGCGCGACTCGGCGAGGCATCTAACGAACAAGTCACGGTGGCGACGGCGCTTCTGGTGATGCGCTTGCGCCGAAGAATTCGTCGTACTGGCGGCTGACGGCGCTCGGCGCGTAGTGCTTCTGAAACAGGCGGTCGCTGGCGCGAGATTGCGCGGCATTGACGGCAGGGTCGAGCAGGCGCTCGCAGTGGGCCGGAAACGCATCGAGGGACTCTTCGATGATCAGGCCGTTCTCGTCATCGGTCACGATGCCTTCGCTGCCGAAGGGCGTGGCGATCACCGGCACACCGAGCCGAAGGGCATCCAGCACCTTGATCTTCACGCCCGAGCCGAACAGCAGCGGCGCGATCATGCCGGCGCACGAAGACAGCGTCGGCGCGACCTCATGAACAAAGCCCGCCAGCGTCAGGTGCCGCGCATGGCGGGCCGCCAGCGCGCGCAGTGCCGGGCTGGCATGCGCGCCGATGACGATCAGCCTCACCCGTGGAATCAGGCGGATCAGGCGCGGCAGTTGGGCTTCGATGAACAGCTCGATCGATACCGCGTTGTGTGGCAGGTTCAGCGAGCCAAGGAACACGAAGGTGGGTTGGCCGGCCCAAGTGCGTGGCGATGCGTGCAGCGGCATCGGCATGTAGGGCCGAAGCGCACGCACGTTATCGAGCTGCGCGCGCTGCTGCAGGTGTTCGGCCTCGCCGGCGTTGATCAGCAGCGCCAGGTCGAAGCGGCCGGGCTGCGTGTTTTCGGAGCGGCAGATCAGCATTTGTTCGTGCTTCAACAGCCAGCGTTGAAGCTGCGGCACGCGGTGATAAAGCGCCAACAGGCAGCGCGGCACGTTGCCGGCGAAGTTGCCCATCGCGTCGATCGTGACGCCAGGAAAGCGCGCAATCGTCTCGAGGATTCGCGCGTAGCGGACCGAGAACAGATCGTCCAGATACAGCACAGCGCGAAAGCCGTGCAAGCCGTTGCCGCCATGGTACTGGCCGACTCGCACGGTGTCGAAGACAACCACCTCCGGTCGATAGTCGGCGATCGTCGCGTCGATCTGGCGTTGCGCGGCCGGTGACCAGAACAGCGATTCCTGCATGCTCTTGTCGCCGCGGATGCCGGTGTGCCACAGCAGATTCCACAGCTTGCGCCCGACACGGGGCTTGGGCAGCAGGCCATCGCCAGTGGTGTTCAGCCCATCGGGCAGACGATCGAATGACAGCACCTTGAAGTCGCCGTCCGCACGCTGCCCACTGAAGTAATCACACAAGCCACCGAGCACCACGCGCTTGCCGACGTTCTTCGGATAAGGCGCCGTGGTGGTGATCAGCAGGGTCCGTGTCATGCACGTCCCCTGTTTGAAGTGACGGACTTTGCCCATGTCCACACATCACCGTCACGTTGATTGTCAAACTTCGTAGATGAGCGGAGTTTGAGTGTCGTTTCTCGCATCGGGGTGGAGTCCCTGATCGTGTCGTGGGCACATGAGGCGCTGTGCGATGGGGCGTCTCATGGGGCGGCTTTCCGGCGGATGAACAGCCCGCCACGCTGGCATCGTTTCATGAGGGGCTGACCGCTTCATGACGATGCCATCGCGCGTTGCAGCGCCGGAGTGCGAGACGCTTGCAAATAGCGCGCCCGTGCCTTCGTGCTTTGCACGAGAACTTTCGATCAGGGGGCGCTAACTACGCCTTTTGCCGCCGTCAAATCAGGCGATTGAGAGACCGAGGCGTTGACACAACGCGAGGGGCGCCGTGGCCTGATTCATCGTATAGATATGAAGGCCGGGCACGCCTTGCCTGCGCAGCTTGTCGCACAGTTCGGTCACGACATCCAGGCCGAAGGCCTTGATCGACTCGCTGTCATCGCCGAACGACTGCAGCCGCAGGCGAATCCAACGCGGAATCTCGGCGCCGCTGTTGTCGGCGAAGCGGATGATTCCGATCGAATTGGTGATCGGCATGATGCCGGGAACGATTGGAATGCTAACGCCCAACTTGTGTGCCTCATCAACGAAGCGGAAGTAGGCATCGGCATTGAAGAAGAACTGCGTGATCGCTGAATTGGCGCCGGCAGCCACCTTCGCCGCGAAGGCCTTCAGATCGTCTTGCGGCGAGCGTGCCTGCGGGTGCATCTCGGGATAAGCGGCTACCTCGATGTGGAAGTGGTCACCCGTCTCGGCGCGGATAAAAGCGACCAGATCCGACGCGTAGCGGAACTCGCCGAAGCTGCCATAGCCGCTGGGCAAGTCGCCGCGCAGCGCGACGATGCGGCGGATGCCTTCGGCCTTGAACTGCGCCAGCGCTTCGCGGACCGCAGCCGCATCGACACCGATGCACGAGAAGTGCGGCACGCCCTGCACGCCTTCGGCGAAGATCTCGCTGACCATCGCCGACGTGCCCTTGTGTGTCGACCCACCCGCGCCGGCCGTGACCGAACAAAACTCAGGCTTCAACGCATAGAGCTGTTGCCGCACCGCGGCGTACTTGGCTGCCCCTTCGGGCGTCTTGGCGGGAAAGAATTCCAGGCTCAGCGGAAGTTTGCGGGGGGTGTTCATGGAACGATCCTCGGTGCGCCAAAGGCGCCATCACGGTTCAAAAAGCGACTCAAGCGGGCAGCCGTGCCCAGACAAAAAATTCGGTGTTGCCGTTGCCGCCCTTGATCGGGCTCTGGAAGTACTTCTGCACCTTCAGACCCAGCGCTTTGGAGGCTTGCCAGATGCGCGTCTCGACCTCGGCGAAATGGCTCGCGTCTTTGACGATGCCACCCTTGCCGATCTGTGCCGGCTGCAGTTCGAACTGAGGCTTGATCAGCACCAGCAGGTGGCCGCCCGGTGCGAGGTAATTGACCATCGTCGGCAGCACATGCGTGGACGTGATGAACGACAAGTCGGCGGTCACGAAACCGAAGCTGTGCGGTGCATGCGCGGCTTCGAAAGCCGTGCCGGCCACATCCCGGCCGTTGATGTCTTCGAAACACACCACGCGCGCATCGGCCTGCAGCTTCGGGTGCAGCTGGCCGTGGCCCACATCGATGCCGACCACACGTTTGGCGCCGGCCTGCAGCAGCGCATCGGTGAAGCCGCCGGTGCTTTGTCCGAGGTCCAGGCAATCGAGGCCGGTGACATCGATCGCACAAGCCTTCAGCGCTCCTTCGAGCTTGAGCCCGCCACGCGACACGAAGCGCAGCTCCGCGTCATCGGTGATCTGGATCTCGCTGCCCTCGGGCACGTCCAACCCAGCTTTATTGATAACGGCCCAGCCCTTGGGCCCCAGCCAGCGTACGGCATTGCGCTCGATCAGCCGCTGTGCCGCGGATCGGGTGGGCACAAGCCCGAGTTGAAGCAAGAGTTGGTCAGCGCGCATGAGAGCCTAGTTATGTATTTACAGCGATCGGGCAAGTCGCAAAGCGACCGGCCCGACATCAAAGAGCGCCCGCAGATCCGGCCGAACCAACCCGCAGCATGAAGCAAGCAATGGTTGGCCGAAGCGCATCAGAGCTTCGGTAAGCATCTGTCAAGCTGATCGGACAAGTTGCAAAGCGACGAGCCCAACATCAAAGAACGCCAGCAGATCCGGCTTAGCCAGCTCGCTGGGTGAAGCAAGCAATGGTGGGTTAGCACACATCAAGCTCGGTATGCATCCGATCGGACAAGTCGCATAGCGACAAGGCCGACATCAAGCAACGCCCGCGGATCCGGCTCCGCCGGTCCGCTGGGTGGCGCCCCCCGGGGGCAGGAGCGCCAGCGACTGGGGGGCTCAATACCTATACGTGTCGGGTTTATAAGGCCCCGCCTTGTTCACCCCGATGTACTGGGCCTGCTCATCGGTCAGCTCGGTCAGCACGGCGCCAACCTTCTTCAGGTGCAGGCGCGCGACCTTTTCGTCCAGGTGTTTCGGCAGCACATAGACTTGGCCGGCGGCATAACTCTGTGGGCGTGTGAACAGTTCGATCTGCGCGATCGTCTGGTTGGCGAACGAACTCGACATCACGAAGCTCGGGTGGCCTGTGCCACAGCCCAGGTTCACCAGGCGGCCCTTGGCCAGCAGGATGATCTTCTTGCCGTCCGGGAAGATCACGTGATCGACCTGCGGCTTGATCTCTTCCCACTGGTACTTCTCGATCGACGCGATGTCGATCTCGTTGTCGAAGTGGCCGATGTTGCAGACGATGGCCTGATCCTTCATCGCGGCCATGTGGTCGTGCGTGATGATCGACTTGTTGCCCGTGGTGGTGACGAAGATGTCGGCCTTGTCGGCGGCGTACTCCATCGTCACGACCTTGTAGCCTTCCATCGCGGCCTGCAGCGCGTTGATCGGGTCGATCTCGGTCACCCACACCTGCGCGCTCAGGGCACGCAGTGCCTGCGCCGAGCCCTTGCCCACGTCGCCGTAGCCAGCCACGCAGGCCACCTTGCCGGCGATCATCACGTCGGTCGCGCGCTTGATGCCGTCGACCAGCGACTCGCGGCAACCGTAGAGGTTGTCGAACTTGCTCTTGGTCACCGAGTCATTGACGTTGATGGCGCGGAACGGCAGCGTGCCCTTGGCGCTCATTTCTTTGAGGCGGTGCACGCCGGTGGTCGTCTCTTCGGTCACGCCGATGATCTGCGAGGCCTTGCGGCTGTACCAGGTCGGGTCCACCGCGAGCTTGGCTTTGATGGCGGCAAACAGGCAAGTCTCTTCTTCGCTGGTCGGCTTGCTGATGACCGACAGGTCTTTCTCGGCGCGTTGGCCGAGGATCATCAACAGCGTCGCATCACCGCCATCGTCGAGGATCATGTTCGGGCCTTCGCCTTCACTGCCTTTGGCGCCGAACTCGAAGATGCGATGGGTGAAGTCCCAATACTCGGTCAGCGTTTCGCCTTTGTGCGCAAACACCGGCGTGCCTTTGTCGACCAGCGCGGCGGCCGCATGGTCTTGCGTCGAGAAGATGTTGCACGAGGCCCAGCGCACCGAGGCCCCCAGCGCCTGGAGCGTTTCCACCAACACGGCGGTCTGGATAGTCATGTGGATGCTGCCGGTGATGCGCGCGCCCTTGAGCGGCTGGCTCTGGGTGAACTCTTCGCGGATGGCCATCAGGCCGGGCATCTCGGTTTCGGCGATCTTGATTTCCTTGCGGCCCCAGGCAGCAAGAGACAAGTCGCGCACGGCGTGGTCGGGGGAAGGCTTGAGAACAGCGTTCATGTCGGGCTCCAATCGATCAAGGAACCCGCACGGTGACGAGAAGGCGAGGCGTTCAAACTCACCCACGAGGACACGACGTGCGGGTGAGCGCGGTTGCAATCAGGTTTCCGAGCCTGGGGCTCCACCACGCGATGGCGATGGGTGCCTTGCAACGCTCCTCGGAAAGTGGCGGGATTGTAGACCTGCCGGGCGTGCGCGCTCAGGCAACCCTGCGTTCGGCAGGGTGCACTGTAGTGAGAGGGCGCCCTGGAGCGGCGCGTAGGTCAGCGTTCGACGGGGTGGATCTGCGGGTCCATGCTGGTCATCGTGGCCGGGCCGAAGATGGTGGCGAAGGCCACGTCCTTGGCGTCTCGACCCATCGCGATGCGCACCAGTTCTTCGACCGGCGACATGCGTGTCGGGTCGAACATCACCCACTCGCCGCCGAGCCAGGCTTCGAAAATCGCATGGAAGTCGGGCGGTGGGTCTTCAAAGCGCGCATAGCCGACCACCAGCCGCGCCGGGATGTTCAATGCCCGGCAGAAGGTAACGCCCAGGTGCGCGAAATCGCGGCACACGCCAGCGCGGGTGCGGAACACCTCGCACGCAGTCGTCGTAGCGGTGGTCGTGCCGAGCTGGTAGTCGACGTTGTCATAGATCCAGTCGCAGATCGCCTGCACACGTGAATATCCCCGTGGCAAATCGCCGAACAGCTTGCATGCGGCGCGGCCGAGCAGGTCGGATTCGCAATAGCGCGTTGGCATCAGGTTATGCAGGATGTCGTCTGGCAGATCGGCGATCGCCACTTCCGGCGCATTCAGGTTGCGGCCGCGCGGCGTGAACTGAACGCGGGCACGGTAGCGCACCGACAGCGGGCCGGTGTCGCCAGACAAGCGCAGAAAGCGGTGGCCGATCGACGGGTCTTCGTAGACATGCAGCTTGAGCCGAGGCGAGACTTCCAACGATTCATCGAGCACGCGCTGATTCATGCCGTTGACCGCATGGATCTGGAACAGAAAGTCGGTCGGCCCGCTCAGGTCGTAATTCAACGTGCTGTCGACGTCGAAGATCGGGCCCGCAGCCTTCGTCTTGCGGCGCGGCGCAGGAACAGGCGGCGGGCGTGATGCTGGGCTCAGCACGGCGCTCATGGTCGGGTCTCCTCGGGCGTTGAGATGCGTTATTGCAACGCCTGCGGCTAACGACTGCCATCGGCGTGATGCTCCGCGCGGAGTAGGACAAGGGCGTGCCGCTGACGCAAGCAAAGTCAAAACGACATTGAGCGTGGGCTGACAGAAAAAGGGCCAACGTTCGACCGGGGAAAACCATGAATGCCGTTTCAGTACGGCGCAAAAACCACCAAGACTTACACCGGGCTTGTGCTTTAGGTAATTTGAGCTACTAATAATCAACGAATATTAGTGATGAAGGACTACGCATGGGGTCTGCCCCTGTGCGGGCGCATTGCAATACCACCAGCGAAGCCGGTGCTCGGCAGAGCCAGGCCATGAAACCTCAGAAAAGCTGCTCAGGAGAACTTGATGGACAAGCACTACAAGCGACTGGCATTCACCGCCACCTTGCTGTTAGCCCAGGCCGCCATGGCCATCGACCCGGCTGCGCTTTATCCGGGCGCCGCCCCCGGCAGCACGAACTTCTTGAACAAGAATGCACTTCTGGGCACGGTCGATGACCCGGCCTGGTTTCACCACAACATTCCTTTCCTCGACGTGCCGGACCGCGAGATCCAGCAGGTCTATTACTTCCGCTGGCAGTCGTACAAGGGCCACCTTTCCTATACCGGCCCGATCTATGGCTGGCTGCTGACGGAGTTCCTGTTTCCATCGAGTTATGGTGCACCGTACGGTGGCATCTCGGCCGCGGCCGGCCACCACACCATCGAAGGCCGCTGGCTGCGCAACCAGCAGTACGTCAAGGACAACGTCCATTACTGGCTGAACGGGCCGGGGCAGTTTCCGAAGCCGCAGGAGGAGTTCGTTAACAAAGACACCTCCGACTGGGCGCATGAGTACAGCTACTGGGCAGCCACCTCGGTCTGGCAGACCTACCTCGCCACCGGCGACAAGAAGTTCGCAACCGCGCTGCTGCCGCAGTTGATCAAGCAATACCGTGGCTGGGACAACCACTACAACCCATCGCTGGGCCTGTATTGGCAGGTGCCGGTCTGGGACGCGACCGAGTTGACCCCGGCTTCGTATGAGTCTTCCGACCCGTACCACGGCGGCCCCGGCTATCGGCCGACGATCAACGCCTACCAATACGGCGACGCACGGGCGATCGCCAACATCGCCAACCTGATCGGCGATGCCGGCACGGCCAACGAATACAACAACCGCGCCAGCGCGCTGCAGAACGCGATGCAGGCGCGGCTGTGGGACAACAACCGCCAGTTCTTCTTCCACATGCACCGCGACAACAACTCCGGCAACACGCTGCTTGGCACCCGCGAGCTGCAAGGCTTCGTGCCGTGGATGTTCAACATGCCGCAGGCTTCAAACGCCGGCGCGATGGCGCAACTGCTCGACCCGCAGGGCTTCAAGGCGAACTACGGCCCGACCACCGCCGAGCGCCGTAGCAAGTGGTTCAACTACGAGGCTTACAGCGGCTGCTGCCGCTGGAACGGGCCGTCATGGCCGTTCGAAACCTCGCAGGTACTGACCGGCGTGGCGAACCTGCTGATCGACTACCCGGCGCAATCGGTTATCCAGCCGAGCGACTACGTCAAGCTGCTGCACACCTACGCGGCCACCCAGTACCGCAATGGCGTGCCGCACGTCGGCGAGGCGCATGACGCCGATGCGAACAACTGGATCTACGACGGCGTGAACCACAGCGAGGACTACAACCATTCGACCTACAACGACAACGTGATCTCCGGCCTGATCGGCTTGCGTGGCCAGGCCGGTGACACGCTGAAGATCAAGCCGTTGGCACCTGCCAGCTGGGACTACTTCGCGCTGGAAAACACGCCATACCACGGACATAACGTTACCGTGCTCTGGGACCGCACTGGTGGCCGCTACGGCCAGGGCGCTGGGTTCCATGTGTACGTCGATGGCAAACGGGCAGCCTCGCAGCCCAACTTGAATGCGATCACGATCAACGTCGGCCCGGCCCTCACGCAGAACAACAGCAACGGCCTCGTCAACGTCGCGAACAACAGCCAGCGCTTCTCTTATGGCACCCAGCCGATCGCCAGTTATACCTCGCCTTACGACAACCCCTGGAACGCCATCGACGGCCTGCTGTTCCGCGCCGCGCTGCCGCAAAACAGCCGCTGGACTTCGTATGCCTCGCCGAACGGCAGCGACTATTACGGCGTGAACTTCCAGCGCAATGTCACGCTGCGCGAAGTCCGTGTCACGTTCTATGACGACAACGGCGGCGTGCGCGTGCCGCTCAACTATGACTTGCAGTATTGGAATGGCAACGGCTGGGTGACCGTGCCGAACCAGTCACGCGCCGATGCGAGCCCGGCCGCCAATGCGGTCAACACCATCAGCTTCCCGCCGCTTGCGACCTCGCAAATCCGCATCCAGGCCAACAACCGCGGTGGCGGCACGGGCTGGGGCGTGAGCGAGCTGCAAGCCTTGAGCAAGCCGGTCTTCAAGATCGTCAATGTGCACAGCGGCAAGCTGCTGGCCGTCAACAACGCATCCAAGGCCGATGGCGCACAGGTTCAGCAATACGCCGACACCGGCACCGCCGATCATCTCTGGGAGTTGGTCGACGGGTCCGGCGGCTACTTCCTGCTGCGCAACATCAACAGCAACCTGGTGCTGGGCATCGATGGCATGTCGACCGCCGACAGCGCCTTGATCAGGCAGGCCAATGACAACGGCACCGCCGATCACCTGTGGAGCTTCATCGACATCGGCGGCGGCCAGTTCAAGATCCGCAGCAAGCACAGCAACAAGGTGCTGGGCGTCTCGCAGATGTCGACCGCCGACAGCGCCAACGTCGTCCAGTTCCAGGACAACGGCACCGATGATCATCTGTGGAAGATGTATTCCGCGAACGACCCGCGTTGATCT
The DNA here is from genome assembly GCA_964242145.1 of uncultured Rhizobacter sp. Classification (GTDB taxonomy): domain Bacteria; phylum Pseudomonadota; class Gammaproteobacteria; order Burkholderiales; family Burkholderiaceae_C; genus Rhizobacter. The sequence continues at coordinate 12,203 of CAXTCD010000099.1, forward strand.
GGCGAGGGCTCGCCACGCAACGGCCTGCCTCGGCAGGTAAGCGTGTCGGGCCGCTGAAGGATGAACGACCGGCGCGGCGAGCTTCATTCGTTGCGCCGGGACCTGATCGAAATCAAAGTCCGCTTCGCATCGATCCCTCGGCGCTGCCGCCCGTGACAGGGCGGCGGCGCATTTCTCTTCCGTGATGCTTTCGAAGAAAGTGGGAGGCGCCCGAGCTCATTCCGGCAAGCCGAGAAAGCTTTGCATTCGCACCAATTCTTCTTCCAGGCTGGCGCGGAACTGCGCATCGCGCGGCGCTTTGTGGGCATAGCCCAGCGAATGGGTGAGGCGGCTCTCGGCCACCGACAGGTTGCCCCAGCCGATCACCTGATCGCCCCACAGCAGCGGCAGCGCGTAGTAGCCGAGCTTGCGTTTGGCAGCCGGTGTGTAGGCCTCGAACTTGTATTCCCAGCTCCACAGCAGCTCGAAGCGGGTGCGGTCCCACACGACCGGATCGAAGGGCGCGAGAAGCCGCACTTGCGCATCGGGCGCATGCCGGCGCGAGGCGGGGTTGTCGCTGGCAGGCCAATACCAGACGACGCCATCCAGCTTGAGGCTGGCCAGGTGCTCGCGCGCCAGCCGCATCGCGGCCTGGGTGTGGGCGGCCAGGTGGGGCGCGCCGTAACTCAGCAGGCGCGTCAGGTAAGTCAGGCTGCTGGCGGGCAGCGGCGCGTACTTCTGCACCACCAGTTCTAACAGCGCAGCAGCGCGGCGGGTTTGCTCTGCGGGGCTGTCATCGCTCGGCGGATGCTCGGCCGCTTCATAGAGGCGCGTGCCGCTTTCGCGCCGCGCCACGCGCAGCAGGCCGCGGTAGTGCATGCCGTCCAGCAGATGGGTGGTGGCGTTCGATGAGCCGCCCCAGTAGTTGGTGACGCGGCCGTGCGCGAAATGCGCTTCGACCTCGCGCGGGTGAACCTGGCCGTGCTCGCGCACGAATGCCAGCACGTCGGCGGCGCGGCGCTCGGTGTCGGCATCCCAAACGCGTTTGGCGACGCGCGGGTGCATCAGCGCGAGGTGCTCGCGTGGTAGGAAGCCGTAGTTCACCAGGCAGTCTTCTTCGACGTCGAGCCTGGCATAGCGGCGTTCCAGGTCGCCGGCACAGTAGCCTTTGACGCGGTGGCGCAGCGTCAGGTCTTGCGCACGCGCCGGCGCACGGATCGGGTCGGCCTGCACAAAGCCAAGTTTCTGAATGGCGCGCTGTAGCGTGGTGGGCGTGAATAGCGTGCGTGCGACGGCGTAGCGGCGCAGGTGGTCGAGGGTGAGGGCGGGCATGCCGGCATGATGCCCAAAACCGCAGACTCTCGATCGGCGAGCCTTCGTCAGCGGCTCAGCGCTTCAGTTGCTCCACCGTGTCGAGCTGCATCTCGAAGCTGAAGAAGCGATCGCGGCCCAGCGATTTCGCGGCGTACGAGACGTCGTCGGCGCGCGTCACCATGCCTTCGGTCGTTGTCGATGCATCGGGAATGCAGGTCGTGATGCCGCCGGTGAAGGTCACCCATTCACCGAGCGGTGAAGCCGGGTGGGGCAGCGCCAGGGTCGCCAGCATGTGTCTTCGATCATGCGGGAGCGACCCAGGGGCGGTCACGTTGGCTGACCTCTCACAGCTTCGTGACCTCGGGCCGTTCCGACGCCAAAATGAATCACGTGCTGCGCTTATGGCAACGGCTTGAGACCCAGCTCTTTCAGGAAGCTGTTGTGCCGTTGTTTTGCTTCCGTGATGGCCCGCTCCACTTCGACCAATTCGGCATGCACCACGTCCACGTCGATCTCCGCCTCACCCACAGCCGTGCTGACGTACCGTGAGATGTTCAGGTTGAAGTCGTTCTTCTCGATCTCATCCATCGCCACACGCCGGGCATATCGGGGTGCTTCATTTCGGAACTGGTAGGTATCGATGATCTTGGCGATGTGCGCCTCGGTCAGCTGGTTCTGGCGCTTGCCTTTGATGAAGTGCTCCGCCGCGTTGATGAACAGCACGTCGTCCGGCTTCTTGCACTTCTTAAACACCAGGATGCAGACCGGAATGCCGGTGGAATAAAACAGGTTGGACGGCAGGCCGATCACGGTGTCGATGTGCCCGTCCTTCAGCAGCTTGGTGCGGATGCGCTCTTCCGCCCCGCCCCGAAACAACACACCGTGCGGCAGGATGATGGCCATCACCCCCTCGTCTTTCAAGAAGTGAAAGCCGTGCAGCAAGAAGGCAAAGTCCGCCGCCGACTTGGGTGCCAGACCATGGTTCTTGAAGCGCACGTCGTCCGCCAGCGCATCGCTGTTCTCCCAGCGGTAGCTGAAAGGTGGGTTGGCCACGATGGCGTCAAACGCCGGCTTCTTGGCCGGGTTCAGCTCGCGCAGCATCTCCCAGTCGTTGGTCAGCGTGTCGCCGTGGAAGATCTCGAACTCGGTGTCCTTCACCCCGTGCAGCAGCATGTTCATGCGCGCCAGGTTGTAGGTGGTGATGTTCTTCTCCTGCCCGTAGATCTTGCCGATGCCGTGCGGCCCCATTCGCTTGCGCACGTTGAGCAGCAGCGAGCCCGAGCCACAGGCAAAGTCCATCACGCTGTCCAGGCGGTCCTTCTTGCCCGTGGCAGGCTCCTGGCTGTCGAGCGTGACGATGGCGGAGAGGATGTCGGAGAGGATGTCGGAGATCTGCTGCGGCGTGTAGAACTCGCCGGCCTTCTTGCCGGAGCCCGCGGCGAACTGGCCGATCAGGTATTCGTAGGCATCGCCGAGCGCGTCAACGTCGGTGGAGAACGAGGCCAGCCCCTCGGCAATCTTCTGGATGATCGTGCAGAGCTTGGCGTTGCGCTCCGTGTAGTTCTTGCCCAGCTTGGGTGAACCCAGATCGATCTCTGAAAACAATCCCTGAAAGGTGCTCTCGAACGACTCGGTTTCGATGTATTCGAAGCCCTTCTGTAGCGAGGTCAGCAGGTCAAGGCTTTGCGTGCGGGCCAACTGGGCAATGCTGTTCCACAGATGCTTCGGCTCAATGACGTAATGCACCTTGCGGCGCATCTGCTTCTCGAACGCCGCAATGTCATCCGGATTGCTGGCGTACCAAATGGCCAGTGGCACGCGGCGCTCTTCACCCTCTACCTTCGGGTAGTCGCTGCCCAGCTCTTTCTTCGCTGCGGTTTCGTAGTTGTCCGACAGGTAGCGCAGGAACAGGAACGACAGCATGTAGTCCCGGAAGTCGTCCGCGTCCATCGCGCCGCGCAGCTGGTCGGCAATGGCCCACAGGGTCTTGCCCAGTTGTTTCTGTTTTTCGTCGGTCATGTTTGTTGTTCGTGTGGGGAGCAAAAAATCAGTGCAGTTCGGATGGGGCGCCACAGCACTTCTTGAACTTCTTGCCGCTGCCGCACGGGCACGGTTCGTTGCGGCCGACCTTGGTGCTGATACGTTGCGCTTGCTGGCGCTCGGCCACTGCTCGGCGTAGCGGTAGCCAAAACGCATGCATGCGCGTCAGGCTCTCCTCGATCTCCGCGGCCAGCGCTGCGCGCTGCGCTAGCGTGCGGGTCAATGCGCTCTGATCGGCTGAAAAATCCTCTGAGCCCAGCAAGGCAATGGGCCGGTACCAGCGTGAGCCATCCGGGTGGTCGAACAGCGTTTGCCACGCCGCCTGGCTGAGCTTGACGCCTTCGGTGAAGCCATAGGCCCACATTTCCGCATCTTCGAACTCACCTTCCACTTCGTAGTGAACTGTTCGCCAGAAGGGCACCAGCACCGGTGGGCTGTGCTCAAAGCCAGACACGATGCTGTTGAAGTGGCGCATCACCAAACCCAGCAGGTGCTTGGCTTGATCCATGTCATTCACCGGCGGCATCATGGCGCCGTCTTCCTGCCCCCACACCTTGGGCAGCCACTGGCCGGGCATCACCGTTTCCGGCCCGATCGCCAGGGCGTGCAGAAAGCCGTCGAGCATGTCCAGCGTCATGCTTTCTTCGGCATCAAGCTCCAGCAAAAGGGTATCCAGCTTGTCCAGCTCATCTTCCGACAGCGGCGCCATCATGTCGTGGATGCCACCCGGCAAAGCGGGCTGCCCGGCCCGCGCCAGCCGGCGCAACAGCTCCGGCTCGGCGTCCTGGGCCGCCTGCTGGGCGCTGGTCACAAAGGTGTGAATGCCTTCGGCCTCGATCGCCGCGAAGGCCGCCTGCAATGCGGCGGTGTCGGTGTCGAACGCCTCGTCCCATACGGTGGACGTACCGCGCTCGTCCACGATTTCCAAAATCCACGGCTCGCCGGTGCCACGGTAGATCTCGATGCGCAGCGTGTGGCCCTCGGCGCTGTGGGTTTGCGACAGAGGTGAGTCGATGAGTTCGAATTCGTCGTCGTTCATGGGGGTGTCTTTTGGAAATTCGCTATACGGCCTGTAGCAAATCGCATTCGATGCGGCTCATGCCTTAGGCCGCCCTTTCAGGGTGTTCTCCAGCGCTTGAAGCTCAGCCTCATCCAGCCGATCGGCCTGCCTGGCTTCTTGCTGTTTGCGGCGCTGGTCAAAGTGAACATACAGCGCGGCGGTGGCGTTTTCCATCTGTGCATGGCTGACCGTACCCGCGTGGTTGAGTATCGGGAAACCGTTACTGCTAATGATCTGGTCCGCGTTCTGGCGCCAGAAGCCCATGCGGATCTCTTGCCGGCTCTTCGTCCGCAGTTCGGCTGTTTCCAGAAAGATCACCACCAGCCGGTTCAGCGTGTCGATCTCATCGGCGCTCAGGTAGTTCTTGGCGACCACGATGTCTTGCTTGCGCACCTGGGCGCCCTTCCAGTGCAGCAGGCCAAAGTGTGGGTCGTCGGGGTTGGCTCGCACCGTGACGAGTTCGGCGGCGGTCTTCTGCGTCACCGCATACAGCAGCATGTTTTGCACAGTAGCGAAGAAGGTTTGCGTGGCCTGGTCGGTCTTGTCGTAATCGCTGCTCAAAGCAAAGAGGTCACGCACCTTTTGGTAGAAGCGCTTTTCAGACGCCCGAATGTCGCGGATGCGCGCCAGCATCTCGTCGAAGTAATCCGGGCGGCCATCCGGGCTCTTCAGCCGCTCGTCGTCCATCGCGAAGCCTTTGAGCAGGTACTCCTTGAGCACCGTGGACGCCCAGCGGCGGAACTGCACCCCCCGTGGCGAACGGACCCGGTAGCCCACGGCCAGGATGGCGTCAAGGTTGTAGAGCTGCGTGCGGTAGTTCTTGCCGTCGGCGGCAGTTGTCAAGGATTCCTTGACAACTGCCGCCAGGTCCAACTCCCCGTCCTGGAAAACATTCCTCAGGTGCAGCGAGATGTTCTGCTTGGTGGCGTCAAACAGCTCCGCCATGTCGAGCTGCGTCAGCCAGACGGTGCCGAGGTCCGCCCGCAGCTTGATCTGGCTGCGGCCGTCTTCGGTGGTGTAGAGAATCAGCCCGCTCATGGCGCTGGCGCGCCCTTGGCGGCAGGCTGGGCAAAAACCTCCGGCAGCACGAACCTGTAGCGCCCCAAGAAGGCGTCCAGGATCTGCCTGAACAGTCGCTTGTTGTCTTCAACCAGTTCAACAGGTTGGTAGACGCTGTAGGTCTCGTGGCTCATCAGGTTGAGCGCGCGGGCATACAGTTCTTCATCGTCGATGCCATGGATGCAGGCGCCGAAATCGTTGTTGCCGAAGAAGGTGGCGGTCTTTTCCAGGATGCCGCGCAGCACGTTGAAATGGAAGGCATACAGCCTTCCGCTGTCCGCGGCCTTCTTGACCTCTGAGAGCATGGCCACGTGATGGAAGAAGGGGGTGTCGTCCGTGGTGCGCAGCGAGTACACATCGCCGCGCTCGGGGCGATGCAGAAAGTACTTCTTGTGCGCGCCCTTTTTCAGCTCGTTGCACACCACGTTGAAGAAGAGCGCGTGGTGCGATGAGATCACCGCCTTGATCGGCGCAGGCACCATGCGCGGCGCCTCTTCAGCGCTGGCCGGGTCATCATCGGCAGCCGCGGAATCCGGCAGCTTTCGCTCCCTGGCCCGGCGCAGCAGTTTGGCCAAATCGCTGGCCACGGCGATGGCGTTGTTGTCGTCGAGCGAGGTGATGGGGTCATCGATGTAAAGGTACTTCACCCACTGGTACGACTCCGCGCCATCGATCGCACGCTCACAGATCGCCATGAACACGCACCAGATGAAGAGGTTCTCTTCACCGCGCGACACCTTGATGTGGCGAGCCTCGTCCTTTCGAAAACTCACTGTCCAGAGGTCGTAATCGATGTCGAACAGAAAGTCAGCGTAGCGCGCCAGGTAGTGGCCGATGCGCTCTTCCAGCGCCAGCTCCTTCAGGCCTTTGAAAAACTGTGAATCACTGTTGATGGACAACCGCCGCTCGCTGTCTTTCGCCAGATCGTTGTCCCAGGAAAACAGGTCCTCGGTGTAGGCGTTGAAATACAGCGTGTCGGGCGGCCCCTTGTTCTTGCGCTTGCCCGCGTCCTTGAATTCCATCGACAAACGGGTCTTGCCGGTGCCGTTGTAGGCGTAGAGCAGCACGAAGTCTTGGTTGCCGCCGTTCAGGTCGTCGCGCAGCCGGGCGACCAGTCGGCGGATGTCATTGAAGCGGTGAA
>CAXTCD010000100.1:0-18618 GCA_964242145.1 uncultured Rhizobacter sp.
GGCTGCTGTACCGCCTGGTCGAGCGCCCGTTCATGGGGCTGCGCGAGCGTTACCTGCCCGGCTGCGGGCTGGGCGCCGCACACCCTGCGGCCCACCCGCCCCGGCCGGAGGCCGTTCAACCCAGTATCGGCAGCCCCGTCAGGTAACCCACGGCGGCGCCGAAGCGGTCTTTGTAGTTGGCGCGGATCAGCGGCTCGACGGCGGCGCGAGCCTCGGCCGGCATCGCCGAGACGAATTCGCCGGGGTGCTGGAAGTTGCTCATGATGTAGGTCCAGCCGTTGATCTCGTCGACCGCATGCAGGCCGGTCGACTCCGCGCCGGCCGGTACCGACAGCACGCGCGACAGCAGCTTGGTGTCGACGTTGTAGGCCCACAGGAAGTTGTTGACGTGGGTGCCGCTGTCTTCGCCGATGAACAGCGTGCGCAGCTTCTCGGAGAACTTCAGATTGTCGGGGTTGCCGATCGTGTTCGGGTTCGAGGTGTTGCCCAAGGCATCGGCCGCGATGTCTTCACCGACCAGCAGGGCTTTGGTCTGCACCGGCACCCATTCGCTGTTGATCGCTTCGCCGCCAGTGTCTTTCTGGCCACCGGCCAGCGTGTGCGCGAGCACGCCGCCCGCCACCAGTGCCTTTTCCACGGTCACGTTCAATGATTCGCGCCAGGCCGCATTGCCGCGCACCATCGAGGCCTGAATGTTCTGCAGCGCGGAGTAGGCGACCTTGTCTTTCGCGTTGACGGTCGTGCCTTCCATCTTCGTGAACGACATGCTGGCGCCTGCCAGATTGGCATAACGGTGTGTTTCCAGGAAGGCTGCCGCCTTCTCCTGGCCCGGCACGACCTTGACCCAGTTGGCCTTGCCGTCGCAGAAGATCTTGGTGTAGCTCGCATCCAGCGGGTCGGTCTTGCTGACCGCGATGATGTCGCTGGCCTTCAGCGTGTTGGCCAGTTGCTCGATCTCGGCGCTGGTCGCGTGGCCGAGCTTGATCCAGCTCAGCGGCGCGCCGGCGGCGGCCGGGTCGATCGAGAAACCGGCACCGACCTTCGCGACATACAGCGTGCCGGCCGACAGGTCTTTTTCCTTGTCGGCGACGAACATGAAGAAGCCGCCGTTGGTGTAGTCGTCGCCCATGATCGCGGTGCGCTGATCGGGCATCACCTGGATCAGCTCATGCGAGATGCGGCCCAGGCAGTAATGCTTCTTGATCGAGGCAGTGCCGTCGGGGTTGACCGTCACTTCCGGCAGGTGGCCGTAGTGATACGGGTTGGCCTTGCTTTCGTCGCCGAAGGTGTTCTTGCTGTAAGCCTTGAACTGCGTGTTGGTGTCGATGAAGGCGGCATCGGGCTCGTACTCTTCGCTCGACAAATGCGTGTTCCATGGCGACAGGCTGGCGCCGCAGGTGATCCACAAGCCATGCGCCGGCGAAGTGTCGACGTTGTGGTACTTCAGCAGGCTGAGCTGGCCGGTGGCAGGGTCTTGATCGAGCGTCAGCACGGCGATCGGTGACGGCAGCGCGCCATAGGTGCTGGCGCCGCTCTGGTCGGCCGAGTTGTATTCGAACTGCACAACGGCAAACACCGCCTTGCCCTTCAGGCCCGGCAAGGTGGCCGCGCCGGCATTCGGCAAGGCCAGCAGCGAGCTGCCATCGGGCGAGTCGGAGAAGAACTGGCGCTCCTTGCCCGGCACCGACGCATCGATGATCGGCTGGCCCAAGGCGTTGACATAACCGCCTGCCAGCACGCTGGCACCTTTGCCGTCCGGCACCTGATCGCCGGTCACGAAGAACGGCTGGTACTTGAGCGCGAAGGTCTGCGTGCTGCCGTCGCTGTAGGCGGCAACCAGCTTCGAGCCGACGGTCGTGGTCGCCATCTCGGCCGGGTTGGCCAGCGTGGGTGCGGCCATGCCGGTGAAGCTGACCGAGGTGATCGTCGCCGCTGGCGGCGGTGGTGTGACCGGAACCACGGGGCGGCTGTCATCGTCACCCCCACCGCAGGCCGTCAACAGGCCAGAGGCCACTGCATAGCCCGACAAGGGCAGCAAGGGGGCGCCTGACAGCATCTTCAACAGGCGGCGGCGGGCTTCGATCGGCTGGGACATGGCGGGGGCTTTCTGCGAGAGGGCTGGGATGGCGCACGTGGCGCCGTGGGAGGGGGTTCCTGGCGTGCGGCAGCTTAGGCAGCGCCGATGAAGGGGCCGTGACAGTTTCGTGACGGCAGCGTGACAACAGTGCGCACCCTCAAGGCGAGGCACGGCAGCCGGCGCATCGAGGCCGGCATGTGGTTGCGTTCATACTTGCGAGCTAAGCAGCCGCGCAGGCAGGCACACGAAACAACACGGCAACACGGAGCACGTTCTCGATGAGCAACATCCATTTCATCGGCGGTGAAAAAGGCGGCGTCGGCAAGTCGCTGGTGGCGCGCGTTCTGGCGCAGTACATGATCGACAAGCAGCTGCCGTTTCTCGGCTTCGACACCGACCGCTCGCACGGCGCGCTGATGCGCTTTTACGCCGGCTATGCATCGCCGGTGCTGGTCGACCGCTATGAGGCACTCGACGCGATCATCGAAGCCACCGAAGACCAGCCGCAGCGCCGCATCCTGGTCGACCTGGCTGCCCAAACCCACGAGCCGCTGGTGCGCTGGATGGACGACTCCGGCGTGCTGAACCTGATCGACGAGATGGGCTCGAACATCCACTACTGGCATGTGATGGACACCGGCAAGGATTCAGTCGACCTGCTCAAGCGCCTGATCGACCGCTTCGGCCCCGGCCTGAAATACGTGCTGGTGCGCAATCAGATCCGCGGCAACGACTTCAGCGTGCTGGAGCAATCGGGCGAGCAGGCGCGGGCGTTGTCACTCGGTGCGAAAGTGGTGACGATCCGCCGCCTGCACGATTCGGTGATCAACAAGATCGATGCCAACAGCAGCAGCTTCTGGAAGGCCAAGACCGCCCATGACGACGAAGGCCCGCACGGCCTGGGCCTGATGGAGCGCCAGCGGCTGAAGATGTGGCTGCGCGATGTGTACCGTGAGATCGATGAAGTCGAGGTCTGAGGGTCAGATTTGCGGGCGCTGAAGCTTCAAGGGCGTGGTGCGCCACGGCGCCACCCGGTCATCCACCGCCTACCCGGCTCGGCACGCGCAGGGCAACACAGGTTGTGAAGGCGGCAAAAGGGGTCCTACACTGCGCACGAACCGCTTCAGGTCAGTGCCCATGCCTCACACTAAAGATCGAGTTAGGTTTTTGACTGAACCGTATGTGATCGTGCCGGTTTTTGCATTGCTCATGGTCGCGGTGACATGGGCCGTCGCGATGGGTTTCATCGCCAAAGAACGTGAGAACGCGCGGCTGACAGCGATCGACATCACGCAGCGCTTGGTCGAAACCTACGAAGCTCAGGTGCTCAGGGCGCTCAACGAGATCGGCCAGAACTTCAAGATGTTCGAGTACGGGCTGCGCAGCAACGCCGAAGGCACGCTGCTGGCCAGCCTTCGCGAGCAGGAGCTGCTGCTGCCGCGCAACGTCTTCAAGACCCGTTTGCTGACCCGCGACGGCAAGATTCTGGACAGCACTGCGGCAGCAAGCGCGCCGGTCGACCCGCACCTGCTGGAAGCCTTGCAAGGCGGCCAAAGAACCTGGGTCGGCCCGCCGATACCCCAGAAGGCCGGCGACGAACCCGAGTTCGAGATTGCACAAGCCATCGGCGGAACGGGCAAAAACTTTACCCACATCGTGTCGGTATCGATGTCCGCCGGGTACCTGGTCAGTGACTACGACGAACAGCGCTTTGGCCGGGAAGGTGTGCTGGCCATCCTCGGAACCGACGGTGTGTTCCGCGCGGTGCGCGTGGGTGAGCATGTCACCGCGGGCGGTCGTGTGGACTATGACGAGGTCGCGGTCGGCGCCTCCGGGGAAGGCCCCGCGCGGCTGGCCCGTTCGCCCTGGGACTCGGTCAACCGCTACACCGCGGCACGAAAACTCTTTGAGTTTCCGTTGACGGTGGTCGTCGCGCTGCCCGAGACCGAGCGCATGGCCGTGGCGGATGAAGCCATTGCCGTGGTCTACCGCAGAGCGAGCGTCATCACCGTGCTGATCCTGATCGGCGGGCTGATCGTCACGTGGCTGACATTCCGGGTCGCAACCCTGCGGGCACGCGCCGTCGAGATTCAGATGCAGCATGCCGAAGCCGTCGAGTACCTGGCCTTCCACGACGGGCTCACGACCCTGCCCAACCGCAGCTTCTTTCAACGCACGCTGCAGCAGCAGCTCAGCGCGGCGAGCCGAAAGCAGCGCCCGCTCGCGCTGCTGTTTCTGGACCTCGACGGCTTCAAGAAGGTCAATGACGTGCAGGGGCATCAGGCCGGTGACGAGCTGCTCAAGCAGGTGGCCTTGCGCCTGAAGGGCTGTGTGCGTGCGGCCGACGTGGTTGCTCGTCTCGGCGGCGACGAGTTCGTCGTGCTGCTGCCGGAGGTCGGAGACGGTGCGTCGATCTCCATCGTGGCGCAGCACATCATCGCGGCCGTGGCGAAGCCTTACTTGCTGATGGAGCATGAGAGCCGTGTGACCGTCAGCGTGGGCATCTGCGTGTACCCCGACGATGGCGAAGATGAAGACTCGCTGACGAAGAACGCCGACGCGGCCATGTACCGCGCCAAGGAGCTGGGCAAGAACAACTTCCAGTTCTATTCGGCGGCGCTCGGTGCGAGCTCTCTGGAGCGCCGCGCGATGGAGGCCAGCCTGCGCCGGGCCCTGGTCCAAAACGAGTTTCAGCTCGTCTTTCACGCCATTCGCGATACGTCGACGCGGGCCATCACCGGCGCCGAAGCGCTGCTGCGCTGGAACCACCCGGAGCTAGGCGTCGTGATGCCGATGACCTTCTTGCCGATTGCCGAAGAGGCCGGGCTCATTGCGACGATCGGCAAATGGATTCTGCGTGCGGCCTGCCAACAAAACATGGCGTGGCAAGCCCAGGGCAGCCCGCCGCTGCGCATCGGCGTCAATCTGAGCACCCGCCAGTTTCTGGATCGCGACCTGATCCACGATGTGCAGGCCGCGTTGACGGAAAGCGGCATGGCGCCTCACCTGCTGGAACTGGAGGTGTCGGAGACGACGCTCATGCAGCACATGAAGAAGTCGCTGGCCGTCCTGAATGCGCTGCGCGAAATCGGCGTGCGCACCGCCATCGACGACTTCGGCTTCGGGTATTCATCGCTGTCGATGCTGCGCAACATGCCGGTGGACGCATTGAAGATCGACCGCGCCTTCGTTCGCACGCTGAACGACTCCGACGCCGACCGCGATGTGGTGCACGCCATCATCGCGATGGGCCGCTCGCTCAACCTGCCTGTCGTGGCGCAAGGGGTGGAGCGGCAAGAGCAGCTCAACGAACTGCAGAATCAGCACTGCGACGAGGTGCAGGGGTTCTTCGTCAGCTCACCGCTGCCGTCGGATCAGTTCATGGCGCTGCTGATGCCGCTCGAGCATCCAGCGGAATGAGCTTGAATGCACCGAACGCGTCGACAAACCGTCAACCACCGGCCTGAACGCAAGCCGCCTGCACGCTGTGCGGCGCCTTCGTGATTCGGCGCTTCAGTCAACGCTCCATCTCGGCACTCGGGCCTCGCTCGACGAGGGTCGACAGGGCAATCTGCGTGCGCGTGCCTTCCACCCCGTCGACCCCGTGGATCTTTTCCAGCAAGGCTTCCAGCGCCTGCGTATCTCGCGTCCGTACCTTGAGCAGGAGGCCGCTTTCTCCAGTCACGATGTGGATTTCTTCGATGTCGGCCAACGAAGACAAGGCTTTCACCTGACGGGCATGCCTGACAGTGGTGGTGATCACTTGCACGAAGCAAAGAAGAGGGCGACCCAGCTTCGCACCGTCCAGTCGCGCCACCGTGGCCAGGATCACCCCGTCTCGCTTGAGCCGCTTCACCCGCTCGTGGACTGCAGGTGCCGACAGATGGAGCGCCTGTCCGAGCGCGGCATAGCTCGTCGTGCTGTCGCTGGCCAGCAGCCCTAACAGCATTCGATCAACGGCATCCAGGCGGGCGGGCGTCATGTCCTTTGGCTGAAGCCTGTTCGAATCTTTGGCGGAAGTCATCAAAAGTATGGCGTGGCTGAATGGTGTTCGAGAGAATAAAGCAATCACAGAACATCATTCGATACCCATCCATGTCCCATTCTTCAAATCTCCCGACTGTGTCACTCGCTGAGGAAGCGGGGCATCGCAGCCGCCTGCTGGGACAGGTCACCCCCCAGGCGCTGGAGCTGGCGCTGCGCCGCATGGGCGATTCCAGGCGGCTGCCGCTGCCGCGCGCCGTCCAGGTCATTGATGCCGCCGGTGCTGCTTTGCTGCGCAACATGGGCGTGCCTGCGCAGGGCCGCCCGTTGAACGAGGTGATCGACCAGTTGCTGCATGAGATCTATCCATGGCGCGCGCAGATGGATCACCCCCGGTTCTTTGCTTTCATCCCAGGCCCTGCATCACCGCTGTCGGCCCTGGGCGACTTCGCCACCGCGATGCACAACGTCCACGCCAGCAGCTGGCTGCAGAGCTCCGGGCCCAACGCGGTTGAGATGGGGCTGATCGAATGGCTGGCAAGCCGGGTCGGCCTGCCGTCGTCGGCAGGCGGCCTTTTCGTATCGGGAGGCTCGATGGCCAATCTCACGGCGTTGACCGTCGCGCGTGACCAGAAACTCGCCCCGGACCAGCGCGCGCTCGGCGTCGCATACGTCTCCGAGCAGACGCACTCCTCCGTTGCAAAGGGGCTCAGGATCATCGGCTTCCTGCCGCAGCAGATTCGGCGCATTCCCACCGACGCCGCCTTTCGCATGGACATGGCCGCATTGGAGAGCGCCATCGGCCAAGACTGTGCCGCAGGTCTACGGCCTTTTGCCGTCATCGCCACCGCAGGCACGACCAACACCGGCAGCGTGGACCCATTGCGGCCGATCCGGGCACTTTGCGATACCCACGGCCTGTGGATGCACGTGGACGGCGCGTATGGCGCATCGGCTGCGCTTTCCCCCTCGCATCGCGATCTTCTCGATGGCATCGGCGAAGCAGACAGCTTGAGCTGGGACGCCCACAAATGGCTTTTTCAGACCTATGGCTGCGGCATCGTGTTTGTGCGTCATCGCGAGCATCTTTGGCAGACCTTTCATGCAAGCGCGGAATATCTGGCCGATGCCCAGGTCGAGGCTGATCAGGTCAATCTCTGGGACTTTGGGGCCGAACTGACCCGGCCTGCACGTGCGATGAAGCTGTGGCTGAGCCTTCAGGTGCTGGGATCGGATGCCATCGGGGAGGCAATTGCCCATGGATGCCAGCTTGCGTTGTGGGCACAGGATGAGCTGCAGCAAGACCCGCGCTGGGAAATCGCATCGCCCGCTCAGTTGGGCATCGTCAACTTTCGGATGACACATCCAGGTATGTCGCCTGAAGCGCTGGACGCCTTGAACAGCGGCATCTCGTCGCGCGCCCTGGAGGAAGGCTTTGCCACCGTGTTGACGACGCGGTTACGCAACCGCACCGTCCTGCGCATCTGCGCCATCCATCCAGATGCAACCGAGTTCGACATGCGGGAAACGATCGGCAGGCTCGCCGCCCACGGCGAATCCCTGATCGGCAGGCCAGACACCGCGCGGTGAACCGGCCCCGCCAAGCCTTCAATCCACCGGCGTCAGCTTGGCCACGCTCAGCGCCAGCCACTTCGCGCCGTGGCGGCCGAAGTTGATCTGAGCGCGCGCATCGGTGCCGCTGCCTTCGAGCGTCAGGATCACGCCTTCGCCGAACTTGGTATGGAAGACCGATTGGCCGGTGCGCAGCGCCACGCCGTCGGAGGTCGCGACCTTCGGCGCCATCGACTTCGGCACGACCGACGCCGGCTGCGCGCCCGCGCCCACCACCGACTTCAAGCCCGAGCCGCGCTCCCACGAAGATTGGTACTCGCGCGCAAAGCCCGAGCCGAAGCCCTGGTTGCGTGGCGTGATCCAGCGCAAGGCCGCTTCGGGCAACTCGTCGAAGAAGCGGCTCTTCAGGTTGTAGCGGGTCTGGCCGTGCAGCATGCGAGTCTGGCTGAAGCTCATGTACAGGCGCTGGCGTGCCCGCGTGATCGCCACATACATCAGGCGCCGCTCTTCTTCCAGGCCATCGATGTCGGAGACGCTGTTCTCATGCGGGAACAGGCCTTCTTCCAGGCCGCTGATGAACACCGCATCGAACTCCAGGCCCTTGGCCGCATGCACCGTCATCAGCTGGATCGCGTCCTGCCCGGCCTGCGCCTGGTTGTCGCCGGCTTCGAGCGAAGCATGGGTCAGGAAGGCCGCCAGCGGCGACATGATCTCGCCGGTTTCGGCATCGGGCGCCAGATCGTTCATCGGTGTCGGCGGCACCGGCTCGCCGCTGGCCAGCGCCGCCTGTTCGCTCGATGACAGCCGCGCCGGCGTGGGCGCAAAGCGGTGTTCGTCGATCGGCAGCGCGATCGCGTCTTTGCCGAAGCCTTCCTGCGTGACAAAGGCTTCGGCCGCGTTGACCAGTTCTTCCAGGTTCTCCAGCCGATCTTTGCCTTCCTTGTCAATCTTGTAGAAGTCGATCAGGCCGCTCGCATGCAGCATGTGCTCGATGATCTCGCGCAGCGTCAGGCCGCGGGTGTCGTCGCGCATCTTGTCGATCAGCGCGACGAAGGCCTGCAGGTTGCTGCCGCCTTTGCCGCTCAGGGCGCCAACGCTCTGGTACAGGCTGCGCCCGCTCTGGCGCGCGGCGTCTTGCAGTTGCTCGATGGTGCGCGCGCCGATGCCGCGGGTCGGGAAGTTCACGACACGCAAGAAGCTGGTGTCGTCGTTCGCGTTCTCGATCAGGCGCAGATAACTCAGCGCGTGCTTGACCTCGGCGCGCTCGAAGAATCGCAGCCCGCCGTACACCTTGTACGGCATGCCGGCGTTGAAGAGCGCGCTTTCGATCACGCGGCTTTGCGCGTTGCTGCGGTAGAGCAACGCGATGCTGCTTCGGGCGATGCCGTCGCGGTGCAGTTGCCGCGCTTCATCGACGAACCATTGCGCTTCGGCGAAATCGCTGGTCGCTTCGAACACCCGCACCGGCTCGCCGGGGCCGGCCTCGGTGTGCAGGTTCTTGCCCAGGCGCCGCGAGTTGCGCGAGATCAGCTCGTTGGCGGTGTCGAGGATGTTGCCGAACGAGCGGTAGTTTCGCTCGAGTTTGATGATCTGCTGCACGTGGAACTCGCGCTCGAAATCCGTCATGTTGCCGACCTGCGCGCCGCGGAACGCATAAATGCTCTGGTCGTCATCGCCCACGGCAAACACCGCCGCGCCATTCGGCCCCGGCGGGCCGGCGAACATCTTCAGCCAGGCGTATTGCAGCCGGTTGGTGTCCTGGAACTCATCGACCAGGATGTGGCGGAAGCGGTATTGGTAATGCTCGCGCAGCGGCTGGTTGTCGCGCATCAGTTCGTAAGTGCGCAGCATCAGCTCGGCGAAATCGACCACGCCTTCGCGCTGGCATTGCTCTTCGTAAGCCTCGTAGATGCGGATCATCGTGCGTGCCTGCTCATCGCGCGCCGCCACGTCCTTCGGCCGCAGGCCTTCTTCTTTGTTGCCAGCAATGAACCAGGTCACCTGCTTCGGCACGAAACGCTCTTCGTCCAGGTTCATCGCCTTGATGATGCGTTTGACGGCCGACAGCTGATCGGATGAATCGAGGATCTGAAAGCCCTGCGGCAAGCCGGCCAGCTTCCAGTGCGCGCGCAAAAAGCGATTGCACAGGCCATGGAAGGTGCCGATCCACATGCCGCGCACCGGAATCGGCAGCATCGCGCCCAGGCGCACCAGCATTTCTTTCGCGGCCTTGTTGGTGAAGGTCACCGCCATCACGCCGCCCGGCGAGAGCTGGCCGGTCTGGATCAGCCAGGCGATGCGCGTGGTCAGCACGCGCGTCTTGCCGGAGCCGGCGCCAGCGAGGATCAACGCGGGCTGCGCCGGCAGCGTGACGGCCGCGAGTTGTTCGGGGTTCAGGTTGCGCAGCAAGGCGGGAGCGCCGGCTGTGACTTCGGAGGCATCGGACTCGTTCAGGTTCATCCCGGCATTGTTCAGGGTTGTAGATCACCACCCGACACACTATGGCGGTGAATAAGTTTCGCAGAGGGTATCAGTGCGCGCTGGAATAGATTTTGACTAGAAAAATTCAAACATCCTTGACAATCGGCTAATTTTATTAAAAAATACTCTATTTTTTCTTCTTATTAAAATGAAAAACCCGAATAAGTCAACAGTTATTGGTCTGATCATTTCTTTTATGTTGGGCTGTCCCAATGCGATTTGGGCAGCACAACTTGGCGGCGTTGAGGTAATAGGAGAAAAACCACCTGGAAGTAACACAGGAGAATGGGGCGGTATTAATTTTGGCCCCGGGGGCAACGTTGGCGATATAGGAGGCCCTGGCACAAACAACCCGGGTGAAGGAGCCGGAGATGGGGGGGGAGGCCCTGTAGCAGGAACAGAAGTTATTACACAAGACGTTCGCTGCTGGGAAGGGTCTGCAGATCACCTGACTTCTTTAGCATCTGCTGAAGCTCGCCATGGCGTAGCAATATCAATATATCGGGTGCATGTTGCAGCACGGAAAAGCCTCAAGGTTGGTGAGTGGTTTGATGTTACCTGGGCAGATGGCGGCTCTACGAGTTATCAAGTGTTGTCCAATGGTCCTGGTGCTTTGCTTGCCTGGGGTAACGAGAAAGAATCTCCATCGGATGGCATTTCTAAACCGGGCCCTGTTTGCGGAAAAGGATAATGAAGAAATCCACTTCTTTCGTCGTAAGTCTATTTGCCCTCCTTCTTGCAACGGCCGTTTGGCATATGCGGGACACTCCCTCTGCTGCATCGCCTGCAGAGGCTAAGGCAGATGAATCGCCAATTCCGACTGAAAGCAAAAAATTCATCCTCGAAAAGCAAAACGGGTCACTGCTACAAAGCATTGCGTCGACTACGAACTCGCCCGCAGTAGATTTGTCAAAGAATTTTTATAAGAAATCTCAAACTGCTACTGACCTTCGAATATTTGTCGAGAGCGTCAAAATAAACCCTCAAGAAGGCGGAGCAATTTACGCCTTTGACGCATTACAACAATGCAAGATTCTTCGCTCACAATTGCCATCGGCAAAGATCGAGCGAATTCGGAACAGCATTCAGAACCAGCTGGAACCGCTGTCCGAGCGCCGTCTTGCCGCCATTGATTGGCTGAATAAGCGTTGCATCGGCTTCACTGAATCAGAACTCAGCGTCGCTGAACAAAATTTCCTGTTGAGTTGGGGTGTGGAAAAAGATCCGCTTTTTAACCTCCGACATCGCATCATCAAGCGGGATCGATCCGAATCACCAGAAGCCTTGTTGGGCGAAATATTGAAGACGCAAGATCCTTTGCTGCTGGCGGCAGTTCCAACCCTTTCCGCCTTCGAAAACACACCCACATCGAAAGGTGGCGCTGTTTCGTATCTGGATGGAGAAAAATTCGGGGGCCTCGACTTTGAGGGCTACGTCTCTGCTTGGAACTGGGCGATTTGTGCGGTTGCGGAGACTTGTGGCATTCAGAACGAACAACTTCAACTGTCCTGTGCGCTTTCAGGCGAATGCGCGGACTCCACTCCAGATCACATCCGATATGTTTTGGGATCAGAAGAAAGGTTCGGCAGGGTTGCCGCGGTATCAAACCGTTTGCAGCAGGTTATTCGCGACAGAAATGTTCAAGCCCTGCTTCCCAAGAAGAAAGGATAACGACGATATACCCAGCGCCCGGGCCGGATTCAATCATTTAACGCTCAGGCTTAATGGACCTTGTACCCACCCCTCAGCCTTCATCGACCACGGTCGCCGGCCCGCTTGGCGCTTCGCGGCGGCCGAGTTGGAAGAAGACGCAGGCGGCCAGCGCCGACAGCAGGCCGACACAGACAAAGGTGGAGTGAAAACCGCCGACTACCGAAGGCTGAGCGCCATGCGCGGCTCCGCCCGCAAACGCCACCAGCAGCGCGCTGCCCGCTGCCACGCCCAGGCTCATCGACAGCTGCATCACGACCGACAGCAGACTGTTGCCGGCGCTCGCGGTGCGCTCGTCGAGATCGCCCAGGCTCAGCGTGTTCATCGCGGTGAACTGCAATGAGTTGATGACACCGAACACGCCGAGCATCGCAACGATCACCGCATACGGCGTGACCGCATCGACCCGCGCGAAGCTCGCGATCGTGGCGCCCAGCAGCAGCGTGTTGACGACCAGCACGCGGCGGTAGCCGAAGCGCTGGATCAGCGGCGCGGCGAAGGGCTTGCACAGCAAGGCACCGATCGCACTCGAGATCAGGCTCATGCCGGTGACCGAAGGCGAATAGCCCAGCGCGACCTGCAGGAACAAAGGCATCAGGAACGGCATTGCGCCGCTGCCCAGGCGCGAGAAGAGATTGCCCGCCGCGCCGATTGCAAAGGTCGGAATGCGAAACAGCGCCAGGCTGAACAACGGCTGAGCCGACCGCGCCGCGTGCAGCCAGTAGCCGACCATCGCCGCCAGGCCGCCCACCATCATCAGCATCGACACCGCCAGGCTCAGCGCCCGCTCGCCCAGGCCCTGCAAGGCCATCGACACCAGCACCAGGCCGAGCGAGAACATCACGAAGCCCTTCCAGTCGAAACGCACCGGCTCACGCGCCCTCACATCGGGCATGTAACGCAGCGAGGCCACGATGCCGAGCAGGCCCACCGGCAGGTTGATCAGGAACACCCAATGCCAGGTCGCGACCTCGACCAGCCAGCCGCCGAGCGACGGCCCGATCAGCGGCCCGACCAGGCCGGGGATCGTCACGAAGGTCATCGCCTTCAGCAACTCGGCTTTCGGAAAGGCCCGCAGGATGGCCAGCCGCCCGACCGGCAGCAGCAGCGCGCCGCCCAGGCCCTGCACCACACGAGACGCCACCAGCATCGGCAGGCTGCCCGACAACGCGCACAGCAGCGAGCCGAAGCTGAACATCGCGATCGCCGCAACAAACATCTTGCGCGTACCGAAGCGGTCAGACAACCAGCCCGAGGCCGGGATCAACAGCGCCACCGTCAGCATGTAGGCGATGACGACCGACTGCATGCGCAATGGGCTCTCGCCCAGATCGGCGGCCATGCGTGGCAACGCGGTGTTGAGGATGGTGGCGTCCAAGGCCTGCATGAAGAAGGCGATGGCCACAAGCCAGGGCAACAGGCGTTTGGTCGACGGATCGAGCGGCATCGCATTCCTTGTGAAATCGGGTGAACAAGCGGGCATTCCCTCGGCGGGGCTGGCGACCGGGGGAGCGCACGCACAAGCCTGCCGCGACCGGCCCGACCTGTGCCTGCGCAGGGGCTTGATGGGCCTTGCAAAGCGCCCCGCAGGCGGCAGTAGGCGGGCAGTAGGGCCTTGACACCCGAGTGTAGAAGCGCGAGGGCAGCTGCGTAGAATGCAGCACCGGGCCCAAATTTTGGCGCCCGGTTGCCGTTTCTGCACCGCCCTGGCTGGCGGCCTTCGCGAACCGGCCCCGGCACCAAGTCAAGCGCTCGCAGCCTGAGTCCGCACACTGCCTCAACGTGCGGTCGACCATCAAGGAGCGAGAACATGGAAATCTTCGACTACGACAACGTCTTGCTGCTGCCGCGCAAATGCCGCGTCGAAAGCCGTTCGGAATGCGATGCCTCGGCCGAGCTCGGCGGGCGGCGCTTCAAGCTGCCGGTGGTGCCGGCCAACATGAAGACGGTGGTCGATGAACCGATCACCGAATGGCTGGCCGCCAACGGCTACTTCTACGTGATGCACCGCTTCGACCTCGACAACGTGGCCTATGCGAAACGCATGCGCGACAGGGGCCTGTATGTGTCGATCAGCTCCGGCGTGAAGGCAGAAGACCATGCAGTGATCGACCGGCTGGCGGCCGAAGGCGTCGGCGCCGACTACATCACCATCGACATCGCGCACGGCCACGCCGAGAGCGTGCGCAAGATGATCGAGCACATCAAGCAGAAGCTGCCGCAGACCTTCGTGATCGCCGGCAACGTCGGCACGCCGGAAGCGGTGATCGATCTGGAGACCTGGGGCGCCGATGCGACCAAGGTCGGCATCGGTCCCGGCAAGGTCTGCATCACCAAGCTCAAGACCGGCTTCGGCACCGGTGGCTGGCAGCTCAGCGCGCTGAAGTGGTGTGCCCGCGTGGCGACCAAGCCGATCATTGCCGACGGCGGCATCCGCGACCATGGCGACATCGCCAAGAGCGTGCGCTTCGGCGCTGCGATGGTGATGATCGGCTCGCTGTTTGCCGGGCATGAAGAGTCACCGGGCAAGACCGTGGAGGTCGATGGCAAGCTCTTCAAGGAGTACTACGGTTCGGCCAGCGATTTCAACAAGGGCGAATACAAGCACGTCGAAGGCAAGCGCATCCTGGAGCCGATCAAGGGCCGCCTGACCGACACGCTGCGCGAGATGAATGAAGACGTGCAAAGCTCGATCAGCTATTCGGGCGGCACCCGGCTGGCCGACATCCGCAAGGTCAACTACGTGATCCTCGGTGGAGATAACGCCGGCGAGCATCTGCTGATGTAAGGAGATCGGCAAACGCACGCGAGGCAGCCGCCGGCCATGTAAAGCCGGCTTTGCAAGGTGTCTGCGCAGACACCTTGCAAATCAATGCATCGCAGTGGCGCAACGCAAGCGAAACCGCCACTGGCTGTAATCAAGGATTCAAGCCGCAAGGAATCCCTGACCTTCCGATCCATTGCTGCGATGTGGGGTGTTGCCGCGCTCGCGCTGCTTTCAGCCTGCGGCGGCGGTAGCAGCGACGACAGCGGCACCGGCCATGTGCGATTCCTCAATGCCAGCACCGATTACGCGTCGATCGATCTTTACTCGACCGACACGCTGCTGAGCAAGGGCACTGCGAGCTTTGCGGCCAGCGACTACACCTCGCTCAGCAACGGCAGCTACAGCTTCCGCGTCAAGCGTGTGGATTCGACCACCACCACCTTGTCGACCGATCGCAGCATCGCAAGCGACACCCACAACACGCGGGTGTTCTACAACACCGCGAGCGCGGTGCGCAGTATCCAGGTCATCGAGAACGAAGCCGCGCCGACGGTCACCACACCGACCAGCGGACTGTCGGTGACCGCGGGCGCCGACTTGACGCTGATGGTGCTGGGCTCGCCCGAGGCGCCACAGGTGTCGCTGCTCAACGATGACAACCGGCGCTCGCTGACCGGCACCAACGCACGGCTGCGACTGGTGCATGGTGTCAACAACCTGATCGGCGGTGTCACGCTGACGGCCGACTACAGCACGGCCGCCACCAACATTGCCTTCGGCCTGTCATCGACACCGATCGAAGCCACGGCCGGTACCGCTTATCGCCTCGAAGCCACGTCACCGGTCACCGCTGCGGACCTTTATCTGGCAACCGACGTGACCTTGCAAGCCAACCGGGTCTACACCGTGTTTGTGCTCGGCGAGGCCGGTACGTCGGTTGGATTCCTGAGGCGCGATCGCTGATACAACGATGGCGGCGATCGGATCGATCCACGATCGATCCGTCATCCCACCGGCTCCGCCGTTGGGCCTGATCCCATCTGCGCATGCATTGCCGGCTAGCGATGCCGACGGGGAGTTTCGTCTTGCTGGATGCGTTCGCTGACGGTCAGCGAACCGGCCCGCAGCATGCCGTCTGAAGTGCGGTGTAGAAGGCCTTCGCGCAACGCTTTGTCGAGCGCCAGCGCAGCGTCTTCAGGCGTCACGCCGCGGGTCTGCAGCTGACGCAACAAGGCTTGGGCGTCGACAGATGCCTGGCCGAGCGTCTCGAAGGCGCCGAGGATTTGCAATGTCATTTCCATGGTTTACCTCTTGGAGTTGTGTCTTGGGTTCGTTTGTTGCACCCAAGCCCCGGCAGGTGAACGACAGCGCCTTGTGCGTCGCCTGAAGGCATGTCATGCGCGGTGATCTCGGGGACCGTGCAATGCACAGTGCGAGCCCCGATGATCGGCCGATGCTTGGCCGCGCGCTGTCAGCCGCCAGCGCCGATCGCTGCGCGGCATGTCTGACAAGACCGACCGCCTTTCAAAGCGCCACCGGCCCCTCCAGCGCCGAGCGGCCGGCCTCGCGGGCCTGCTGCTGGCGCACGCGGTCGATGTATTGATCGCTGCGCGTCAGCTGCTCTTTCATGATCGCGTTGTTCTGGCCCATCACGTCGATGGCTTTGGCGCGAAAGGTGTCCATCGCGTCCATCGCCTTGAAGGTCTGGTCGAACATCTCCTTGATCTTGTCGATGCCGATCATCGGGTTGCTCGCGAACTGCGCGGTCGCCTCAACGTGGTTGTTGAGTTGCTTGCCCGTCTCGGAGATCAGGTTGCCGATCGTCGCGTTGACGCCTTGCAGCATCTCCATCACCTGGATCTGGTTGCCGGTGGCCCGCGCCACGGTCTGCGCCACCGCCAGCGCGCTCATGCCGGTGGTCGCGACACGGCTGCAGCCATTCATCATTTCGCGGCCGGTTTTCTTCAGCACGTCGAGCGCGAGATAGCCGTTCACGCACACGGCCTGCTGGGTCAGGATGTCCGACAGGTTCTGCCGCGCATAAAACAGCACCTCCTGCTGCAAGGCATTGGCGCGCTGCGGATCGCTGGCCTGCAAGGCCGCCACGCGATCGGCCAGCCGCGCGTCGAGCGAAGTGGCGAAGTGGGCTGCGGCGGCCAGCTGCTGCATGGCCTCCCAGAGCTTGCCGCGCGTGGCCTCGATGTCGGCGATGTCGCGCTGTACGTCATCGCGCGCGGCGTAGAGCTGGCTCATCGCCTTTTGCAGTTGCGAGCCGGCGCTTTCGAACTTGCGGAAGTAAGCCTGCAGCTTGTTGCCGAACGGGATGATGCCAAGCAGCTTGTTCGGCGACAGCAGGTCGCCTTCGTTGCCGGGGTTCAGTTTGTCGAGGTGGCCGCGGATCTCGCCGATCGCCTTGTAGGCCGGGCTGTCTTCGGCGCCGACGAAGTTGCGCAGCAGGAAGCGGCCCTGCATCAGGCTGGCCGCGTTCGACACCTCTTCGCGGCCGAGCGCAAAGGCGCTGTCGAGCTTGGCCTTGAAGGCACTGCTGTGCACGTCTTCGGTCATCAAGGCTTCGATGAAGCGCGCCACCTGGTCATCGACCGCGGCCGCCGTCTCCGACTTGAGTGGCACCGCGGTGCGGCTGGCCTCGGCCGGCACCGGCGTGATGACCTCCGGCGGCGTCAGCTGAAAGCCGACGGTGGCAGCGGTATTGACGGGTGATGTGTTCTCAGGGCTTGCCATGGTCGGCCTCCTTCGGGGTGGTGGGAGCGGCGGAATTCAGCGGTGGCGCATCGAGGGCATTGCGCGTACCGAACTTGTCCTGCAGGAAACGCGAATGGACGAGAAAGGCATGCGCATCCTGGCTGGCCAGATCGTCCGCCAGCTCGCGCACCTTGCCTTCGAGCTCGGTCAGCGTGTCACGGAAGATGTCTTGCGCGGTCTTGCCGTCCTGCAGCACCCGCGTGCTCGCATACTGCGCCGGGATCGACAGATAAGCCTTCAGCGCCTCCGGCAGGTAAGAGATCGCGATGTGCCGCGCATGAAAGCCTTCCTGCAGCGACAACGCGCCCTTGCTGCGCTCCCATTGCGCCAGCAGGCTCTCCAATGATTTGCACAAGGTCAGCGCGCTGGCCTGCAGGCTGGCCGGCAGGCGGTTCTCCGGGTTGTATTCGACAAGGCCCCGCACGCCGGCGAGCGCGCGGCTCATCGCTTCGCGGGCATCGCCTTCGTCGGTGAATTCGAGGGCTTCGTCCCACATCGGGCCTTGCAGCTTCGGGAAGCCGAACCACAGCCCGCCGATGGTGAAGCCTGCAGCGTAGCCGAGGGCGGCGATCGGTAAGCCGGCGATGCCGATGAAGCCCAGGGCTTTGAGGGCCAGCGCGGTGGTGGCCAGGGCCAATGCGGACCAGTTGGCGGGGCTGAGGAGGAGGCGGGTGAGCTTGTCGATCATTTGGAACGGGGGCTCATGCTGCCGCTGGGGGCTTTGGAGTTTTGCGTTTGGCGCTGGTGGTTTGTGGCGCTGTCGCGGGGTGGCTTTTGTTCACTGCGTGAGGCTGCGCCGGGTGTTCGGCCCGGCGGCCGACCTCCTTTCTTTGTCTCGCCAAAGAAAGGAGGCAAAGAAATCGAATCTGTCGGGCAGAACTCGCTACGTTCACTTCGTTCACTGCGCTCGGACAACCGCCCGAAGTCAGGTCATGGTGCGCGCTATCGCGCGCGCATCTCGCTTCGCATCGATGCGATAAGCATCGAGCCGATGCGAAGCGAGACATCAGCGGGGGATGTTTGCGCAGCAAACGACCGCATTGCATTCGGGCCCCGTGGGTGGCGTCGAGGAGCGCAGGGGTTGGGGGTGGCGTGCGCCCGCACGCTTTGTTGACTGACTTCGCGCAGCTGTCCGAGCGCAGTGAACGAAGTGAACGCAGCGAGTTCTGCGCGATGCCCCCAACACCGAGCACCGCAGAGCAGTCGGCCCTAGCAGCCTGTCGGACTTGAGCCGAAGCGGCTCTGGATGATTGGTGCGACGCGG
>CAXTCD010000101.1:0-18555 GCA_964242145.1 uncultured Rhizobacter sp.
GCCGACAAGTCATGAACTACGGTCACGCACCTCGGCCAAAGTAAGTGCCATTCGCCTTAAAAGCCACGTTGAAAAAAGGCTTTCACCTCGTCGATCAATGGGACGGGTAATAAATCGACCCGTTTCTCTCATCCATCACGGCGCCGAAGCGGCCGCCGCAGGACAGGCGGCATCGCTTCCTTCCCGACCATTGCAAAATTTCGCCCGGCACTCCAATGCAGCCTCGCCACTGAGCCGTCCGCAACGCTTCTCCAATGCAGGGCTACCTGGCCCTAAGGGCTGCTGTTTCAAATGGCTCAGGTGAGGCAACATCGCCGCCAATAGATCGGCATCCGAGTCTGTACCCACGGTCGTCTTGCTGGACGCCCCTTTGGAAGCCATGACCTTTGGTTTGACTGGCACGCCGCGGTCACGGTCAGATCGTGCATCTTTGCCTTGCGGCTTGTGATTGCTTATCGTGGCAATGGGCGCCTCGGCAGCAATTGCAGCGCGAACAGGCACTTCCGAGGCGGCGATCGGCGCTGAAATGACTGTGTCAGTGGAGGCCATCGGCGGCGCTACAACGTTCTCGATCGAAGCCGAACCACCCGATGGGGGCGAAGTCAGATCGGAACTCGCCGAGACAGAGATTGCTGCGGCGCTTGCGGCACGCGGTGCAGCAGCGGGTTGCGCCGTAGCTTCGGATGGAATTGGTGAGATGGCAATGGCGCCATCGAAGTATTTTGTTATGCCATATCCGGCCAAAAGTGCAACAGCCAAGATGGCCCCAAACCACATTGCGCGTTTGCCTCGGCGGCGATCACGCAGTTCGGCCGGGCGCGTCTGTCCTCCGTCGATGGTCGCTAAGATGCTCGGTCCAAAATCCACAGGCCGATGGGACGCCGTCGCTGAAGAAAAAAGCTGTGGCCGCCCGCCGGGCGTTGGGGCTGATGGAGGAGTTTGATTCATAGGTGGCAGGGCATCGCTGTGCTGATCAAACGGACCATGAGCATGCAGCAACACCGGGAATGTCGCGCGATTTTAGTGAGCCCCCCGTGTCTCACAACTCCCCGAAGGGGGGCTTACCAGCCTCGACAGGCGAAATGATGTTCTTAACCGTGGCGTTGTATTTTTTGCTGGCGTGTGTCTTGGCTGCATTCGCGCTGCTACCGAACTTTCGCAATGCAGTCCGGCTGCAAGTCTCGCAATGGGTCCATCGATTCACCCATCTACAGCGCAACGCAAAGAGCGCTGCGGGGAGCAAGGTAAAACAGTCGTTATCTCAGGCTTCCGATGCGGCGATCGGCAGCACCCGGTGGGTGGCATCGCGCTGGCCATTGGCAATTCTGGGCATGGCCTTGTTGATCATTCCTCCGGGAATCGTTTTTTTTCTGCGTGGCGGGCGCAACCTGGCGGCGTTCGATGACTCGATCGTCACCCCCGAACGCAACGTCGTCGGAGCCTTGCTGCAAGGCGAGCAGCTTGTTCCGCCGCCGCCTTTGCCACCGGAAGTTTTCACGACAGCTGAAGTCGAAAGTGTCCGGCCGCAGCTCTCGAGTGCCGACCGCCGTTGGGATTTACTCGACGCTGACTTTCGTCAACGGCTACTGCTGGCCTATCGGCTGATGAAAGAAGAACAAGGCTATGAGATGGCGCTCATCGAAGGTTATCGAAGCCCGGAACGCCAAAACATGCTGGCGGGCTTGGGTGCGCAGGTCACAAATGCGGCAGCCTGGCAAAGCTATCACCAATACGGGCTCGCGGCCGATAGCGCGTTCTTGCGCGACGGGAAATTGGTGATCACCGAAAGAGACCCTTGGGCCATGAAAGGCTATGAGCTCTATGGGGACATCGCCCAACGGGTCGGGCTGACTTGGGGGGGTCGCTGGCAGAACCGGGATCTGGGGCATGTGGAACTGCGAAAACCCAAGGCGCTTCGCTCTAAGGTGGGGGACTGAAGCGCAGCGGCTGCCGTTAGACTCGGACGCTCCGAACAAAGCGGGTTATCCAATAAGGAAGGGAGCTGAGCATGGGACGTGCTTTCATCGTGTTAGGCGACAAAACAGATCATGGCGGCGAGGTCATCGAAGCCTCGGGCGCGACCGAAACACATGGCAAGCGCATCGCCCGTGTCGGTGACAAAGTCACCTGCCCCAAGCGTGGCCACGGTGGCACCACCGTCATCGTCAGTGGCGATCCGTCGATGATCATTGATGGACAGCCCGCAGCTCGCCACGGCGACAAGACGGCATGTGGCGCCCTGTTGATCTCCTCGCAAGCCGTCGGTACCGTTGACAGCTGAACAGCTCAAGCTGCGGTAAGGCATCCAGTCTCTGCATCGCTGCGCCGCAGCTCCCTTCTTCCCACTGACTGAAGCGCCAAGAGCGCTGTTGACTCAAGATCCATGGCCAAAGTCTGGAAGGCGTTTGCACTGCTGCTGGTCATCACTGCGCTCGTGTGGTTGAGTACGCTATGGCGCTGGCAGTCCGCCAAGATCGATCCCAGCGGGACCGATGTGGCCATTCAGCTGGTGGCACTGCCGTTGGCATTGACCATGGCCTTGTGGTTCACCATCGCATCATTCGGCCGGCTGCGCAAATACGCGGCGGCGCCGATCGCGCCCACGGCTGCACCATCTGCAACTTCGGTATCTGCCGAGCCCGCGGTGTCGTCCGCCGAAAACGAGCGCACCGCCTCGTTTGCCGTGCTCGCCGCCACGGCGCTCGTGGGCGCCGGTTCCGACTGGCAAGCTGCGCAAGCCAGCATCTCCTCGGGAGACTGCAAGCCCAAGCTCGATACCGAGTTGACCGATGACGATGGTTTGGCTGTTTTCACCGTGAGGATGCCGGATGTCGATGCGTCCTCATTGGAAGAGCCGTTGGATGAATTGACAGCACGGCTGGCAAGTCAAAGGCCCACCGAGTCATCTGAGCTTGAATTGGGTGCCGATGTGAAACGTTCACTGGCCTTGATCAGCCAATGCCTGGCCAGCCTCACCGAATCGATCGACGCTCAATTGCCTTCACTGGCACCGCCACCCGTTCAACGCGGCACGGCGCCGTCGGCATCGGCCCCGGCGCCGGTCATGACGATCCGCATCGCCGTTCCTCCGCGATGGCCTCTTCCGATTCAGCAATTGGCGCGTGAATGGATTGATGGCCATTTCGAATCAACTCTCATCGCCGGCTTGAGCGCAGCCGGTCAATCACCGGCGATGGCAAAGACTGTTCATGCGGCAGTTCAGCTGCATGTCCATGCGGTGGCAGATGCTGAAGCCTTCTGGGCCGTATTGGACCAGCAACTGCTCCAGTGGCAGCGTGATCGGCAGCCCGGCCTGCTGCTTGCAATTGCCGCAGAGAGCGGTCTAAGCGAATCGCGTGTGATGGAGATGTCGGCCGCCAACGCACTCTTCAGCGGAGCCAATCCCAACGGCTTCGTGCTGGGTGAAGGTGCAGGCGCTCTGTTGCTGGCGTCGCCCACCTGGCACCCGCCCGAGATTGCTAACAAACCCATTGCACGCATTCATCGACCCAGCATCCGTCAGCGAGACAAATCGGCTGATGCGACGGGCCGCATCAGCCCTGTTGACGCCACCCAGACCCTGACCGACGCATTGACTGCAAGTGCCTGCGAAGCCTCAGCCATCGAACATCTGACCAGCGACTGCGACCACCGCGCCTCACGCAAAGGCGAGGCCTACGGCGCTCTGCAAGAATTGCTGCCGCACCTGGACCCCGGCACTCAAGTACTGCTGCTCGGCGTGGGTTGCGGTGATATCGGCATTGCCCGGCTGCTGGCTTGTATCGCGCTGGCGGCGACGCAAGTTGAACTCACCCAAACCGCAGGGCTGGTGCTGGGCACGTTTGCAAGCTTCGACCGCTTTGCGGTCGCCCTCGTTCCTGCTGCGGCTGCAGCCCGTACTTCCGCAGTTTGAACCCATGAACGGACGCATTTCCCCATGAAACGCATTTGGCAGTTTCTTCTCGACGCCCGCACCCTGGCCGTTATCGGCATCCTGGCCCTGGCCACGGTTCTCTTCATCGGCGCAGACACGATGAAGGTGGGCGCGATGTGGCTCGCCGGCTTGCTGGTCACGCTGTTGATCGTTTGGGCCATCGTCTGGCTGTACCGCCGCTATCAAAGCCAAAAGGCCGGGCGCAAGCTGGAGGCCGCGATCACAGCCGAAGCGGATCGTGCGATCAAGGCAGCGCCCAGCAAGGAAAGCCGGGCCGAAATGGTTGGCGTGCGCGAGCGCATGCACGAAGCGGTCAAGACCATCAAAAGCTCCAAGCTCGGCCAGACCTCCGGCTCGGCGGCCTTGTATGAACTGCCCTGGTATGCCGTGATCGGCAATCCAGCGGCGGGCAAGAGTTCAGCCATCGTTCGCTCCGGCTTGAACTTTCCGTTTTCCGACAAATCGGCTTCGGTCATTCACGGTATTGGCGGCACCCGCAACTGCGATTGGTTCTTCACCACCGAAGGCATCCTGCTGGATACTGCCGGCCGCTACTCCGTGCATGAGGAAGACCATGAAGAGTGGCTCGGGTTCTTATCGCTGCTGAAGCGCAACCGGCCAAAAGCGCCGTTGAATGGCGTCATCATCGCGGCCAGCCTGGCCGAGCTGTCGTCCAACCGCCCCGAGTTCGCCATCGCGTTGGCCAAACAGTTGCGCCAGCGGGTGCAGGAGTTGACCGAGAAGCTGGAGGTCTTCGCGCCGGTCTATGTGGTGTTCACCAAGGCCGACCTGATCGGCGGCTTCGCCGAGTTCTTCGAAGATCGTGACCGCGCCGAGCGCGAGCGCGTCTGGGGCGCGACACTGCCCTACGACACGACAGCCAAAACGAATGTCGTTGGCATCTTCGACAAGTATTTCGATGAACTGAACGACGGCCTCAAAGAGGCGTCGACCGCGCGCATGTCAATGCATCGCGGCGAGAAGCTGCCGCCCGGTGTGCTGACCTTCCCGCTGGAGTTCTCGGCACTGAAGACGCCGATTCGAACCTTTCTGAACACCTTGTTCGAAGACAACCCTTATCAATTCAGGCCGATCTTCCGCGGCTTCTATTTCACCAGCGCCGTGCAGGAAGGCCAGTCCACCGGCCGCGCCAGCCAGCGCGTGGCCGAACGCTTTGCTCTGACGCCTTCCAACGCGTCGGTACAGACCGCATCGGTCATCGCGCAGAACGGCTTCTTCCTGCGCGAGCTGTTCTCCAAGGTGATCTTTGCGGACCGCAATCTGGTTCAGCAATACACGAGCCGCAACAAACTGCGTTGGCGTTATGCCTCGTTCTTCGGCGGAGCGCTGCTGCTGGGCGCCGCCCTTGCTGGTTGGACCTGGTCGTATTC
The DNA here is from genome assembly GCA_964242145.1 of uncultured Rhizobacter sp. Taxonomy (GTDB): domain Bacteria; phylum Pseudomonadota; class Gammaproteobacteria; order Burkholderiales; family Burkholderiaceae_C; genus Rhizobacter. Next base: position 5,326 of record CAXTCD010000101.1, read on the forward strand.
CGGCAACCGGCAACTGGTGGCCAACGCGCAGGCCGATCTGGCGAAAGTCATCAAGCTGCAGGAAGGCCGCATCGACCTTCAATCGCGCCTCGAATCGCTGGAAATCCTGCAAGACCGCGTCGAGCAATTGCAAAGCTACCGCACCGAGCGCCCCTGGGCGCTGAGCCTGGGCCTGTACCAGGGCGCGGCGCTGGAGAAGAAGCTGCGCGAGGAATACCTGGCCGGCTTGCAGGAGGTGATGCTCAAGCCCACGGCCGCGGCGCTGGCCGCCTATCTGAGCGAAGTCAACGCCAATGCCGCGCAGCTGCAGCCCCTGGCCCGAGCAGCCGACGGCACGCCCACCGCATCGAAGGGCGGCAACGCGAACCCCGAGCCTTTGGGCATCTATACCGCAGCCTCGACGCAAAACGTCTCCGATGCGTATAACGCGCTGAAGACGTACATCATGCTGGGCGACCGCAGCCGGGTCGAGACCGGTCACCTCGGTGATCAGCTGACGCGCTTCTGGCGCGGCTGGCTGGAGGCGAACCGCGGCTCGATGCCACGCGAGCAGTTGATTCGCTCGGCCGAACGACTTCTTTCGTTTGCGTTGACCCAGGTCACCGCGCCCGATTTCCCGACCACGCAGACCAACCTCGCCTTGCTCGACATGACCCGCGAGAACCTGCGCCGGGTCGTCAAAGGCATGCCGGCGCGTGAACGTGTCTACGCTGAAATCAAGGCCCGTGCGGCCACCCGTTTCCCGCCGATGACGGTAGCGCGCATCGTCGAAGACACCGACAAGGACATCGTCGCCGGCAGCTATGCGATCTCCGGCACCTTCACGAAGGAGGCCTGGTACGAGTTCGTCGACGATGCCTTCAAGGAAGCCGCCACCAAAGAAACCAAGGCCGATGACTGGGTGCTGAAAACCGCGACCCAGGACGACCTGACGCTCGAAGGCAGCCCGGAGCAGATTCGCAAGTCGCTGATCCAGCTCTACAAGACAGAGTACGTGGCGGAATGGCAGAAGTTCATGCAAGGCGTGAGCGTTCGGGAGTTCGGCAGCTTCGAAGTGGCGGTGGCCCGCATGAACCGCCTCGGCGACCCGGCCGCATCGCCGGTCGGCAAGCTGATCCAGACGCTCTACGACCAAACCTCGTGGGACAACCCCAGCCTGTTGAACGACCGCATGGCCAAGAGCCAGAAGGGTTTCATCGAGTGGTTCAAGCAGTCCGTTATGCGGATGGCGCCGAGCCCGGTCGAAGTGAAGCTCGACATCTCGACCGGTCAGGCGGCGGTGCCGATGGGGCCGATCGGCAAGGAGTTTTCGGGCCTGATGCGCTTGATGATCGGGCGCGACAACGGGCCGACCTTGATGCGCCAATACCTAGAGACGCTGTCGAAGGTGCGCACGCGGTTCAACCAGATCAAGAACCAGGGCGACACCGGCCCGGCAAGCCGTCAGCTGATGCTGCAAACACTGGAAGGCGGGTCTGAGCTGAGCGACTCGCTGAAGCTCGTTGAAGAGCAGATGCTCAACGCGCAGACCGATGCGGCCAAGGCCACGCTGCGGCCCTTGCTGGTGCGCCCGCTGATTCAGGCCTTTGCGGTGATCGTGCCGCCGGCCGAGAACGAGATCAACCGTGTGTGGGCGGCCCAGGTCTATGAACCCTTCCAGCGCACGCTGTCGGGCAAATACCCGTTCGACAAGAACTCGCGCCTCGAAGCCACGCCGGGCGAGATCACCAAGGTATTTGGCCCGGACGGCACTGTGGCGAAGTTCAGCGAACAGGCGCTCGGTGCCTTGGTGGTTCGCCGCGGTGACACCGTCACGCCGCGCACCTGGGCCGACATCGGTCTGCGCCTGCGTCCTGAATTTGCAGGCGGCTTCCCGGCCTGGGTGTCACCGGTCAATGGACAAGTCGGCGGCGCAGGCAGCAGCGGATCGGGTGGCGGAGGCGGCGGTGGCTCGGCCAGCGCCGATCAAACCCGCTTCCAGATGCTGCCTTCGCCGGTGCCGGGGCTGTCCGAGTACACCGTCGAGATTGACGGCCAGCAGATGCGCTACCGCAACGGCGCAGCCAACTGGAACGATTTCGTCTGGCCGGGCCAGGGAACGCCGGGTGTTCACATCACCGGCATCAGCGTCGAAGGCAAGGCGGTCGAGTTCTTGAACATCCCGGGCAACTCGGGCCTGGAAAAGATGTTCGCCAGCGCCAAGCAGCGCAAGCTGCCCAATGGCTCGTTCGAGCTGTCGTGGCCGAGCGGCACGATGAACCTGACCGTGCAGCTGCGTCTGATCGCCAGCCCCACCACCGGCGCATCCAGCAGCAGCGGCACGACCGACACGCCAAGCACATCGGGCGGTCTGCGCGGGGTCTCGCTGCCCAACACAGTGGCCGGCGCCGACGCCAGTGCGACGATGCCGTCAGTCACGGGAGGCAAGCCATGAGTGGACTGACATCACCGGCCGGGCAAGCGCTGTACTTCGGCAAGCTGCGCTCGCGAGGCGACTTCGTGCGCAGCACGGCCGGCTCGGCATTGATCAAGGGGCTGGACCACTGGATGTCGCAGACCATGGAGCTGCTGTCCGAAGACCCGCGCTGGAAGCTGGTCTATGACGCCGCGGCGCCCGTTCACTTCGCGATCCTCGGTGCGCAAAACCACGCCGGCTTGGTCGGCCACCTTGCAGCAAGCCAGGATGCCTCGGGCCGCCGCTTCCCTTTCGTGATGGCTGCTTCCTTCGAGGTGGCTGACCCGATCGGCTTTCTGCCTTACAGCCCGCAGGCTTTGAGTTCGCTGTGGGGCCGGCTCGACATCAGCGTGCGCCAGGCGATGGTGGCCGAAGATTTCTCGCAGATTCAGGAGCAGCTGGCGCAGATCCATGTCGGCCTGGAATCGAGGGTCGATGTGCTGCGTGACCGCTACAAGAAATACGCCGAACAGGAAACGTTGGAAGGCCTGGAGAGCAGCCTCGCTTCGGCCGGCAGCCCGGTGTCATTCCGGCAGACGGCGCTGGCCCTCGGGCTTTTGCTGCAGCCCGTGTTATCGCAAGGCCATGCGGAGCTGAGCAAGGGCATCGTGCTGCCGCTGCCGCGCGACCCGCTGCAGCTGCCCCACACGCTGACCTTGTGGGTCGATCTGGTCGCGCGCTTCTTCAAGCGCACCTCTGCCGAGCTGGCCTTATTCGTTACTTCGCATGGCCCGAAACCGTTGTTGATGATCGGCTTTCATGGCGCCTCAGCAGCGAGCTTGCGCTCGGTGATCGATGCCGACCTGTGCTTCGTCAACAACGTTGCGGTGACTGAAGCCGCCTGGGTCGAAGACTGGATCGACTCCGACTACGGCTTGCGCAAGCTGTCGAACCAATTGCGCGACCCCGGCCTGTCACTCGCTGCGGCGGTCGACATGTTCCGCGAAACCTTTCTTGGAGATTGAGCGCATGCGCTTGCAATGCAAACGATGGATGGCACCGGTGATGATGGCCGGCTCGTTGACCGGACTGTGGGCCGCCTCGCTGCCGGTACAGGCCCAGACGACGGCGCCGAACCAGGTCGTGGTCTCGGGCACCGTGCCGGACGAATCCACCCGCACGGCGATTCTTGCGCGGGTTCGCGAGATCTATGGCTTTGACCGCGTGGTCGATCAACTCGGCGTCGGCAATGTGGTCGCGCCACCGAACTGGGCCGGCTATGTTCAGAAGCTTGTGTCGCCGCAGTTGAAGCAGGTGTCGCACGGCCAATTGGCAATCAGCGGCAACAACATCGAGCTGAAGGGCGAGGTCGCCAACGAATCCCAGCGCCAGCAGATCGTCGCCGACATGGCCACCTCGCTGAACCCGACCTATGCGGTGCGCAACGGTTTGCGCGTCGCAGCGCAAGAGCAATCGCTGCTTGATGCGGCGCTGGCCAACCGCATCATCGAGTTCGAAGCCGGCAGCAGCGTGCTGCGCCCGGCCGGCCGGTCCATCCTCGATGAAATGGCCGTGGCCTTGCTCAAGTTGAATGGCAAGAAGGTCGAGGTCATCGGCCATACCGACTCGCAAGGCGCGCACGACACCAACGTCGTGCTGTCCTTGGCGCGCGCCGACGCGGTGCGCACTTATCTTGCCGGCAAAGGCATTGCGCCGTCGCTGATCACCACCTCAGGCTCCGGCCCGGACCGGCCGGTGGCGCCGAACGAAACGCCGGAAGGCCGCGCGCGCAACCGGCGCATCGAGTTCCGCGTCAGTCAGTAGGCCAGGCGGCGTCGGCAGTGCAGCGCAACGGCCGTTGCCTGCTGCCCTCCCCTCTCCACATCAGCCTTTCGGGCCTGCAGCTGAATGCCTTCAGGCGATCAGAGATTACCGTTCGCCGGCGGCACGCCCAACAGCTCTTCGATGTGCGACAGCGCACCGGTGTCCTTGACGACCGCGCGCAGCCATTCGTGCAAAGGCATGTCGCCCCACTGCACGGCCTTGTCGGCCAGATAAGCGACCGGGCTGTGCGGCTCGGTCGCGCGAAAGAAGGCGGCCACGTCACGCAATTGCGCCAGCGCCTGAGCGCGTGAGCGCAAAGGGCCGCTCACCGCACTGGCTGCCCCGCCCGCGGCCTGCGCTCCATCAGTGCCTGCGCCGCCATCGTCTGGCCCCGCCAACGCCGCATTGGCCGCCGGCACGGCACCGACTTCACGCGCCAGGCGTTGCACTTCATGCAGCGCCGCGCCCAGCGCTTCGCGGGCCGGCACGAAGCTCGGCCCCTCAGCGCCGAGCCGCGCATCGATCACCGTTTGCCAATCGGCCAACGCGGTCTGGCAAGCCTTGATCGCATCCAGTGACGCACGCAGGCTGTCTTTCGGCGTGTCACGCAGCGCCTTGTTGAACTTCTCGATCGTCAGCGTGTCGGGGCTCAGCTGTGCGGCTTTCTCGGGCGAGCGATCCAGCGTGGCCTGCAGGCTGCGCGCGGTCTGCATCTGCTGCAGCGAATAAGCGCCAAGGCGGCCGCGCGTGACGGCCGCAGTCGTCGCCAGCGAAATCAAACGCTTCAGGAACCAGCTGATGTTGCCAATGCGCTGATCCATGTCGCCGTCTTCGGCTTCGGGAAACAGGCCTTCCCAATAACGATTGCAGAGCTGCGCGCACAGATCGAGCCCTTGCTGCAAGCCGCCATAACCGCCAGTCAGAGCGGCAGCTTCGGTCAGCCACATCGCCAGCCGCAAGTCTTTCGAGCGCTTGCTCAACAGCTCGGTGCAGCGTGCCTCGACGGCGCCCCAATCGGCGGTCTTCAGCGTCGTGACCCATTCGCCCTGGTCCAGCGTCGGGTCGTCTTCGCGCCGCAGTTCGTTGATCGTGTCGAATTCTGCGGAGAACGACAGGTCTTCACCGCATGGGGTCGAATCGGAAATCGGTGACAGGAGTTCGTCGATGTTCATGGGGCGCATGGGGCTGCAAAACAGGGTCGAAGTGTAGCGGTCACCTCCTGCCGGCACGGCATTCGGCAGCTGCATAGAATCGCCTCCCCCGCCTCGAAGAACCCGCGGCCCAGGCCACCCCGACCCGATGGAGACACACGCATGAAGCCCGTCCAATTCAACCTGCAAGAGCAAGTGATCGTCGTGACCGGTGCCGCCCAAGGCATTGGGGCCGCATGTGCCGAGCGGCTCGCCACCGATGGCGCGGCCATCGCGCTGTGGGACGTCGATGACGCGCGTGGTCAGGCCCTGGCCGATGCACTGACGAAGCGTGGCCACCGTGCGCACTACCTGCATTGCAACGTGGCGCTGAAATCAGAGGTTGATGCCGCCACCGCACAAACACTGCAGACCTTCGGCCGCATCGACGGGCTCGTCAACAACGCCGGCATCTTCAAGGCCGCCAACTTTCTCGACATCACCGAAGCCGACTGGGATGCAGTGATCGACATCAACCTGAAGGGCTCGTTCCTGGTCGGCCAGGCGATTGCTCGCGAGATGGTGAAAACTGGCGGCGGTGCCATCGTCAACATGAGCTCGGTCAACGGCTTGATGGCCATTCCGAGCATCGCCAGCTACAACGTCAGCAAAGGCGGGGTCAATCAGCTGACGCGCGTGATGGCCTTGTCACTCGCCGATCAAGGCATCCGCGTCAATGCGGTCGCGCCCGGCACGATCGCCACCGAGCTGGCGAAGAACGCCGTGCTCGGCAGCGATGAAGCCCGCGCGCGCATCATGAGCCGCACGCCGTTGAAGCGGCTCGGCGAGCCGTCGGAGATCGCCGATGTCGCGGCCTTTCTGTTGAGCAGCGCTTCCAGCTACATGACCGGCGAGATCGTCTATGTGGATGGTGGCCGCCTGACCTTGAACTACACCGTGGCCAACTGACGCGGCGCGGCGCGGCGCTGGCAGCGCCCGCAAGGCGATTGCTGACAAGACAAGTACCGCTCAGCCGATTTGCGATCGGCCGGCGCAGCGCTACCTTGCAAGGTGTTTGCACATCAACCCAGGAGGTGATCGATGAATGCGCCGGACGTCAAAGAAGCATCACCCGTTGACCGCCCCGCCGTGACCGGCGGCTGCCTGTGCGGGCGCGTTCGCTACCGCGCCCAGCCCGATCACCGAGAAGGTTATTACTGCCATTGCCGCATGTGCCAACTGGCCTTCGGCAACACGCGCGCCACGTTTTTCAACCTGCCCCAAAGCCAGCTTGAATGGCTCAATAGCCCGCCGAAGTTTCATGCGTCGTCGCGCTTCGCGAAGCGTGGCTTCTGCCCGGATTGCGGCACACCGTTGACGTTCGCGTACCTGGATTCGCTCCACATCGACGTGTCGATCGGCAGCCTTGATGAACCTTCGGCATTCAAGCCGACTTCGCATTTCGCGATCGAAACACGCATCGCCGAATGGCATGTCGACGATGGCTTGCCCGGCGAGCGGCTTGACGAACACACCCGCCTGCAGGAGCGCTGGAAAGCAGCCTACGGCCATGACGTGACGCCCGGCGTGCAAGCCACACGCTGAAACAAGCTGCTGAACGCGGCCGGCCTGAGGCCCGCGCGCCCGGGCGGGGCAACCCGGCGCCCCATCAATCGATGCGGGCGTCTTCCTCGCTCGCACCCAGCAGCAGCATGCACTCATCGATCAAGCCATGCAGCTGGGCCACGCGTTCAGCACCCAGCTTGGCGTGCAAGGCTTGCTGGGCCTGCTTCCAGCCTCGCTGAGCCTGCGTGCGCTTGGCCCGCCCGGCCTCGGTGATCTGCACCAAGCGGCTGCGCCCGTCGGCGCCAGCGCCGACATCGATCCAGCCTTGCGCCACGAGCGGCTGCAAATTGCGGGTCAAGGTGGAGGCATCGAGCGACAAGGCGGCCGCGAGATCGCTCGGGCGAAGCGGGCCGAGATGAAGCACATGCGACAGCAGCGAGTACTGCGTCGACTTCAAGCCGGCATCAGCAAAGTGCGCGTCATAAAACCGCCCGACGTGGCGGGTGATCTGCTTCAACTTCAAGCCGGTGCAGCCGCGCAATGAAGCCGCCGAGCTGGATGTTTGCGGTACAGCGGTCTGGGTGGCCATGATTGATTGTATATACAATCGTTGTACCTACAAACATGGGATTCCGTCATGACCACCGACACTTTGAGCCCGGCCGAAACGCTGGCGAAATGGCAAGCCGACGAAGCGGCGGTGCGCGCGCGCAATCAAGCCGTCGGCATCAGCCGACCCGATCAAGTGGCCGGCAAATCGGGCCTCGAAATCTTCCATGCCATGTTTGCCGGCGAGCTGCCGCTGGCGCCGATCGGCGAAACACTCGACTTCATTCCGGTTCACGTGGCACATGGGCATGCGGTGTTCCAGGGCCGGCCGGGGCGCACGCACTACAACCCGATGGGCACGGTGCATGGCGGCTGGTTCGCCACGCTGCTCGACTCCGCATTGGGTTGCGCCATTCATTCGGCACTGCCGGCCGGCAAGATCTACACGACGGTGGAGTTGAAGATCAACCTCGTGCGCGCGCTGACCGACAAGGTGCCGCTGGTGCGCGCTGAAGGCCGCTTGATCCACCTGGGCGGGCGCATGGGCACGGCAGACGCGAAAATGTTCGGCCACGACGGCAAGCTGTACGCTCACGCCTCGACCACCTGCTTCATCTTCGACGCCACCCCATCGGGCGCCCCACCATGAGACTTCTCCACACCATGCTGCGCGTAGGTAACCTGCAGCGCTCGATTGACTTCTATACCCACGTGATGGGCATGACGCTGCTGCGCAGCTCCGACCGGCCCGAACAGCAATACACGTTGGCTTTTCTGGGCTACGGCAGCAACCCGGAACACGCGGAGATCGAGCTGACCTACAACTACGGCGTCACGCGCTATGAACTCGGCACGGCCTACGGCCACATCGCCATCGAAGTGCCTGACGCTGATGCCGCCTGCGCCAAGATCAAGGCCAACGGCGGCGCGGTGACGCGCGAGGCCGGGCCGGTCAAAGGGGGCGACACCGTCATCGCCTTCGTCACCGACCCCGATGGTTACAAGATCGAATTGATCGAGCGCTGAAAGGACGGAGGCGGGCCTGACTGTGTCACAAGCCCACTCAGGAATGTTTTCGCTTCACGAAGCCTTGCGCTTGAAGAGCTTGCTGATGCCACCGCCAAACACCGCCAGGCCGACCAGCGCGATTTTCCAGAACTTTGCGAACAGCAGGCCGACCGTCGCCAGCAAGCCGAGTTTCTTGGCAATCAGGCCACTGGCCACCAGCGCTGCCAGTCCGTATTCAGCGACCCGGTCGGTCGCGGCAGAGAAGTCTTCGTAGCGCTTGCCGTCGTTGAAGGTGGTGGCGGCCAGCAGTTGATCGGCGCTTGGCCGTGCACCGTTCAAGCCTTCCGGGTTGGTCATCAAATTCATCTCGATGTAGCCCTCGCGGCCCAGCACGTAAGTGCGGTAATTGACCGACTCGCTCTTCTTGTCGCCATCGATGGATTCGGCGCGCAGACCCCAGGCCAGGCGATGCGTCGGTGCGTCATAGGTCGGCTTCTGCACCCAGTCGATCACATGAAGCTCGTGGCCGCCGATCTTCTTGCGCTCTTCGTTGGACTCTTCGGTGCCCTCCTTGACCGACTTGAACAGCGCCTCGGCATCCCAGGTCTTGGCGTCTTCGTCCTTGACGTAGCCTTCCTTGCGAAACTGCAGCGAGATCGCCCAGGTCGACTTCTCGTCCACGCTGAGCACCATGCCCATCAGCTCGTGCGGGCCGGGGTTGCCCCAGCTGGTCAACAGCGCGTCGGCGTCATGCGCATTCAGGTAGACGTAGCCGGCAGGCAGCTTCAGCGCGCCCTGGTCGGCGAGCTGCACGGTCTTCGGGCCGTGCTCGGGATGGAACTCGGGGCTGGCACTTTCGGCTTGCGCGGCAGTGCCGGCCCAGGCCAGTGAAACGGCGCAGACAAGCTGCAGCGCCGTCGTGCGCAGCCAATGAATCGATGACATGAAAAGCTCCCTGGATGAACGTGGCAATGAAGGCGCGCCGTCTTGTTGCGGCGCTGAAAAGACAAAGCCACCGATGCGCGGGCACCGGTGGCCTGAGGGCCGGAAATGATAGCGACTCGAACGAATGCGACGCGCTGACTTCCGTCACCGCGCTTTTGCGTTAGCTTCTGCGTCGGCTTTTGCGTTGGGCCGCTTCAAGCCTTGCGCAGGCTGCCCGCTTCCTTGGCCAAGCGGGTGATGCGCGCCCAGTCTTTCGAGGCCACGGCGTCGGCCGGCGTCAGCCATGAGCCGCCGCAGACCTTCACGTTGGACAGCGCCAGAAACTGCGGTGCGGTCTCGAGCGTGATGCCGCCGGTCGGGCAGAAAACGACATCGTGGAACGGGCCGGCCAAGGCCTTCAGCAAGGGGATGCCGCCAGCCGCGGTGGCAGGAAAGAACTTCAGGAAGCTGTAGCCGTCTTCATTGGCCTGCATCACTTCGCTGCCGGTCGCCACGCCGGGCAACAAGGGCAGATCGATCTCGCGGCACACCTGGCCGACCGAGCTCAAGTAACCGGGGCTGACGGCAAACTGGCAGCCGGCATTCTTCGCGGCCTTCGCATCGGCCACATTGCGCACCGTGCCGGCACCGACGATCGCGCCCGGCACCGAGCGCGCAATCGCCTCCATGCACTGCAGTGCCACCGGCGTGCGCAAGGTCACTTCCAGCACCCTCACACCGCCATCGACGAGCGCCTGCGCCAGCGGCACGGCGTCTTCGAGACGGTCGATGACGATCACCGGAATGACCGGGCCGTAGGAGACGAGTTCGAGTGTGTTCATGGGTTCGCTGCGTTGATGCCGCACCGGCCAGATGCCGTGCACGGGCGGGGTGGAACAGGGATCGCGGGCAACAAGGCCCGCATCAGGAAGGAATTCAGGCCATGGGCCTTCAGCGCCAGCGCCGAGGCCTCAGGCAGCAAGTCTCAGGCTTTAAATTTCAAACTTCAAAGCCAGGTCACGGCGCCTTCTTCGGCCGTCAGCACATTGCGGCGCATGCCGCCAAACAGCTCGCGGCCGAGGTCGTGTGCATTGTCGATCTGTTGCTCAAGGCTGATCTCGGCCTGCTCGCGGGCAGCCCAAACGGCGTCATCGACCAGGGCGTTCAGCGTGCCGGTGTCCGCGTCGAGCCGGATCACATCGCCGCTGCGCACCTTGCCGAGCGGCCCACCCGCCAGCACTTCGGGGCTGACGTGGATGGCCGCCGGCACCTTGCCCGACGCGCCGCTCATGCGGCCATCGGTGACCAGTGCCACGCGGTAGCCCTTGCCTTGCAGCACGGCCAGCGGCGGCGTCAGCCGGTGCAGCTCAGGCATGCCGTTAGCACGCGGGCCCTGAAAGCGAACCACTGCGACGAAATCGCGCTCCAGCTGGCCGGCCTTGAACGCCGCCTGAAAGTCTTCCTGGCCGTTGAAGACCAGCGCGGGCGCTTCGATGATGTGATTGGCCTCGGGCACCGCCGAGACCTTGATCACCGAGCGACCGAGGTTGCCGGTCAGCAGCTTCAGGCCACCGGTTTCGCTGAACGGCGCTGCGGCGGTGCGCACGATCGCATCGTCAAAGCTTTGCGCCGGCAGGTCTTTCCAGACCAGGCCGGCGCCCGAGCGCTGCGGCACGCGGCCGTATTCGCGCAAGCCACCGGCGCTCACCGTCGCGACATCGCCATGCATGTAGCCGGCGTCGATCAACTCGCGGATCACGAAGCCGGGGCCACCTGCCGACTGGAACTGGTTCACGTCAGCGCTGCCATTCGGGTAGACACGCGCCAGCAAGGGCACGGCATGCGAGAGGTCGGAGAAATCGGTCCAGTCGATCAGGATGCCGGCCGCGCGCGCGACCGCGATCCAGTGGATCAAGTGGTTGGTCGAGCCGCCGGTGGCCAGCAGCGCCACCATCGCGTTGACGATCACGCGCTCATCGACCAGGCGGCCGATCGGCGTGTAGCGGGTACCGCCGCGTGTCAATGCCAACACCTGGCGCACCGCTTCGCGGGTCAGGTTTTCGCGCAGCTCCGCGTGCGGGTGAATGAAGGCCGAGCCCGGCACATGCAGGCCCATCGCTTCGAGCAGCATTTGGTTGCTGTTGGCGGTGCCATAGAACGTGCACGTGCCGGCACCGTGATAGGCCGCCGATTCGGCTTCGAGCAATTGCTCGCGGCCCACCAGGCCCTGCGCATATTGCTCACGCACCTTGGCCTTGGCGTTGTTCGACAGGCCGGTGCTCATCGGCCCGGCCGGCACAAAGGCGCAAGGCAGATGGCCGAAATGCAGCGCGCCGATCAACAGGCCGGGAACGATCTTGTCGCACACGCCCAGCAGCAGCGCAGCGTCGAACACATCGTGGGTCAGCGCGATCGCGGTGCCCATCGCGATGTTGTCGCGCGAGAACAGGCTCAGCTCCATGCCGGGCATGCCCTGGGTCACGCCATCGCACATCGCCGGCACGCCACCAGCCACCTGCACGGTGGCGCCACGGCGATGCGCTTCATCGCGGATCAGCGCCGGAAAGCCCTCGTAGGGCTGATGCGCCGACAGCATGTCGTTGTAGGCCGTGACCACGCCGATGTGCGGCGCCTTCTGCGCCACGATGCGCAGCTTGTCGTTGGACGGCATCGCCGCGAACGCATGGGCGATGTTGGCGCAGCCCATGCGATCGGCGCCGCGCGGGCGCGCGCCGACCTGATCGACACGCTTCAGATAGGCCGTACGCAACGAGTTGCTGCGTTCACGGATGCGCTGGGTCACGTCAATCAGAACTTGTTTCATGGCTCGATCCGCCACGAGGGCGAACGGTTGTAACTCGTGCTCTGATTATCCAGTAACCAAGTTACAGCGTCAATCCGGTTGACGAGGCTGCGTCACGTTGGCTGCGGCTTCGTTTCGAGGCGGGCTGCCGGGCGATGGATGGCTGGCTGCCGCGCTGGCTGCACCCGGTGTGGCCTTCGCATCGGAGGCGCCAGTGGCACCGGTGGATTTGCGCGCCCGCTCCAGCAGCTCGGCACAGCCCTCGGCCTTGTCCGGTTTGTCAGCCGACTCACCGCGGTCCAGCAGCGGAATGATCGCGGCCAGCGGATTGATCAGTGCCAGCACTGCACTGCTGGCCAGCTTGCGCACCAGCGGGCCTTTCTCCAGCGACACCTTCGGGTCGTTGAAGGTGCCTTTCACATGCAGCGGTGTGCGCAGCGCCAGCGGGCTGAAGTCTTTCGGCGACACGACCGCGCGCAGGTCCAGGTCTTCGGTCTGAAGCGACAGGCTGCCATCGACCCACACCGTCGAGTCCTTGGTATCGATGACCAGTGCATTCGGGCGCAGCATGCCGTGCTCGGCATTCAGGTCGGCCAGCGCGCAGCTGACCGGCAAGGCTTCATCGCCTTTCAGGAACACGCCCAGCGCCTGCGCCACGTCAATGCCGGCCGCTTCCACGGCGAGGTGCGAGATGCGGCCTTCACGCAGCGAGGTCATCACCGTGCCGTCGATGCTGCCGAGAATTTGCGCCGTGGATCGGCCCTGCCCGCGCAGCGATGCGCGCCCGACCAGTTGGCCGCTGATGTACGGCGGCTGGCCGCCGCTGCGCTCTTGCTTCAGCCAACGCTCGAGCTTGACGCCGCTCCAGCGCAGATCGGTCTGCCAAAGCGCGACCTTGCCGGTGCCGTCGAGCCCGACGCTGCCGCTCAGATTGCCATCGGCCGTGCGCGCCACCACATCGTTCAGCTTCAGGCGGCCGTCTTTCAAGGTCAGGTGGGTCTTCAAGGGCTGCAAAGGCAGCGCGAAAACCT
>CAXTCD010000102.1:0-18435 GCA_964242145.1 uncultured Rhizobacter sp.
CCGCGCCTGCTCGGCTGGGACCGCGCCCGCCATGCCGTGCAAGACGCGTGGGAGCGCTTGAGCGCCGCCATCGACACGGCAGCGGCAGGCCGCGCGGATCGCGATCACCATTGAGCGAGCTTCACCCAGGGCGCTGCGCCGTGGGGGCGCCCGGCAGCTCGCATGGCGGTGAAGTCAAAGCCTGATCGGTGCATCCCCCGGCTTCCAGGGCGCCAGCGCCGGCCCGAGCGTTGCGACAAACAGCGCTGACGCCAGCCATTCTTGAAGCCAACGGCGCAGGCTGGGCAACGGCGCGCTGTCGAACCAGGCGGTGTCGACTTGCGCAAACTGGCGAACGAAAGGCAGCAGCGCTGCGTCGACGAGCGACGGGCGATCGCCCGTCAAATGCGGGCTTCGGCTCAGGCGTGCTTCCAGCGAATTCAGGTGGGTGTCGACCGATTCATCGCGGTACGAGGCTGCGCTGCGTTCTGGATAACGGTCTGCGTACTTGTAGCGATCGAGCAGCCGTTTGAAATCCTGATCGTTGCGCTCGATCAGCGGATGGGCAATGCGGGCTTCATCGTGAGCCTGATCGATGAGCCAACCTTGCGGGTCGGCCACACTCAGCGCCCATTCCATGATCAGCAGGCTTTCATCGATGACCCGGCCATCGGCCAGATGCATCACCGGCACCGAGCCTTTCGGTGACAGCGTCAGCATCTCTTGCGGCTTGTCGCGCAGTGCCACTTCTCGCAGCTCGATCGCCAAGCCTGCGCTTTTCAGCGCAAGGCGGGCGCGGATCGCATAAGGGCAACGCCGAAAAGAGTACAGCGTGCCCAGGGCAGGTTTCGGATCGATGGACATCCACACATTCATGCAGCGACAGGAGTGCGCACGATAGCGCAGCGCTGGCGATTCTTGCGCGCTCGGCGTAGGGTGGCGCGGTGACCCTGGCCATTCACGGAGCCCTCATGTGTAGAAGCATTCGCACCCTGTACAACTTCGAGCCGCCGGCCACCGAGGTGGAGATTCGCGCGGCAGCGCTGCAATTCGTCAGAAAGCTCAGCGGCTTTCACAGCCCATCGAAGGCCAACGAAGCCGTCTTTGAACGCGCGGTCGAGGAAATCACCGCGACCGCGGGCATGCTCGTCAGCTCCCTGGTCACGACGGCGCAGCCGCGTGACCGTGAGATCGAAGCCGAGCGCGCACGGCTTCGATCGTCGAGCCGGTTCAACCCGCCGGGCTGAGCGTCGACCTGCAATGGCGTTCTCGTACTGCGGCTTCTCCATTCGAACCGGCAGGATGCCACCCATCCACTGGATCTTGGCGGTGACCCGGTTGTGGATCGTGCGCACCACATAACAAGCTAACGCACTTGGAACGCGGATATCGCGCGTGCGTTCATGCACCCGCATTCCGACAAATTGCGCTTTGAAGCGGGCCAAGACCCCCTTCGCCCGATCGCCTCAGGGCCAGCAAGACCGTGGGCACCTCGTGCAGGTCATCTCTGATGTTTCGTGTGGAAGGTCTTGTGGCTGCGAGCCGGCAGCCCGGCCCGGAGGCTGCAAGAATCCAGGCCCGCCGCCTTGCACCGAGACCGCTTCTCGCCCTCGACCCTTCGATGATGTCTACGCCGCCCTCTTCGACCGATGCCTCCGACGAACCCCAGGCGAACAGTCTGCCTGTGCGGGGCGCCCAGGCTGCCGACCTGCTGGTCGTGGGCGGCGCCAACATCGACATCGTCGGCCGCGCCGATCACGCGCTCGGCGCGGGCGACTCGACACCTGGGCATATTCGCAGCGCGCCTGGTGGCGTGGCACGCAACGTCGCCGAAAACCTCGCACGGCTCGGCCACCGGCCCCGCCTGATCAGCGCGGTGGGTGACGATGCGGCCGGCCGCGGCTTGCTGCATGCGACCCAGCAGGCGGGGGTGGAGGTCAGCGGCTGCCGGGTGGTGAGCGGCGCGACGACGTCGACTTACCTCGCGCTGCATGGCGCGGCGGGCGAGCTGGCGTTGGCGATGAACGACATGCGGGTGCTCGATCAGGTCGACGCCGCCTGGCTGCGCGGCCAGCCCCAGCCGTTCGTGCCACCGGCTGCAGTGATGATCGATTGCAACCTGCAGGCATCGGCGCTCGAATGCCTTTTCGCCGAGTGCGGCGATCTGCCGGTGTTTGTCGACACCGTCTCGGCGCACAAATGCCTGCGCATCCTGCCATGGCTGTCGCGCATCCATCTGATCAAGCCCAACCGCCTTGAAGCGCAGGCGCTGACCGGCTTGCCGCTGCGCGACGCTTTCGACGCACCGGCCGTCGCAGCCTGGCTGCATCAGCGCGGCGTCGCCAAAGTGGCGATCAGCCTTGGCGAAGAAGGCGTGTTCTGGAGCGATGGCCAGGCGAGCGGCCTGCAGCCGGCGCCGAAGGTGGTGGTCGTCAACGCCAATGGCGCGGGCGATGCGCTGACGGCGGGCTTGATCCATGGCTGGCTGCAGCAGATGCCGCTGGCGTAAGCCTTGCGTTTTGCCAGCGGCTGCGCGGCACTGGCGTTGGGCAGCGACTTGGCCAACCCGCCGCAGCTCTCGGTGGCCGCCGTGGAACACGGGCTGGATTGGCAGGCGAGCTAAGAACTTACGCGCCTGCCTTGCGCCTCATCACAACCAACACCCCATCGAATGAACACCTCTTATCTCGACCTCCACTCCGACGTGTCCGATGCGCTGGCGCAAGGCCGCCCGGTCGTCGCCCTCGAATCGACCATCATTTCGCACGGCATGCCTTATCCGCAGAACGTCGAGACGGCGCTGAAGGTAGAGGCGCAAGTGCGCAGTGCCGGTGCGGTGCCGGCGACGATCGCGGTGATCGATGGCCGCTTGAAGGCCGGCCTGTCGACCGCGCAGATCGAGCACCTCGGCCAGCGTGGGCGCGAGGTCGCCAAGCTGAGCCGGCGCGACCTGCCGTTCGCAGTCGCCGCGGGCCGCAGCGGCGCCACCACGGTGGCTTCGACGATGATCATCGCGGCGATGGCCGGCATTCGCGTCTTTGCGACGGGCGGCATCGGCGGCGTGCATCGCGGCGCGGAGCACAGCGTCGACATCTCGGCCGATCTGCAGGAACTTGCGCACACGCCGGTCGCGGTGGTGTGCGCCGGCGCGAAGTCGATCCTCGACCTGCGTTTGACGCTCGAATACCTCGAAACCCATGGCGTGGCGGTGGTGGGTTATCAGACCGACAGCCTGCCCGCTTTCTTCACCCGCGACAGCGCGTTCAAGGTCGACTACCGTCTCGATGACGCGGCGTCGATCGCGCGGGCGCTGCACGTCAAATGGGCGATGGGCCTGCGTGGCGGTCTGGTCATCGCGAACCCGATCCCTGAAGCCTTTGCGATGCCGCGCGTCGCCATCGATGCTGCGATCGACCAGGCGCTGCATGAGGCGCAACAGCAGGGCGTCAGCGGCAAAGACTCGACGCCGTTCCTGCTGGCGCGCGTGTGCGAGCTGACCGGTGGCGACAGCCTGGCCTCGAACATTCAACTGGTACTGAACAACGCCCGGCTGGCCGCCGAGATCGCAGCTGCTTATCTTCAGCTCGGCTGAAGCGTCGCCAAGCGATGGCTGCCGTGCCCCGCTGCTTTCTGCCTTCCAAGGAACGCCTGACATGACGATTCACCGCAGCCGCTTCGATGGCGAGCTTTCAAGCGATGCGCGCGAGGCCTTTGCCCGCGATGGCGTGATCGTGGTCGAAGACTTTGTGCCGCCGCGTCATGTGAAGCGCTGAAGCAGCGGGCGCTGGAACTGGTGGGCGAGCATGCAGCGAAGGCGCCGGGCACGGTATTTTCAACCCGCGATCAACGCCATGCGCGCGATGCTTATTTCGAAGCGTCAGCCAACCGCATCGGCGCCTTCTTCGAAGAAGGTGCGTTCGATGCCGAAGGCCAGCGGGTGGTGCCGCTAGACCGCGCCGTCAACAAGCTCGGTCATGCGATGCACGACCTCGACCCGGTGTTCCACGCCTTCTCGCATGGGCCGCGCTTGCAGGCCGTGGCCGAGGGCGTGGGCCTGCGCGATGCGCGCCTGCTGCAATCGATGTACATCTTCAAGCAGCCCAGCATTGGCGGCGAGGTGAATTGCCACCAGGACTCGACCTACCTTTACACCGAACCGGCGTCCGTTGTTGGCTTCTGGTTCGCGATCGAAGATGCGCACCGTGGCAATGGCTGTCTGGGCGGCCTGGCCGGTCAGCACGTCAAAGGCTTGAAGGAGGTGTTTCGCCGCCAGGCCGATGGCGCGCTGAAGCTGGAGGTGCTGCAGCCCGATCTGCAGTGGGACATGAGCCGGCTCGAATGGCTGGAGGTGCGCCGTGGCTCGCTGGTGGTGTTCAACGGCAGCTTCCCGCACCTGTCGCTTGCCAACCGCTCGGCGCAATCGCGCCATGCGTACACATTGCATGCCGTCAGCGCCGCCGCGCATTACCCGGCGAGCAACTGGATTCAGCGCGTGCCGGGCATCGACCCGCCGCTGGCGGGCTTCGTTTAGCGCATCGAACTCAGGCCGCCGCAATTGCGTGTTGTTGCCAGTGCTTCATCGTGCTCAAAGCCGATTCGCGCACGCTGGCAGGCAGGAACGAGGCCCGCACCGCGTTGTGCATCAGCTGGGCCAACTGCGTCGGGCTCAAGCCCAGTTCGCTGTTCAGCGCCTTCAGTTCGCCGCTGAGTGTGACGCCGGACATCAGCCGGTTGTCGGTGGAGCACGAGACCGACAGCCCCGCATCGGCCATCAGCCCGATCGGGTGCGTGGCCAGCGACGGCACGGCGCCGGTGTGCACGTTGCTGCTCGGGCAGACCTCGAAGTGAAGGTCGCGCTCGCGGGCTTGCGCGATCCATTGCGAGGTCTGCGCCGAGGTCGAGCCGCGCATGATGTTGACGCCGTGGCCGATGCGCGTGGCGCCCAGCGCCGCGGCCTCCAGCACGCGCGATCCGACATCGGCCTCACCGGCGTGGCAGGTCAGACCCAGGCCAGCGTTGCGCGCCCGTGCATAGGCTTGCGCATGCGCGCCAGGCGGGTGGCCGCGCTCAGCGCCGGCCAGATCGAAGCCGATCACGCCTTGGCCGGAAAAGCGGGCTGCGAGCGCGGCGCTGCGCAGCGTCTGCTCCGGCGCATCGGTGCGCATTGCGCAGACGATCAGGCCACTGGGCATCGGGCTGCGCTTCAGGCCGCGCAGCAGCGCTTCGATCACCGCTTCACCGCTCAAGCCATACGGTTCGAGCAGCAGCGGCGCCATGCGGAACTCGGCCAGCAGGCAGCCATCGAGCCGGGCGTCTTCCGCGGCCTCGAAGGCCACACGCTCGCAGGCTTCTTCGCTGGCCATCGCCGCCACGGTCAGCGAGAAGCCGCGCAGGTAACGCTCCAAGCTGCCGGAGTTGGCGTTGCCGTGCATCCAGGCGGCCAGCGCCGCTGCGTTGTCGGCGGGCACCTCCAGGCCGCAGGCCAGGCACAGGTCGAGCAAAGTTTGAGGGCGCAGCCCGCCGTCGAGATGCTCGTGCAGCAGTGCCTTGGGAAGGCGAACCCAGGCGTCGGTGCTGGCTTCGTCGATCACCGCATCGGTGAAGAAAGGGGGCGTGGAAGGGGAAGCGGCCATGTCGAGTGTGTTCAAGGGGGTGCCCTTTCGAATTCGGTGCCGGCGGCCCCATGCACCGGGTAAGCGCAGGGCCGCACCGTCGCGGCATCGTGGTGTGGATGGGGTTCGGTCGCAGGAATCGAGCCACGCGACAGCTCTCGACGGAACCGTTCTGCCCGGGCTCGAAGCAAATGTCCAGGCAAAGACCTTGGGCGGGCCTCAGGCAAACCCCCGAATTATCGGCCCGCTTCCTGCTTGAGCGACACTTGGCAAACGTTTGCGCATCTTTTGAGTGCGACGTCGGCCATCATGTCATTCCCGAAGCCTGCCTCTGCCCCGTCATGAAACACACCTTCCGCGCTGCATCGATTCTTGCCACGCTCTGTACCAGCCTGGCCGCTTACGCCGACCCGGCCGTCGTCTATGACATGGGCGGCAAGTTCGACAAGTCCTTTAACCAAGCCGCCTATGAAGGGCTGCAGCGCTGGAAGAAAGAGACCGGCAAGCCGTATTTCGAATTCGAGATCGCCAGCGAAACCCAGCGCGAGCAGGCCTTGCGCCGCATGGCCGAGCGCGGTGCCAATCCGATCATCGGCGTCGGCTTCAGCCAGGCCGCCGCGATCGAGAAGGTGGCCAAGGAATTCCCGAAGCTGCAATTCGCGATCATCGATATGCAGGTCAATCAACCGAACGTGCAGTCGGTGTTGTTCAAAGAGCAAGAGGGTAGCTTCCTGGTCGGGATGATGGCGACGCTGGCCAGCAAGACCGGCAAGGTCGGCTTCGTCGGCGGCATGGACATCCCGCTGATTCGCAAATTCCGCTGCGGCTATGAGCAGGGCGTGAAGTTCGCGAACCCGAAGGCCGAGGTGTTCTCGAACATGACCGGCACCACCGGCGCCGCCTGGGCCGACCCGGCGCGCGGTGGCGAACTGGCCAAGGCGCAATTCGGCAAGGGCGCCGACGTGGTGTTTGCCGCTGCCGGCGGCACCGGCATCGGCGTGTACCAGGCAGCGAAAGACGCCGGCAAGCTGGCGATCGGTGTCGACAGCAACCAGAACCACCTGCAACCGGGCACGATGTTGACCTCGATGCTCAAGCGCGTCGACATTGCGGTTTACAAAGTGGCAATGGGCGCGACAAAACCAGGCCTCACAGTCCTGGGTTTGAAGGAAGGCGGGGTCGACTACGCGCTGGATGAACACAACGCCAAACTCGTGACGCCCGACATGAAGAAGAAAGTCGACGCGGCGAAGGCCGACATCATCGACGGCAAGATCAAGGTCGTCGACTACATGGTCGATAGCACATGCAAGTTTTGATCTGGCGCGCAGCCGGGCTTTGACCAAGCCGGGCTGCACGCCCAACACGGCGTGGATGACGCCCTTATCTCATGAGCACAATCAAGCATGTCGCTGCGCGCGCCGGGGTGTCGTTCACCACGGTGTCGCACGTTCTGAACGGGACCCGCCGCGTCAGTGATTCGGCGCGGCAGCGCGTCGAGCAGGCGATTGCCGAGATGGGCTATTCGCCAAGCGCCGTGGCCCGCTCGCTGAAGATGAGCGAGACCTGCATTCTCGGTGTGCTGGTGCCGAACATCACCAACCCGTTCTTCGCCGAACTCACGCGCGGCATCGAAGACTGCTGCCGTCAGACCGATTACTCGGTCTTCCTGTGCAACTCCGACGACGACCCGCAGCGCCAGGCGCGCTATCTGCAGACCCTGCTTGAGCGCCGTGTCGACGGCCTGTTATTGGCCGCAGCCGCCGGCGAGGCCGAGGCGCTGTCGAAGCGGCTCGAAGCGGCGCGTGTGCCGACCGTGGTGGTGGACCGCGCCATCGCGGGGCTGACGGCCGACCTCGTGCGCGTTGACCACCAGGGCGGCGCGCACCTGGCGGTTTCGCACTTGCTGTCGCTCGGGCACAAGGCCATCGCCTGCCTGTCGGGGCCGTCGGAATTCGCGGTCAGCCGGGCGCGTGTGGCCGGCTGGCGGCAGGCCATGGAAGAAGCGCAGATTCCCATCGATGACGAATGGCTGCTCGAAGGTGACTTCAGCGCGGCCGTCGGCCATGAATTGACGCGCAAGCTGCTCGCGCGCGGCGAAGTGACGGCGATCTTCGCGAGCAACGACCTGCTGGCCATCGGTGCACTGCGCGCGGCGGCCGAAATGGGCGTGGCGGTGCCGTATGCGTTGTCGGTGATCGGCTTCGACGCCATCGAGCTGGGAAGTTATGTTTATCCGGCGCTGACGACGGTCGGCCACCCGATCCGCGCGCTCGGCGAGATGGCGGCGCAGGTGCTGATCGAGCGCATCGCCGAAGCCCCTGCGCAAAAGCGCGAAGTGGTGCTGCCGGCGCAGCTCTTCCGGCGCGAGTCGACCGGCCCGCTGCGCTCGTTCTGAAACTGGCGACGTGACGACGATGATGATTCCCGTGTGCACGCCATGACTGCGGCCCCTCTTTCTTCTTCTTCTTCCGATGCAGTCGCGGCTGCGCAGCCGGCGCGGCAAGCCGCTGCGCCGGTCGCGGTGCACATGGTCGACATCAGCAAGCGCTTCGGCCCGGTGCTGGCCAATGGCGAGGTGACCCTGCGCGTGTTGAGCGGCACGGTGCATGGGCTCGTCGGCGAAAACGGCGCCGGCAAGAGCACGCTGATGTCGGTGCTGTACGGCTTCTACGCGGCCGACAGCGGCAGCATCGAGGTCTTCGGCCAGCCGGCGCGCATCCGCAATGCCAACGAAGCGATTGCGCTGGGGCTGGGCATGGTCCATCAGCACTTCATGCTGGTCGACACCTTGAGCGCCATCGAAAACGTGATGCTGGGTGCCGAGCCCAGCCGCCTGCTGAAGCGTGCCGATGCGCTGGTGCGGGCCCGGCTCGATGAGCTGATGGCGACGACCGGCTTGCGCGTCAAGCTGGATGCCTTGGCCGGTGATCTGTCGGTGGGCGACCGCCAGCGGCTGGAGATCTTGAAAGCGCTGTACCGAGGCGCACGCGTTCTGATCCTCGATGAGCCGACCGCGGTGCTGACGCCGCAAGAGACCGAGCAGCTGTTCGAGGTGCTGGCGCGCCTGCGCGACCAGGGCACGACGATCGTGCTGATCACGCACAAGCTCAAAGAAGTGATGCGCTTGTGTGACCACGTGACGGTGATGCGCGGTGGCCGCGTGGTGCATGAATGCCCGATCGCGCAGGCCTCGGTGGCGCAACTGGCCGAAGCGATGGTCGGCCGCAAGGTCAACATCGGCCGGCAAGGTGATGCGACATCGGCGCCGGGGGCGGCGGCGCTGCAGGCGCGCGGCCTGGCACTGCGCGATGCGCTGGGCGTATCGCGATTGCAGGGCATCGATTTGGATTTGCATGCCGGTGAGATCGTCGGTATCGCCGGCGTCGCAGGCAACGGCCAGAGCGAGTTGCTGGAAGTGCTGTCGGGCCTGCGTGCACCGGAGGCCGGGCAGCTGCAATTGGGCGTTGAAACGTTTGTCCCCGGCCGCTGGCTCGACCCGCGCGGTGCACGGCGCCTCGGCCTGGCCCATGTGCCGGAAGACCGCCATGCCCGCGCGATGGTGATGAGCTTTGCGGCGTGGGAATCGGCGGTGCTCGGCTATGAAGACCTGCCGGCCTACAGCCGCGGCGGCTGGATGCTTCATAGGCGCATGCGCGAGGCGACGGTTGCGATGATGGAGCGCTTCGATGTGCGCCCGCGCGATGCTTCGCTTGGCAGCTCGAAGTTCTCCGGCGGCAATCAGCAAAAGCTGGTGTTGGCGCGTGAGATCGGCCAGTCGCCACGGGTCTTGCTGGTCGGCCAGCCCACACGCGGTGTCGACATCGGCGCGATCGAATTCATCCATGCGCAGCTGCGGGCCTTGCGCGACGCGGGCTGTGCGCTGCTGGTGGTGTCGAGCGAGCTCGATGAAATTTTGGCCTTGGCCGATCGGGTCATCGTGATGAACGAAGGCCGCATCGCCGGCGAGTTGCCGATCGCTGAATGCAGCGAAGCCCGCATCGGCCTGCTGATGTCGGGCTCGGCCGCCGATGGCGGGGTGCAGACAACGGCAACGGTTCACACAAAGACAAAAGCAGAGATAGAAGCAGAGATAAAAGCAGAGATAAAAGCAGAGACCGAAGGGCCGACGGCATGAATTCCTCAACCTCCTTGCCGCGCTGGGCCGATGTGCTGCTGATGCCGCTGGTCAATCTGGCGATTGCGTTGCTGGCCGCCGCTCTCGTCGTGGCGCTGGTCGGCCAGAGCCCGAGCGAGGTGATCACGGTGCTGATCCACGGTGCATTCGGCACGCCGCGCGGCCTGAGCTATACGCTGTACTACGCGACCAGCTTCATCTTCACCGGCCTGGCGGTCGCGGTGGCTTTTCATGGCGGGCTGTTCAACATCGGCGCTGAAGGGCAGGCGATTTTGGGTGGCCTGGGCACCGGCTTGGTGGGCTTGTGGCTGTCGCACAAATTGCCTGCGCCCATCTTGCTGCCCTTGATGCTGCTCGGCGGCGCGCTGTTCGGCATGGCGTGGGCGGCGGTGCCGGCTTATCTGCAGGCTTATCGCGGCAGCCACATCGTGATCACGACCATCATGTTCAACTTTCTCGCCAGCACGCTGCTCGTCTATCTGCTAGTGAACCACTTGAAGGCATCGGGCGGCATGTCGATCGAGAGCGAAGCCTTCGGCCCGGCCGCGCACCTGCCGGGCATGCACGAGGCGCTGGCCTGGTTCGGCATCGAATGGCCCTCGTCGCCGCTCAACCTCAGCCTGGTGCTGGCGCTGCTGTCGGCGCTGGGCGTGTATGCGCTGCTGTGGCGCAGCCGCGCGGGCTACCGGCTGCGCGCGGTCGGCTCCAGCGAAGGCGCTGCGGCCTATGCCGGCATCCACACGAAGCATCAGGTGATCGTGGCGATGGGCATCTCGGGCGCGCTGGCCGGCATGGTCGGCATGAACGAGATCGCGGGCGTCAACGGCAAGCTGCTGCTTGATTTCGTCGGCGGCGCCGGCTTCACCGGCATTGCGGTCGCGGTGATGGGGCGCAATCACCCGTTCGGCATCGTGCTGGCGAGCATGCTGTTTGGCGCGCTGTTCCAGGGCGGCGCCGAAGTCAGCTTTGACGTTCCGAACTTCAGCCGCGACATGGTCGTGATGCTGCAGGGCTTCATCGTGCTGTTTTCCGGCGCGATGGCTTATGTGATCGCGCCATGGGTCGGGCGCGGCCTGTCGCTGCTGCGGCGCGCGTTCCGCCGCCGCTCCGCGTCAACGGCAGCGCAGCAGCCGGGGGCCGCCCATGGATGACGCACTCGTCGGCGCGCTGCTTGCCTCGACGCTGCGGGTGGCGACACCGCTGATCCTGTGCGCGCTGGCCGGCTTGTTGACCGAGCGCGCGGGCGTGGTCGACATCGGCCTGGAAGGCAAGATGCTGTTCGCCGCTTTTGTGGCCGGCGCCAGCGGTGCGGCCTTTGGCTCCACTACCGCGGCCTTGCTGTTGGCGATGGGCGCTGGCGTGCTGCTGTCGTGGCTGCATGGCGCGGCCTGTGTCAGCCATCGCGGCGATCAGGTGGTGTCGGGCGTGGCGATCAATATCCTCGCCGCCGGGCTGACGGTGGTGCTCGGGCTGGCCTGGTTCCATCAAGGCGGGCAGACGCCGCCGGTCGGCAGCGACGTTCGCCTGCAAGCGCTGTGGCCGGGTGCCGCGGCGGCGCTGGGTGGCATTCCGTTCATCGGCCCGATCCTCGGTGACGGGCTGCTGAGCCACAACGCATTGGTCTATGTGGCGCTGCTGCTGGTGGGCGCCGTCTGGTGGCTGCTGTACCGCACGCGCTTCGGCCTGCGGCTGCGCGCGGTCGGCGAGAACCCGCACATGGTCGATGCGGCCGGCGTGTCCGTGGCGCGGCTGCGTTATGCCGCGCTCACCTTGAACGGCATGTTGTGCGGGCTGGCGGGCAGTTACCTGGTGCTGGCGCAGAACGCATCGTTCGCGCCCAACATGACGGCCGGTCGCGGCTTCATGGCGCTGGCCGCGATGATCTTCGGCAACTGGCGGCCGGTGCCGGCGCTGGGCGCCTGCCTGCTGTTCGGCTTTCTCGATGCTGCCGCGATCCGCCTGCAGGGCGTGGTGGTGCCTGGCCTCGGCGAGGTGCCGGTGCAGGCCGTGCAGGCCTTGCCGTATCTGCTCACCGTGATCCTGCTCGCCGGCTTCATCGGCAAATCGGCCGCGCCGAAAGCGCTGGGCCGGCCTTATCTCAAAGAACGTTGATTCAAAGACGTTGACCCAAAGACAGTTGAACAACGCGACCCCATGACCCTCTCTACGCAAGCCGGGCCCACCGAGGCCCAGGAAAATCAGCTGCTGAACGCTGCGCGCGAAGCGCAGGCCAAGGCCTATGCGCCGTATTCGAAGTTTCATGTGGGCGCGGCGGTGCTCGATGAGCATGGCGAGGTGCATGCCGGCTGCAACGTCGAGAACGCGGCCTATCCGCAAGGCGTGTGTGCCGAAGCCGGTGCCTTGAGCGCGATGGTGCTGGCCGGTGGCCGGCAGGTGAAGGCGGTGGCGGTGATCGGCCATGGCGACGCGCTGGTCACGCCCTGCGGCGGCTGCCGCCAGAAGCTGCGCGAGTTCGCCGCCGCGGGCACGCCGATTCTGGTGGGCGATGCCCACAGCCTGCGCGCGCGCTTCACGCTCGATCAATTGCTGCCCGAGAGCTTCGGCCCGGCGCACCTGCTGCCATGACGCTCGGCCATCCAGTTAGTCCTTCAGCGCCGGGCGCGGGGCCGGGCGTCGTCGCGAACCATGCCGCGATCCACCAGGTGCGCACCCGCGCGCCGCAGGCCGAGCCGCGCATCGGCATCGTGCTCGGCTCCGGCTGGTCGGGCCTGACCGACCATGTGCGTCACGCGGTGCGCATTCCTTACGGCGAACTCGAAGGCTTTCCGCAGGCCACCGTGCTCGGGCATCAGGGCGAGCTGTGGCTGGGCCAGATCGGCCCGCACCAGGTGGCGGTGATGAGCGGGCGCAAGCACGTCTATGAAAACGGCGATGTCGACGGCATGAAGCGCCCGCTGCAGACCTTGCGCGCGCTCGGCTGCGACGTGCTGGTGCAGACCAATGCCGCCGGCAGCCTGCGGGCCGACATGCCGCCGGGCAGCCTGATGGTGATCAGCGACCACCTGAACCTGCCGCAGCGCTCGCCGTTGATCGGCGAAGGCGGCTCCGACCGCTTCGTCAGCATGACCGATGCCTACGACCCGGCGCTGCGCGCGATGGCGCAATCGGTGGCCAGCCTGGGCGGCGTCTCGTTGCATGAAGGTGTCTATGCGTGGTTCATCGGGCCACAGTTCGAGACCCCGGCAGAGATCCGCATGGTGCAGCGCCTGGGCGCCGACGCCGCGGGCATGAGCACCGTGCCGGAGACCATTCTTGCGCGCCGCGCCGGCATGCGCGTGTTGGCCTTTTCGCTGATCACGAACATGGGCGCGGGCCTGTCTGCCGAGCCTTTGAGCCATGCGCACACGCTGTCGCAGGCCCAGGCCACCAGCGCTGTCGCCAGTGGCCTGCTCGCCGATGTGATCTCGGCGATCACGCTGTGAGCACTGCCGCCTCGCCTTCAACTTCAACCCATCGAACCTGAATCGGAACCCGCATGAACTCGCCGCTTGATCTGCACGCCGCCGCCCGCCGCGCGCTGGCCTGCCTGGACCTGACCAGCCTCAACGACGGCGACACCGAAGCCG
Source organism: uncultured Rhizobacter sp. (assembly GCA_964242145.1). Lineage (GTDB taxonomy): Bacteria > Pseudomonadota > Gammaproteobacteria > Burkholderiales > Burkholderiaceae_C > Rhizobacter. The sequence continues at coordinate 13,317 of CAXTCD010000102.1, forward strand.
ATGTGATTCGTCTGTGCGAACGCGCACAGGGCCCGCACGGCAGCGTGGCCGCGGTCTGCGTGTGGCCGCGCTTTGCTGCGCTGGCGCGCAACCGTTTGCCCGCGAACATTCAAGTGGCGGCGGTGGCTAACTTCCCACACGGTGGCACTGACATCGCCGCGGCTGTGGCCGACACACAGGCCATCGTGCAGAGCGGCGCGCAGGAAGTGGACGTGGTGTTGCCCTACCGTGCGCTGTTGCAAGGCAATGAAGCCGCAGTCAGTGCGCTGCTGAACGCCGTGCGCGAAGCCTGCCCTGGCCTGATCTTGAAGGTGATCCTGGAAACCGGCGAGTTGAACGACCTGGGTCTGATCACTCGCGCTTCGCAACTGGCACTGTTTGCCGGTGCCGATTTCCTCAAGACCAGCACCGGCAAGACGCCGCGCAGCGCGACGCCCGAAGCGGCCATCGCCATGCTGAACGCGATTCGGGCCGATCAGGCGTCCGCGGGACGGGTCGGCTTCAAGCCTTCCGGAGGCATTCGCACGGTGGCAGAAGCGGCGGTTTATCTGTCGCTGACTGAAGAGGCTTTGGGTGAAGCGGCGCTGCAGCCAACGCGCTTTCGCATCGGCGCCAGCAGCCTGCTCAACGACATCGAAGCCCTGCTGGGCGGCCAGACCGCGCCGGTGGCCGGCAGCGGCTACTGAACAAGGGACAAAAGGCAGCGATGCTTGCGCAGGAAGTCATCCGCACCAAACGCGATGGCGCGGCCCTCGATGGCGCGCAGATCGATGCGTTCGTGCGCGGTCTTGCCGATGGCTCCTGGAGCGAGGGCCAGGCCGCCGCGATGGCGATGGCGCTCTACCTGCGCGGCATGACGGGCGCCGAGACGGTCGCGCTGACGAAGGCCATGACACAGTCAGGCACGCAGCTGGACTGGGCCGCACTTGACTTGCCCGGCCCGGTGCTCGACAAGCATTCCACCGGCGGCGTGGGCGACAAGCTCAGCCTGCTGCTGGCGCCGATCGTCGCGGCCTGCGGTGGTTTCGTGCCGATGATTTCCGGCCGCGGCCTGGGCCACACCGGCGGCACGCTCGACAAGCTCGACAGCATTCCCGGCTATCGAACCACGGTGACGCTCGATGAGCTGCGCGCGGCCGTACGCAGCGTGGGCTGTGCGATCGTCGGAGCGACCGACCAGCTCGCGCCGGCCGATCGGCGGCTCTATGCGATCCGCGATGTGACGGCCACCGTCGAATCGATTCCGCTGATTACCGCGAGCATCCTGTCGAAGAAGCTCGCGGCCGGGCTGCAGGGCCTGGTGATGGACGTGAAGCTGGGCAACGGCGCTTTTGCCGCCGAGCCGGCGATGGCGCAGGCGTTGGCGCATTCGCTGGTGACGGTGGCGCAAGGCGCGGGCCTGCCGACGCGGGCGCACATCACCGACATGAACCAGGTGCTGGGCCGCAGTTGTGGCAACGCGCTGGAAGTGCATGAAGCGCTGCGCTTTCTGCGCGGCGAGGAGCGCGAGCCGCGCCTGTTGGAACTGACGCGCACGCTGGCGGCCGACATGCTGTCGATCGGTGGCATTGAGCCGCAGCTGGGCGCCGCGCGCCAGCGTATCGATCGTGTGCTCGACAACGGCCGCGCGCTGGAGCAGTTCGCTCGCATGGTGTCGGCCCTCGGCGGCCCGGTTGATTTCATCGAGCGGGCGGATCATCATCTGCCCAAGGCGCCGGTGGAGCGTGTGGTTAGTGCACGCCGTGATGGCTTCGTCGAGCATGTCGCGACGCGTGAAATCGGCTTGCTGGTCGTGGCGCTCGGTGGGGGCCGCCGCCGGTCCGATGACCGGATCGACCACCGTGTGGGCCTCAGTGAAGTCATTGGGCTGGGCCGGGCCGTGGCGGCCGGCGATGTGCTGGCCGTCGTGCACGCCGCGGCGGAGGCTGCGGCCGATGCGGCCTGCGAACAGTTGCACGGGCTGATCCAGATCGGTGATCAGCCACCTCGAATGACCCCTTTGTTGATTGATCGGCTGGCGGGATGAGTACGCTGTACCGCCAGCATCCGTGATGCCTTTGACTCCATCGAACCATGACCTTCACCTCTGATTCCAGGCCCTGCGACATCGTGGTGGTCGGCAGCCTGAACCTCGACCTCATGGTGCGAGCGCCACGGCTGCCATTGCCCGGCGAGACCTTGACCGGTGACGACTTCGCCACCGATGAAGGCGGCAAAGGCGCCAACCAGGCCGTGGCCGCCGCCCGCATGGGCGCGCGCGTTGCGATGGTCGGCTGCGTGGGCCGTGACGACCACGGCCAGCGCTTGATTGCCGCACTGAAGCACGAAGGCATCGACACCGCGTCGATCGGTGAAGACCGCAACCGGCCTTCCGGTGTGGCAGCGATCGTGGTGGCCGCCGATGGCGAGAACAGCATCGTCGTTGTGCCGGGGGCCAACCATTCGTTGACGCCGGCTCATCTCGATGGCTGTGCGGCGAGGCTGCGCACGGCCAAGATCGTCGTGCTGCAACTGGAGATCCCGCTGCCGACCGCGTTGCATGCATTGGCACTGGCACATGCCGCAGGCGTCACGACCATGCTGAACGCAGCACCCGCAGCGCCGCTGGCCAGCAGCGCGCTGGCACATGTCGACTGGCTGGTCGTCAATGAAAGCGAAGCCCGCATGTTGCTCGATCAGCCGGTGGACGATGTGGCTCAGGCCCGCAGCGCCGCCAGCGCGTTGCGCGAGCGCGGGCCGCGCCACGTGGTGGTCACGCTCGGCGCAGCCGGGCTCGTGCATGCGAGCGCGCACGACGTAGTCCATCTGACGGCGCCGCCGGTGCAGGCGGTCGACACGACCGGTGCGGGCGACACCTTTGTCGGCGCGCTCGCCGCTTGCCTTTGCGAAGGCCAGGCACCGGCCGACGCACTGCATTGGGCGCAGCTTGCCGCCGCCTGTGCGGTGATGCGCCGAGGTACGCAAAGCGCGATGCCGACGCGCGCCCAGGTGCAGGCGCAGTGGGCCGATCTGCCGGTGGCTTGATCGATGTGCCGCGCGATCTTGGTTTGAAGGCCAACGATCGCATCACTGACATGACCGGATGGGCTTGAAAGATCACGCAGCCTGAGGTCACATCCACGGGCTTGAGCGGCAAGCCGGTGCGCCCGCGATAAACCAAAGAAGAACCCAGAGAAACCTTCCATGACGACAAAGATCCTTTTCGACACCGATCCCGGCATTGACGATGCGATGGCGCTGTTGAGGCTGGCCCGCGACCCGCGCGCGCACCTGCTCGGCATCACCACGGTCTTCGGCAACGCGCCGATCAATGTCACGACCGCCAATGCGCTGTCACTGTGTCACCGCTTTGGCATCGACGTGCCGGTGTCGCGCGGCGCGGCGCACGCTCTGTCGCGGGTGTCACGCGGTTTTCCGGAAATCGTCCATGGCCGCGATGGCATGGGCAACATTGCGCCGGCATCGGCCCACGAGCGCCGCGAGGAACGGCTGGCCGCGCCCGCCTTCATCAGCGAGATGGCGCGCCGCCACTCCGGCGAGCTGAGTCTGGTCGCTGTCGGGCCGCTGACCAATCTGGCGCTGGCGCTGCAGCACGATCCGCAGATCGTCGAGCATGTGCGCGAAGTGGTGGTGATGGCCGGTGCCTTCGGCGTGAACGGCCATGGTGGCAACGTCTCTCCGGTGGCCGAAGCCAATGTGGCCAACGATCCGCATGCGGCCGATCAGGTGTTCGGTGCGTCATGGCCGGTCACGATCGTCGGGCTCGATGTGACGCACGAAGTGCTGATGAGCACGAGTTATCTCGAAGCACTGGGCCGCGAAGGCGGCGAAGAGGGCGCGTTCATCTGGGAGATCACCCGCTGCTACGAAGATTTCTACAAGGCCCGCACCGGCGGCGGCATCTACTCGCACGATGCCAGCGCCGTGGCATGCGCGCTCGATCGCTCGCCGTTCCAGCTGCGCAGCGGCCCGGTGCGGGTGGTGCCTGATGGAATCGCTGAGGGCCAAACCATTCAAGTGCGCCAAGGGCAGCGTTTTCCAGCCACCGATTGGGACGGCGTGCCTGCGCAGTCCGTGTGTATTGGCGTCGATGCAACACGCCTGCTGTCGGAGTTTCGCGCCTGCTTCGTCAAGTAAGGCGGGAACCCCTGCACCCGCCCGATCCGGGTTGGCGGGAGTTGCGTTGTAAGCCACGGTTCACTTGGCAGAACACAAAACGCCCTGGGCAGGCCATCGTTCGATGTCGAACGATGCGTCAAGCGCACCAGAGTCATGGATCTGTCATTCGCAGATGGCAAGCTCCTTGCATTGACGTTTGCAAAGTTGCCGCAGAAGGGCGCATCAATCAATTTTGGTGCTGACAGCCCGGCGGGAACGGAAACGTTTGCGCCCCTGCTGGATGACCATGCTGCACTTCGACGACGCCCCGCCGCGCAAAGCCCGAATCGAGATCATCCCGATGATCGACGTGATGATGTTTTTGCTGATCTTCTTCGTGTTGATCAGCTTGAACGTCATCCCGGCGTTCGGCATCAAGACGGCGCTGCCCGATAGTTCGACCTCGCAACGATCGGTCTCCGATCAGCAGCCGATCCTCGTCTCGCTCGCGGCCGATGGCCGTGTCGTGTTCGACGGCAAAGACGTACCGCCCAGCGAGCTGGGGGCGCGCGTGAAACTGGCCCATCAGAAAGACCCCAAGAAGCGTTTCATCGTCAACGCCGACCAGGCCGTGCGCTGGCAATCGGTGGTGGAGGTGATGGACGCATTGCGCAAGCAGGGGATCGAGTCGATCACCTTCGCGACCAAGCGGGTTGAATGATGATCGACTGGTTGTATCGCCGCCGCGATCCGGCGGCGGCTGGCACGACGCTCGTGCTCATCGCCTTCGCGTGGGCGGCATGGCGGCTGGTCCCGATCTCATCGCCGTCGAAACCGGCGATGCAGGAGACGGTCGTGCAAATGGAAGACCTGCCGCCTGAGCCGCCGGCCCCACCGCCTCCTCCGCCTCCCCCACCGCCGCCGCCTGCTGCACCTCCGCCGCCGCAGGCTCCACCCCCGCCGACAGTGGCGCCGCGCCCGGTGGTCACGCCCACGCTGGCACCGGTCGAGCCCGCGCCCG
>CAXTCD010000103.1:0-18382 GCA_964242145.1 uncultured Rhizobacter sp.
GGGGACGGGAGAGAGGAAGAGGATTTTCATCAAAGGTACGGGGCAGGGCGCTCAAGCGCCCGGGGTTCGTCTCGGTGCGGACTTCATCATCTGGAGGTTCCGCGAATGGTTTGCAGGATCTGAGCAAAGGACTCAGGGGCGAAGAAGTAGATCGAAGCCGGGTAGACCACGCCGCCGACCGCGCTGGCGATGATCAGCGTCAACAGTGATGGCACCGACCACAGCACGAGCAGCATCACGGTGCCATAAGCACAAGCCGTCATCAGCAGCGCGCCGAGCAGGAATGGGCCGAGGCGACGGGCCAGCCCGGCCATCGAAGCGCCGGTCAGGCGATGCACGGCATAAAAGCTCAAGGGCGCAGTCAGCACCTGACTGAAGAAGTAGGCCACGAGCAGGCTGCTCATGCCGCGGTCGCTGGCGAGCAGCAGACCCGCGACCGTCAACACCACCTTCAGCACCGTGAAGTAAAGGCTGATCGCAGGCCGGCCGATCGCGTTGTAGAGGGTGCCGTTGTACGACACCAGCAGCTGCACGACGCCCAGCACGCACATCACGCGCGTGACATGGGCGCTTTGGACCCAGCGCTCGCCAAAGGCAGTGATGGTTAGCGGCCCGGCCACCGCGGCGGTCAGCAGGAACACCGGGACGGCAATCGCCGTGGTCGTGGTCAGCGCCTTGTAGTAGGCGTTGATCAGCGCCGGGCGATCGGGGGCCAGGCGCGAGAAACTGTTGTGCGCGATTTCGTACGAGGCCGAACCGAGCGCCTGCATCAGCGCCTGCGGCAGGCGCACCCCGACGGTGTAGATGGCCAGCATCACCGGGCCCAGCGTGGCGGCCAGTGCAAACTCGATGTAGCGGGAGTTGATGAATTCGAGGATGGCCGCGGAAATGCGGCTCAGGCCGTACTTCATCAGCGGCACGGTGCCTGGAAAGTCGGTGTGCAGGCTCAGGCGCCATACCGGCTTGAACCACAGCAAGGCGGTCAGCAGCGAGGTCGAGATCAGCGACTGCGCCACCAGCGACCACACGCCATAGCCCCTGAGCACCATCACGAGCGCCGCCGCGCAGCCGAGTACGGTGGCGCTCAGCGAGATCATTGCGACGCGCCGGTATTCGAAAGCCCGCTTGCGCATCGCCATCTGCCCGAACGAGGCCGCGGTGATCGGCAGGCCGAGTGCCACGACGCGCATCACCGCGCTCAGCTGGGGCATCTCCAGCCACAAGCTGATGAACGGGGCCGAAACCCAGAAGATCGCGACGATCACCAGCGACGAGGCCATGTTCATCCAGAACACCGAGTTCATCTGCGCCTGCGTGATGTGCTCGGTCTGGATCACGGCTTCCATCAGGCCCTGGTCGGCCAGCATCATCAGCAGCGCAAGCACGACGGATGACATCGCGAACAGGCCGATGTCGGTCGGGCTCAGCACGCGGGTGACGACCGCGAACAGCCCGAGCAGGCTCAGCCGCCCGCCCCAACTCTGCAGGGTCGTCCAGAGCAGCCCGGTGCGCACCTTCGCTCGCAGCGAGCGGGTCACGCCTTCATTCAGCGGCGCGTTGTGAGCGGTCATGGAGAACAGGTCATGCGGTGAGGTGATGGGCAAAGGTGGGTCAGAACAGATCAGTGCAGGTGGACGATGGACGCGATCTCGCGGCGTGCCGACAGCGGCGCCAACGCACCTTCCAGCGGATAACCCACGGCCATGAACATGATGATCTTGTGGTGTGACGGGATGTCGCCACGCTTGTGCGCTTCGATGTCTTTGTCGGGCGTCACGCACCAGTTCAGGCAGCAACTGGCCAGGCCGCGGGCCTGCAGCGCAAGGATCAGCGTCATCGAGAACAGCCCGCCATCGACATAAGGCTCGTTGCGCTCGGAGGCGTCGAAGAATGCATTGCCGTCGGCGGTGATCACCAGCAAGGTCGACAGCAGATGGCCAAAGCCGCTATTGCCGTTCTGCAGCGCGAGCATGCGGTCAATCTTTTCGCGATCGCGATAGAGATGAACGTGGCAGGGCTGCCGATTGCAGGCGCTCGGGCTCAGTTGCGCGGCGGCGATCGCGCCTTCAATCAAGGCCATCGGTGGCACCGCGGCGTCATAGGCGCGCACGCTGCGGCGGTCTTTGCAGAGTTGGTCGAACACCTCCGTCAGGTGCAAAGGGCTGGGCTGATAGGGCAGCGGCGTGATGAACGACGGATGGTCGGGCAGGCCGTCCAGCGCCTGAGTGAGCAGCGCCGCAATGCGAACCGCATCGGCCGCTGGCGGCGGGGTGTGAGCCCAGCGGCGGCGATAAGCGCGCAGCGTTTCGATGGCGCCGATGAACACCGGGTCGGTTTGCGGCAGCTTGGCGGCTTTCCAGCGCTCGACTAGCAGGCAAGTGGCCACGGCAGGGTCCAACCCAAAAAATCGCGGTTTGCCGGGAATGCACATGCCTTTTTCGAGTTTGTGGAACTGGAATATCAATTCGGCGCTGAGTTTTTCATAGGAGCTGATGCGCGCATCCCAGAACATGTGAAAGGCCGCATGTTTGGCATCGTGAATATAAAAACGCATTTTCGCCCACAGGCGAAGCTTGGTCTTTCCCCGGCGAAGGAATTCATGAATACCGGGCGCGCGGGCTTTCCACCCGCGAGGGGCATTTTGCGACGAAAGACTTGTTTGCATGGGGCGACGTGTTCAGGAGTTCTGTGGATGGATATCAGGCGGCTGCGATGGCCGAGCCTGAATTTCGGGGCGGCTTGTTCTTGAAAAGTGATTTTCCGAAGTTGATAAACGGGCGCTCGATGCCGTTATAGAGTATCCAGGAGAGCGGCGGTATGAATGCGATCGCAATCACAATGGCGATTTGAATGTTCTGTTGATGATCCAACGGAAAGAACTGGCCCCAAAAATGGGCGACGATGCAAAAGAAGGGAATATGGACCAGATAGGTCGAAAATGAGATCTGCCCCAAAGTTCGGATGATTCGGTTGCTGGTGAACAACCAGGCCAGCGAGTTTTCAAATCGGCCGAAAGGCTTGATTTTCCCGCTGTCGGCCAGCGTGATCAAAAAGAAAGGTGCCCAGATGATCAATGCCAATGATTTGACGGCGGCAAATGCCACCAGCATCAGCGTGAGCAACGGCAGCGCACCGAGCTTGATCGTCGGCAGATGATCCAGTGCCAGACGGGATGCGATGCCGATCAGAAAGAATTGCAGCGACAGCAGCAGCATCGTCGGGTATTGATAGCTGTCTCGCAAAAAGTGATTGGAAAGCGCCGCACCAGCCAGCATCAGCGCAGCCGTCACGATGAATGAAGTACGGCTTTTTGCCAGCAGGTAGATCAACCCGGGCGCGACCAGATAAAACTGCCATTCCAAGGACAGGCTCCATGCAGGGGCCAATATGCTGGTGCCGCTGTATTTCAAAATCGAATCAGGGATGATGCCATGGAGCAAGGTGGCATGTGCAAGCAGGTGCTGCCACAAGTGGATATCTGTTTGGAGAAGCCGGTCGCCTCTCATTACCCTGGAAATGGACCACGGAAGATCGACGTAGATTTCCTGGTAATAGCTGGTCGTGACGAAGGCCAGCGCAACGCAAAAGAAATAGATCGGTGCGAGCCGCAGAAAGCGGCGAACGATATAAGGCAGGTAATTTTCTCGGGCGGTCAATACCAGATGTGCAATGACAAAACCGCTGACGATGATGAAAACGTTGACGGCAATATCGCCGTGGTCCAGAAATTTCTCGACTGCATGAGGCAGCCAACTGGGCGCTCCCACCAAATGCATGGCGTGGCCAATCACGACCCACCAGGCCATATAGGCACGCAATCCTTCGATGCAGTGGAAATTCTTCTTCGTCATTTGACTACCCATCGATATAAGGCGGCATTGGTTACCATGGTTTTTTCTCCCTGCGTATAATTTTGTAGCGTGCTTGTTTTTTAAAAGTCAATCCCTATCAGGCAACTCCGGGCGATTGGGGGCGATTGCAACTCCGGTAAATATTGCAAGTCAGCGGTAAAGTCGCGGTATTGCCTCCACGAGGTTGTTTATCAGGCCGTGCAAATGCAGGCGCGAGCACTCTTGCTGCTATGCAGCATGCAAAGCGCAGGCCAAGGGATTACGCGTATTTTGTTTACAAATTTCACGGGCAAAACCGTGATCCCCCAGCTTATCTCAGGGGTATTTTCAGGAGCGAAAAAGCCGCGAATACTGGGTTTCGTGCTGGGCGGAGAGTATGGCCAGCATCGGGGTGAAAGCCTCCCGTTCGCTGGACATCAGGTGCAGGGCTCGGTCGACCGCCGATGGCATCACGTCGGTCAACGCTGCCAGCACGCGCTGGCCGGCGTTTTGGCCCAGCGGCACGGATTTCAGCGCGGCCTGCACCATGTTTTCAGCCCAGCCGAGCGCGAAGCTCAGCAGGCTTTCTCGCACCGGCGCGCCGGTTTGTGCAGCCGCCAGCGCGAAGGCGACGGGCCAGGTGGGCGCCGGCGAAAACGCCGCGAGGGCCGCCAGCTGCGGGCCTGCGGCGCGGCGATTTTTCAGCCACTCCACCAGTGAGCGGCCCATCTGCTCGGTTTGAAGGCGCATCTCGCCGGACTCGCGGGTGGTGGTCATCCAGGCATTGAGTTCGCGCACGGTGGTGAAGTCGTCGCGCCGCCAGGCCGGGATCGCCTTCGCCAGCACCGCCAGTTCGCCACGCACCAGACTGAGGTGCAGCTGATCGAGCAGCCATTCGCCGACCTGCCGCTCTTGGGTGACGAGGCCGGCTTCGACCGCGGCTTCCAGGCCTTCGGAGTAACTGAAACCGCCAACCGGCAAGGCGGGCGAGGCCAGCCACATCAACTGCAGCAGCGAGCTGGCAGTCAGTTTTTCAGCGCCCTTTTCATCGCGCAGCGCTGATCGAAGGCGGGCAGTTGCTGGCTTTTGATCAGGCGGTGTGCGCCGGGAGCGCGGCGTGACCAGGCGTCGGCTCATCAATGGTGATGGTCATGCCCATGGTTGCACCCTGGCCCGTGCACATGGGGAGCGGGCGCGGCTGCGGCCGCAATGGGGATGATCGAACTCTTCGCCTGGGGCGTGGCTGCCGGGCTGGCCGGCGCGGCGCTGTGCGAATGGGCAACGTGATCAGAGCCGTGCGTGTGGTCGTGACCATGACCATGGCTTTGCCCGCCGCTGGCATAGGCACCGGCCTCGGGCTCGAAGGCAGCCGATTCTTCGGTCACGATCAAATGCATCTGGCGCAGCATGTCGGCCAGCACATGGTCGGGTTCCAGAAGCAGCTGATCAGCCCGCACCTCGAGTTGCACATGACGGTTGCCCAGGTGATAAGCGGCGCGCAGCAGATCGATCGGCGCGCCATGCTCGGCGCAGGCGCGCACCACCATCACCGGCTGCGGTGTGGCGTTGATCCGGATCAGCGAGCCGTCTTCGGCGAGCAGCACGTCGCCACCGCGCACCACGGTGCCGCGCGCCAGAAAGATGCCGAGCGTGCGGCCGAGCGAGTCCTGGGCGTCGAAGCGGCTTTTCTGCCGCGTGTCCCAATCGAGTGAGGCCGTCGATGCGCGCGACAGCAGGGCTTTGGCGAGGCCACGGCCTTGGGGAATGAGCTTGTTGACGGTCAGCATGGAGTCTCAATGTCAGTGAACGACAGCCGCCAGTGTGACACCGCCGTGGCCCGAGGGCCGCGGTGCCGGCCTGGCTGGCTTTTACCTGACTTTGCCGGCGCTTCAAATCGCCGATGTACCCTTGCGGGCTAATCATTCGCATCGACTTGCGGGCGCAGGGTGCGCCAGCGATCGATGCCATCACTCCACGAAAGACAAACGCCTCATGAGCCGATTCTCGCGACCTGCATTTTTACCCGCCGCACTTCTGCTGGCATCTTTGGCGGCATGTGGCGGCAACGAAGAGGAGGCGGCGCTGGTCGGCGGCACGCTCAGCGGCTTGCCGGCGAATGCCAACCTGGTCTTGCAAAACAACAATGCCAACGACCTGACCCTGTCCACCAATGGCTCGTTCACCTTGCCAGGCAGCGTGGCGGCCGGGTCGGCCTACAACATCACGCTGGCGCGCCAGCCGGCAGGTGCGGGCTGCGTGGTCGCGAATGCCAGCGGCACCATCAATGCTGCTGGCAACGATGTGAGCAATGTGACCGTGGCCTGCGCGCCTAACGCCTCGATTGTGGGCACAGTGACCGGCCTGACGGCTGGCACCAGCGTCACGCTGAGCAACAACAACAGTTCGCTGTTGAGCATCTCCGCCAATGGTGCTTTCGCCTTCCCGGGCGTTCTGGCGGCGGGCACCACCTACAGCGTGCGAGTCGTGACGAATCCGGTCGGCGAGATTTGCACGCTCTCCAACAACGTGGGCACCGTGGTCGCGAACACGCAGACGGGCATCGTGGTGACTTGCAACTGAGCGTCTGCCCGATCAGCGTTTCGACGGCCTGAAAGCTTCAGGCCAGTCAAGGCGGTTCGCTGATAGCCGCTGATCGGTCGCTGAAGTTTCGTTCAGTGAGCCTGGCGCTCAAAGAAGCGAAGCACCGAGGCGCCAGTCTGCTGAAGCACCCTCAGAACAAAAAGTAGCGCTGCGCCATCGGCAGCACGGTGGCCGGCTCGCAGGTCAGCAACACGCCATCGGCGCGCACCTCGTAGGTCTGCGGATCGACCTCGATGTGCGGCGTGCCGCTGTTGTGAACCATGTCGGCCTTGCCGATGCTGCGGGTGTTCTTCACCGCAACCGCACGGCGCTTCAGGCCCAGCTTGTCGGGCACACCGGCATCGAGCGCAGCTTTCGAAATGAAGGTCAGGCTGGTGTCGTGCATGGCGCCGGCATACGAGCCGAACATCGGCCGGTAATGCACCGGCTGCGGGGTTGGGATCGATGCATTCGGGTCGCCCATCGCGGCGGCCGCGATGAAGCCACCTTTCAGGATCAGTGACGGCTTCACGCCAAAGAAGGCCGGCTTCCACAGCACCAGATCGGCGAGCTTGCCGACCTCGACCGAGCCGACCTCGTGCGAGATGCCTTGCGTGATCGCCGGGTTGATCGTGTATTTGGCGATGTAGCGCCTGACGCGGAAGTTGTCATGCCGCGCGTTGTCGCCAGGCAGCGTGCCGCGCTGCTGCTTCATCTTGTCGGCGGTCTGCCAGGTGCGGATGATGACCTCGCCGACGCGGCCCATCGCCTGGCTGTCGGACGACATCATCGAGAACACGCCGAGGTCATGCAGGATGTCTTCGGCCGCGATGGTCTCGCGGCGGATGCGGCTTTCCGCAAAGGCCAGGTCTTCAGCGATCGACGCATCCAGGTGGTGGCACACCATCAGCATGTCGAGGTGCTCGTCGATGGTGTTGATGGTGTACGGCATCGTCGGGTTCGTCGACGACGGCAGCACATTGGGCAGGCCGGCGCATTTGATGATGTCGGGCGCGTGCCCGCCGCCCGCGCCTTCGGTGTGGAAGGTCGCGATGGTGCGGCCCTTGAACGCGTCGATCGTGCTTTCGACAAAGCCCGATTCGTTCAGCGTGTCGGTATGGATCGTGACCTGCACGTCGTGCGCGTCGGCCACGCTCAGGCAGTTGTCGATCGCGGCCGGCGTCGTGCCCCAGTCTTCATGCAGCTTCAGGCCATAGGCGCCGGCTTCGATCTGCTCGTTGAGTGCGCCAGGCAGGCTGGCGTTGCCCTTGCCCTGAAAGCCCAGGTTCATTGGAAAGGCTTCAGCCGCTTTCAGCATCTTGTGGATGTACCAGGGGCCAGGCGTGCACGTCGTGGCAAAGGTGCCGGTGGCCGGGCCGGTGCCGCCGCCGAGCATGGTCGTGACACCGCTCATCAGCGCCTCTTCGATCTGCTGCGGGCAGATGAAGTGGATGTGCGTGTCGATGCCACCGGCCGTCACGATGTGGCCTTCGCCAGCGATGATCTCGGTGCCAGGCCCGATGACGATGTCGACGCCCGATTGCACATCGGGGTTGCCGGCCTTGCCGATGCCGCTGATGCGGCCGTCCTTCAAACCGATGTCAGCCTTGACGATGCCCCAGTGGTCGATGATCAGCGCGTTGGTGATCACGGTGTCGGCCACGTCTTTCGCCAGCCGCTGGCTCTGGCCCATGCCGTCGCGAATGGTTTTGCCGCCACCGAATTTCACTTCTTCGCCATAGCCTCCGGCGAGCAGCGTGTAGTCGCGCTCGACCTCGATGATCAGGCCGGTGTCGGCCAGGCGGACACGGTCACCGGTGGTGGGGCCGAACATCTCGGCGTAGGCGCGTCGGTTGATGGTTGCCATGGCGGTGTTTCAGGGTTGCGAGCGTGGGGGCTGGATAGAGGATGCGAGACGGCGCCATCAGGGGGAGCGGCGCTGGGATCGTGATACGCCCGCGGCTATCACAGCACGCCTTGAACCTCGCCCCGAAAGCCATACACCTTGCGCTCGCCGGCGTAGTCCACCAACTCGACCGTGCGTTGCTGGCCCGGCTCGAAGCGCACGGCGGTGCCTGACGCGATGTTCAAGCGCATGCCGCGCGCCGCGCTGCGATCGAACTGAAGCGCCGGGTTGGCCTCCGCGAAGTGGTAATGCGAGCCGACCTGGATCGGCCGGTCACCGCTGTTCTCGATCACGAGCGTCAGCGTGCGGCGGCCGGGGTTGATCTCGATGTCAGGCCCATCGGTGAAGAGTTCGCCAGGGATCATCGTGAGGCTCCGTTCAAGAGGCGGGACAGGCAAAGAGGCAGGACTCTGAAATTGCGCCAGGACGTCAAGCAAAGATCAGTGAAGCGCCGAACAGCGCGATGAGTGCGCCGCCCGCGCGCGGCAGCCAGGTGCTGCGTTCGCGCAAGGCCCAGCCCAGGCCCACGCCTGTGGCATGCAGCAAGGCCGTCGCCATCACCATGCCGAATATGGCCCAACCGGTGCTCGCCCCGACGAGTTCCTGGCCATGCGCGGCGCCATGAAAGAGCGCGAAGCCGGCGACGATCACGCCACCGACCACCGGTGGCAAGGCCGCCCGCGTGGCCACCAGCAAGCCCAGCACGACCAGCGAAGCGGCAATCATGGGTTCGATCCAGGGTGGCGTTATGCCGGCCAGGCCCAGCAAGGCGCCCACCCACAGCGTTACGGCAAAGGCGAGCGGCGCCGGCCACAGCTTGCGTGAGCTCAATGCGCTCCAGACGCCGACGGCCACCATCGCGGCCAGGTGATCAGCGCCGGTCAATGGATGCGTGAAGCCGGCGGCGAGCGCATCCAGCGTGCCGTGCACATGGCCGGGGTCGGTGCCGGTGTGGGCGAGTGCCAGGGCAGGTGAAGCGGCGAGCAGCAGGCCAATGCGACGGATCATGAAAAGCTCCAGAAGATGAGGTGCGGGCCTTGCGAACAACGCGTGGTTTGAAGTGGAAGGCAGAAGGCGTTGGCGGTCTTGGCGATGGACGGCGCTTGAGTCAGACGATCGGTTGATGCACCGTGACGAGCTTGGTGCCGTCGGGGAAGGTGGCCTCGACCTGAATCTCCGGGATCAACTCGGCCACACCGTCCATCACGTCGGCGCGGGCCAGGATGGTCTTGCCTTCGCTCATCAGCGCGGCCACGGTCTTGCCGTCGCGCGCGCCTTCCATGATGGCGGCGCTGATCAGCGCCACGGCTTCAGGATAGTTGAGCTTCAAGCCCCGGGCCTTGCGCCGCTCGGCGAGCAGCGAGGCCGTGAAGATCAGCAGCTTGTCTTTTTCGCGCGGGGTCAGTTCCATGGCAGGCCGGGAAGCAGAAGATGTGCCGGCATCTTAGGGCGGCCATGCCTGAAAGACGAGCCGACGGCGTCGGCTGTGCTCAGAATAGCGAGATGAGTTCCGACCCGCGCCCCGCCGACGACAGGCCTGCTGCGGCACCGCGGCTCGGGCCGGCGATCCAGCCGGAGGGGCGCATGCCAGGAGCGTGGGCGAGCGCCGATTCATCGGCTGGCGAGCGTGCCGTGCCTGCGGCGGGCGATGCCGATAACGCCGTCCAGCGGGTCGTGAAGGTCCGGCGCGATTACAACAGCTGGGTCGCTCGCGAGACGATGGAAGACTATGCGTTGCGCTTCACGCCGCACAGCTTTCGAAAATGGTCGGAGCTGCGGGTGGCCAACACGGCGTTTGGCGCAGCCTCGTTTTTGGTGCTCGAAGCGGTGGGCGCCACCTTGCTGGTGCAGTTCGGGTTCATCAACGCCTTCTGGGCCATTCTGGCGACCGGCTTGATCATCTTCCTGGCCGGCCTGCCGATCAGCATCTATGCGGCGCGTTATGGGCTCGACATGGACCTGCTGACCCGCGGCGCAGGCTTTGGCTACATCGGCTCGACGATCACCTCGCTGATCTACGCCAGCTTCACCTTCATCTTCTTCGCGCTCGAAGCGGCAGTGATGGCCTATGCGCTCGATCTGGCCTTCAACATTCCTCCGGCCTGGGGTTACCTGATCTGCGCCCTTGCGGTCATCCCGCTGGTCACGCATGGCGTCACCGCGATCAGCCGCTTGCAGGTCTGGACGCAGCCGCTGTGGCTGGTGATGCTGGTCGTGCCTTACGTCTATGTGTTCATGCAGAACCCTGGCGTGCTGCATGAACTGACGCTTTACGGCGGCTCCGAGGGGCAGGGCGCGGAATTCAAGCTGCCTTTGTTCGGCGCAGCGATGACGGTGGGCATTGCGCTGATCACGCAGATGGGCGAGCAGGCCGACTACCTGCGCTTCATGCCGGAGAAGGTCGAGCCCTCTTCCGAGGGCGGCGCGCGGCGCAGCAACCGACTGCGCTGGTGGGCGGGCGTGCTGATCGGCGGGCCGGGCTGGGTGCTGCTGGGCGTGGTCAAGATGCTGGGCGGCGCACTGCTCGCTTATCTCGCGATCAGCCATTCGGTGCCGGTTGATCGGGCGGTCGACCCGAACCAGATGTACCTGGCGGCCTACGAATATGTGTTCCCGCAGGTCGGCTGGGCGGTGGCGGCCACGGCGCTCTTCGTCGTGCTGTCGCAGTTGAAGATCAACGTGACCAACGCCTATGCGGGCTCGCTCGCGTGGTCGAATTTTTTCGCGCGGCTGACTCACAGCCATCCTGGCCGTGTGGTCTGGGTGGTCTTCAACACCTTGATCGCATTGATGTTGATGGAGCTGAACGTTTTTCAGGCCTTGGGCTCGGTGCTCGGTCTGTACTCCAACATTGCGATTGCGTGGATGATGGCGGTGGTCGCCGATCTGGTGATCAACAAACCACTGGGCTTGTCGCCACCGGGCATCGAGTTCAAACGGGCTTATCTGTTTGACGTAAACCCCGTGGGAGTGGGTGCGATGGGGGCGGCTTCGGTGCTGTCGGTCGCGGCTTACCTCGGCTTGTTTGGCCCGCTGGCGCAGGCCTTCTCTGCGTTGATTGCATTGGTCACTGCGATGCTGACCTCGCCCTTGATCGCATGGTGGACGCGTGGCCGCTATTACATTGCGCGCATCAAGCATCCGGCCTCGCCTGAAGCCGACTCGACCCGAGGACTGCGTCGCCCCTGGCGCCGATCCGCCGGTCAAGGCAAAACTCCAACGCCGGCCGCCGGCCTGTTCACCGGTCTGCAAACCTGCGTGATCTGCGAGCGCTCTTATGAGGCCGACGATCTCGCGCATTGCCCGGCTTACCTCGGCCAGATCTGCTCGCTGTGCTGTTCGCTCGATGCGCGTTGCCATGATTTGTGCAAGCCCGATGCGCGCTTGTCGGTGCAGTGGGCCGCGGCTTTGCGCGCGCTGCTGCCGCGCCGCATCTGGCCTTATGTCGAGACGGGCCTTGGGCACTATCTGCTGTTGATGGCGATCGTCGTGCCTTTGCTGGCTGGCATGTTCGCGCTGCTCTATCACCACGAGCTGCGCTCATTGGGCGATCAGGCGGCGGCCTTCGGGCCGGCGTTGCGCATCGGCTTCTTGAAGGCGTTTGCCGCGCTGCTGCTGGTCAGCGGCATCGTCGCGTGGTGGCTGGTGTTGACGCACATGAGCCGGCAGGTGGCGCAGGAAGAGTCCAACCGCCAGACGCAGGCGGTGCACGAGCAGACGCTGGCGCTGCGGCGCGAGATCGATTCACACCGCCGCACCGATGAGCAATTGCAGCTCGCCAAGCAGCAGGCGGATGCCGCAAAGCACCTGGCGGAGTTGGCGAATCAGGCGAAGAGCCGCTACATCACCACCGTCAGCCATGAGCTGCGAACGCCGCTGAACAGCATTCTTGGCTACGCGCAATTGCTGGAGGAAGATGAAGCGATTCCGGCGCATCGCAAGCAGGCCATCAGCGTGATCCGGCGCGGTGGCGATCATTTGCTGTCACTAATAGAAAGCACCCTCGACATCGCTCGCATCGAAGGCGGCAAGCTGCGCCTCGAATCGAAGCCACTGCACTTTCGCGACTGCCTGCAGCAGATCGTGCGCATGTTCGAACTGCAGGCCGCGGGCAAGCGCATTGCGTTCAGCCATCAGCTCGCAGAAGACCTGCCGCAGGTGGTGCGCGCCGATGAAAAGCGCCTGCAGCAGATCTTGATCAATGTGCTGGGCAACGCCGTGAAGTTCACGCAGGTGGGCCGGGTGGTGTTTCGCGTCAGCTATGCGCGCGAGATGGCGTTGTTCGAGATCGAAGACACCGGCCCGGGCATCTCGGCCGACGAGATCGAGCACATCTTCGAGCCTTTTGCGCGCGGCAGCGAGGCCAGCGCCGCGGCCAGTGGCGGCACCGGCCTGGGCCTGACGATCAGCAAGATGCTGACCGACCTGATGGGCGGCGAACTGACGGTCCGCAGCAAGACAGCGTCGCAGCGGCTGGCCGAGGAATCGGTGGGCACCTTGTTTCGCATCCGCCTCTTCTTGCCCGAGGTGCAAGGCGCGGTGTCGGCCGTCGCGTTGCCGCGCGCCAGCCGCATCGGCTATCGCGGCGAGCCGCGCCGGGTGCTGATCGTTGATAACGAGGAGGTTGAGCGCACGCTGCTCGTCGCGATGCTGCAGCCCTTGGACTTCGAGCTGCGGCAGGCGATCTCCGGGCATGACTGCCTGGCGATGATCTCCGGTTTCGTGCCGCATGCCATCCTGATGGACTTGGCGATGCCTGGCATCGATGGCTGGACCACGGTGCGCGAGATTCGGTCGCAGGGCTTGAGCCATGCACCGATCGCCATCGTGTCGGGCAATGCCTTCGATCGGAACCTCGACAACGACGTGGGTATCCGCCCGGAAGACTTTGTGCTGAAGCCAGTGCGTGTCAATGAGCTGCTCGACTGGCTGGGTTCGCGCCTGGGTCTGGAATGGATCGAGCTACCGCGGGCGGCCGAGCCGGCGCAGGTGCCGATGCCCTGGGTGTTGCCCGGCGAGGCAGATCTGAAAGCCTTGCAAGCGCTGATCGACCTGGGTTACTTTCGCGGCATCGTCAGGAAGCTCGATGACATCGACAGCGACAATGCGGCCCATGCCGGCTTCGTCGCTCACCTGCGCGGCCTGGCGCATAACTTCCAGCTTGATGCGATGAGCAGCATCGTGCGCAAGGCGCTCCATGACCCATCCACCTCCTGATCTCGACCGGCTTCCCGACCGCAGCGCGTCCGATGTCGTGCTGATCGTCGATGACGTGCCCGACAACCTGTCGCTGCTGCACGATGCCCTCGATGAAGCGGGTTATACGGTGCTGGTCGCGACCCATGGCGAGGCCGCTTTGCAGCGCGCGCTGCAGGCGCTGCCCGATGTCGTGTTGCTGGATGCGGTGATGCCCGGCATGGATGGCTTCGCAGTGGCGCGGGCCTTGAAAGCGCAAGCCGAGACTGCGCACATACCAATCATCTTCATGACCGGGCTGACCGAGACCGAGCATGTGGTGGCGGCGTTTCAGGCCGGTGGCGTGGACTACGTGACCAAGCCGATTCGCCCGCAGGAGGTGTTGGCGCGCATGGCGGTCCACATGCAGAGCGCGCGCCAGGCCAGGCAGGCCCGCAATGCCCTCGATGCCTTTGGTCACGCCACGATGGCGATCCACGTCAACGATGGCCTCGATGCCGGCCGCGCGGTGTGGCAGACGGCACTCGCCCGGCAACTGATGCAGGCTTATTTCGAAGCGCCCGCCGGGCTGGTACCGCAGGCGATGCTCGACTGGCTGCGAGCGCAGACGGCGCTCACGGCCGCCGGGAAGGAGCCGACCTCCTGGACGGTTGATCGCAGCGTCGACGGCAAGGTTCGCCAACTCGTGTTTTCATTGCAGCAACGCACCAGCGACGATGACTGGCTGATCGTGATGCGCGAGGTGTCGGATGCGGCCGTGGTGGATGCGTTGCTGCAGGCCTTCAAGCTGACGATGCGCGAGGCCGAAGTGCTGTATTGGGTCGTCAAGGGCAAGACCAACCGCGACATCGGCGACATCCTCGGCAGCAGCCCGGCGACGGTCAAAAAACAGCTCGAGCACGTGTTCGAAAAGCTCGGTGTGGAAACGCGCAACGCGGCGGCGTCGCTTGCGATAACGAAAGTGCGTTTGCTCGCGCCCTGGCATGGCAACTGACGCAGGTAGCAGGGTTTTAACGCGGCCATGATGCAATACACGGCATGAAAGACGACATCAAGAAGACGCGCAAGCGTCTGGAAGAACTGAAGGAGATGCACCTCACCGGCTTTCTGGACGATGCCCAGTACGCCGAAGCGGTCGCGCATCTGGAGCGCAAGCTGATCGATGCGGTGATGAGCGATCCAATCACCGAAATCAAGGTGCCTGTGGCGGCGCAGGTCGATGCGCCTCGCCCCGAAGAAGCGCCGCTGAAACCACCTCGCGCCAGGCCGGCGAAGTGGCCCTGGTTTGGCGCGATCGCGGTGGTGTTCGTGCTGGCGGTGGCCGGTGCAGGCTGGAAATTCTCACGAGGCCGTTCGGATTCGTCCATCAGCGACATCGTTCGCCTGAGCGCTTCGCAGCGGCAAGCGATGACCCCGGAGCAGCTGGGTGCCGCCGCGGGCAAGCTGGCCAAACGTGTTGAAGACCAACCGAACGATGCCGACGCCTGGGCCGCACTGGCCCGCATCGACACCACGCTGAATCGTCACGCCAAAGCCGCGTTGGCCTATGAAAAGGCGGTGGCCTTGAGAAACACCGATGCCGGATTGCTGGCCGAACTGGCCGAGGCACGGGCCACCATCAACAACGGCAGCCTGAGTGGCGAGCCGACCGAGCTGATCCAGCGGGCGCTGGCGTTGGAGCCTGCCAATGCCAAGGCCTTGTCGCTGGCTGCGACTGCGGCGTTCGAGCGCAAGGACTATGCGGCTGCGGTGGCTTATTGGGACAAGATCATCGAGATCTCGCCCGACGGTGCGCTGGCCCAGAAGGCCCGCGGCTTGTTGGCGGATGTGCGGCAGCTGGCCGCAGCGGCGCCTGCCGGCGCCAGCACGTCGGCCTCGGGCACGGCGGCCAGCGGCACGGAAATTCGCGGTACGGTGAGCTTGTCGCCGGAACTGTCGGCGCGCGTCAGTTCGACCGACACTTTGTTCGTCTATGCGCGTGCGGTGGATGGCCCGCTGCCCTTGGCCGTGATCCGCAAGCAGGTCAAGGATTTGCCGCTGGAGTTCAAGCTCGACGACAGCATGGCGATGTGGCCGTCGGCCAAGGTGTCGACCGCGTCGCAGGTGGTGGTGACGGCCCGCATCAGCAAGAGCGGAGAAGGGCAGCCGAAGAATGGCGACCTCCAAGGCCAATCGCAGCCGGTCGTGGCCGGTGCCAGTGGGCTTCAGATCGAGATCGATGCGGTGATCAAGAAATAGGATTTGTGGCGCTTGGGCAGTGTGTTCGCTCTGTTCGCCCTGTCTGCGCTAACGGCACAGCAACACGCATCGATCCGAGCACTCCAGCTTGGCAGATCATTTTTTTGTTGTCGATGCTAAAGCGATCTGTCGACACATGCGACACCCGAATCCGGTCAACAAAAAAGCCGTGCAGCGATGCACGGCTTTGATCAGGAATCGAATCGGAAGTGAGCGTCTTGCGATGCACTCGATTCAGATGGGCGACAGCACGAAGTCGCCGGCTTCATGCCCCGCGAAACCGATCGGCGCATATTGTGGTGTCTGCTGAATCTTCAATCGTTTGGCGAGGTGCGCAAAACGCGACGACACGGATTGGTGCAGTTCCTGAGCCGCGACCGGTGAATTCACCTTGGTCAGCACGTCCAGCAGGCTGCGCGCGAACAATGAGTGCTCCACGCTTCCGCCATCAACCACGGGCTCCAATCCGCCGGAGGTCATGGCGACCCGGGCGCGCTGCCGGGTCAGTTGCTTGAGCGGGTTGATGCGTTGTTCCAGGCTCAGGGCCTGGTCCACCGCCGGTACCAAAGAGCGTGTCAAGGTGCCCGAATAGCACGAGTCGGCAATCACCAGAACATGGCGAGCCGTCATCGCCGAAAGTTGATCGGTCACATCGATCACCGAGACCCATTGCGACAGGTCTTTTTCATCGCCGTCCACGGGGATCCAATAACCTCGCGCGGTGACGGGGTCCATCTGGCCATGGCCGGCGTAATACACCACCACTTGATCCTGCGGCCCGGCTTGCTGGCGCAAGCGGCTCAATGCCGCCAGCAGCTGTTGGCGCGTGACGTCTTGCAGCACCGTGGTGTCAAAGCCGAATCGCTGCTTCAACAGGTCTGCGATGGCTTGTGCATCTGCGCGAGGTGTTTCGAGCTTGGCCCAATGCTGGTACTGCTGATTCGCGATGATCAAGGCCAGGCGTTTGCCTGACAGCAGCGGCTGCGCTGGCTTCGTGACAACAGATGCCTTCAGGACTTCAGTGGACGCCAGTGCATTCGCCGAAGCGGCGCCGGAGGCCGCCGTTGCGGTCAGCGGAGCCGAGCGTTGGATGAGCGTCAATTCCGACTGGGCCTGCTCGCCGCCTTCACCTTCTGCCTGAACCAGCACCGTGGTTCGGTCATCACCGACCACGACCGGCACGCTCAACAGGCCTTGAGCATCTGGTGTTTGGCTCTTGCCATTCACGCGCACTGACTTGACGCCGGTTGCGCCCGCCACGCGCACGACCACCTCCAACGGGCCGGCGGCGCTTTCCAGCACCACCGGGCTTCCGCTGGTGCGCGGCAGCGGTGTTGCGCCAACAGGCGATACGAAGTCCACACGCAAGGCTTCTTCTCGCTGTACCGACAAGCCGGCGACCATGCCGCCACTGGCCTTGGTGACGAGATCGGCGACGCGGCTGAAAGTGTCTGTCGATGAAGCGGCTTTGCTGCCTGCCGCCGAAGCTGTTTGGCTGAGCAACCCGGCGAGGCTCACCATCGATCGCGCATCACCCTGGGCCGCGGCTTTTTCGTACCAAGACTTGGCCAGCGCCTTATCGCCGCGCTGATCAAACAATTCGCCCAAGGTGGTTTGAGCGTCGGGGATGCCTTCAGACGCCATCGGTAACCACATCTTGATGGCTGCGCTGTAGTCCTGGGGTTCGACATACTCGCCGCCGCCAGCCTGGCATTGCGCTGGAGACAGCTTGACCGTGCGGCGGGGCGTGACACTTGTGCTGAACGCGCCGAGGCGGCGCACTTGCCCAGGCAGTACGCAGTGCACCCAGGTGGCCTGATCGGCCGACGCATCGCTTGGTTTGTCGGCAGCCCCCACCAGGCTGCTGGAGATCAGGCACAACAAGCCCAAAGAGGTGGCGACGGTGGTTTGGCGAAGGGACGACATCGACATGATGGTGACTGGCTTCAGCCTGCGCGGAACTGAACTCGGCGGTTCACGGCGCTGAAGGGGTCGGCTTTGTCCAGTGGCTTGTGCGAACCTTTGCCTTCCACCGACAACAGCGTGACCGGCAATTTCTTGAAGCCCACCAGATAGGTGCGGACCGCGGCGGCGCGGCGGTACGACAAGGTTTCGTTGTAGCTCGAACTGCCTTTGGCATCCGTATGGCCTTCGATCACAACCTTGACCGTGCCTTCAGTCAGGCGGATGCCCTCGGCAATGACGTCCAGTTGCTCTTTGGCCTTGGGTGTGAGTACCGCTGATGCGAATTCGAACTGCACAGGTACTGACACCGCACTGGCTTCAGTGACGGTCTTCGTGGCCGTTTGTTCCAGCAAATCAAATGGTGACTTGCCGCGGGGTGTCTGGCCTCGCAGCACGATGTTCTCGCTGGCACCGCGCGACAGGATGTCGGCAATGTCTTGCGCTGACGGGGCCTGGCCGGGTTCATAGACCATCACGTTTTGCGCTTGTGCAAGCGTTGCTACCAAGGCAATGGTCATGGAGGCGGCGAAACGAACACACGAACGCTTGTCAAGGTGCGTTGTCAGCGAGTGATGGATTTGCATGATGAACCGGTGAAGTGAGCGTGATCGAAAATTTTCCCATGGTCGCGCTCCGATGCCTCCCCCGCATGAGAGGGATGGCTGCA
>CAXTCD010000104.1:0-18370 GCA_964242145.1 uncultured Rhizobacter sp.
CCGCGACGGCATGCTGACCGGCATCAACATCGATGCGACGGTCAAGCTTGCGCAAGCCTTGAGCATTCCGGCGATCGCATCGGGTGGCTTGTCGAACATGGCTGACATCGAACGCCTGTGCGCCGTGCAGGGCGATGGCGTGGAAGGCGTGATTTGCGGGCGGGCCATTTACAGCGGCGCGCTCGACTTTGCGTTGGCGCAAAAGCGTGCCGACGAGCTCAACGGCGCGCTCTGACGCACTCAACCGGAAGGCCTGCATTGACGCAGGTCCATCGCATGCTTGCCAAACGCATCATCCCCTGCCTCGACGTCACCGGAGGCCGGGTCGTCAAGGGTGTCAATTTTGTCGAGCTGCGAGACGCTGGTGATCCGGCGGAAATCGCCGCTCGCTACAACGACCAGGGCGCTGACGAACTCACCTTTCTGGACATCACGGCCACCAGCGACGGCCGGGATCTGATTCTGCCGATCATCGAGGCCGTCGCATCGAAGGTGTTCATTCCACTGACTGTTGGCGGCGGCGTGCGCAGCGTCGAAGACGTGCGGCGTTTGCTCAATGCCGGTGCCGACAAGGTTAGCTTCAATTCTGCGGCCGTTGCCAACCCGCAGGTGATTGCCGATGCCTCTCGCAAATATGGCGCGCAATGCATTGTCGTGGCCATCGACGCGAAAGGCCGGGCAGATGGATCGGGTTGGGATGTTTACACCCACGGTGGCCGCAATAACACCGGCTTGGACGCCGTGGCCTGGGCTCGGCGCATGGCTGAACTCGGTGCGGGCGAGATCCTGTTGACCAGCATGGACCGGGACGGTACGAAGATCGGTTTCAATCTGCCGCTCACACGAGCGGTTAGCGATGCCGTGAATGTTCCGGTGATCGCCTCTGGTGGCGTCGGAACCTTGGAGCATTTGGTCGAAGGCATTCAGCAAGGCGGCGCGGATGCCGTACTGGCCGCGAGCATCTTCCACTACGGTGAATACACGGTGGGTGCGGCAAAGGCATTGATGGCTCGCCATGGCATCCCGGTGCGCCAATGAAGGCATCGACAGCTTCTCGACCGAAGTTTTCCGGCCGAACAGACACTGGATCTACCGAGGCGGCATTGCCGGTGAAGCCGAAGGTTAAGCGGCCGAACGAGGTTCGGATCATTGGCGGCTCGTGGAAGCGCAGCAAATTGCCGGTGATCGACGCGCCTGGGTTGCGCCCGACGCCTGACCGAGTGAGAGAGACCTTGTTCAACTGGCTTGGTCAAGACTTGAGCGGCTGGCGTTGCCTGGATATTTTTGCAGGCAGCGGTGCACTGGGGTTCGAGGCGGCTTCTCGTGGCGCCTCAGAGGTCAGCTTGATCGAGCGTGATTCACGGCTCGTCCGCAGTTTGCGTGAGGTCCAGGAGCGTCTTAAGGCCACGAGCGTGCGGATCGAAGTTGGCGATGCGTTGTCTTGGATGGCACGTTGCGCTCCTAGCCGTTTTGATCTCATCTTTATCGACCCTCCGTTTGACGCGGATCTGTTCGACAAGGCTCTGGGTGCTGCCGCGAGGGTGGTTGTGCCGAGTGGCTTCATCTACTTGGAAGCCGATCGCACGTTCGGTGATGCGGACTGTGCGCCGCTTGGCCTGCGCTTGCACCGCCAAGGCCGCGCGGGTGCGGTGCACTTTCACCTGATACAGCGTTTGGCCGACGGCTACATTGCGCCCGATTCGCCTGTGACCACGACCTGAGGAGTGCACGTGACGTCCGTGACCCGCCTGACTGCCGTTTATCCCGGCACTTTCGATCCCATGACCTTGGGGCACGAAGATTTGATGCGTCGCGCAGGCCGGCTGTTCGAGCGGGTGATCCTGGCAGTTGCTGCGGGCCATCACAAGCGCACGATGTTTTCGCTGGCTGAACGCCTGGAGATTGCACAGGAACTGGCCGCGACGCATCCCAATGTCGAAGTGATGGCCTTTGAAGGCCTGCTCAGCGATTTCGTCACCGAGCATGGCGGCAAGGTGGTGGTGCGCGGCTTGCGCGCCGTCAGCGACTTCGAATACGAATTTCAGATGGCAGGCATGAACCGCTATCTGATGCCGCAGGTCGAGACGGTGTTCTTGACGCCCAGCGATCAGTTCCAGTTTGTCTCTGGGACTTTCGTCCGGGAGATTGCCACCTTGAAGGGTGATGTCTCCAAGTTTGTGTCACCCTCGGTGCTGCAGCGGCTTCAGCAGCGTGTGAAAGCCGGTCCCTGACGGAATGGAGTTATCACGATGGCATTGATGATCACTGACGAATGCATCAATTGCGATGTGTGCGAGCCTGAGTGTCCGAATCAGGCGATTTCCATGGGCGTGGCGATATACGAGATCAACCCGTCCAAGTGCACTGAATGCGTTGGCCACTTCGATGAGCCGCAGTGTATGCAGGTCTGCCCGGTGAGCTGCATTCCGGTGAACCCGGAACACGTCGAGTCGTCAGAGTCGCTCTGGGCCAAGTATCGGCGCCTGACCGCCACGGGTGATGTATCGCCGCCGGCAGATGGCTCGGCTGCGCCTTAATTCTTCTTTGATGACTTCGGATGCCTGCTGGCAGGTGCCACGGCTTTGAAGTCATCAGTCGATTGAGTGCCTTTGCTGTGTTTCTTTTTCTTGTGAGGCGAAGTCGCTGAGGCTGCCGGAGCGGATGCCGACTTTGGTTTCGGGCTGTTGAATGACCCCGCAGCGGCCGGATGTGCGGCGGCTTCATTGATGTGGCGTTCCCGTTCCAGCTGACGCCCGCGAGTGGCATCGGCTTGAGCCAAGCGCTCGGCATCGGCCCGCTGCTCCGCGCTGCGCTCATCATTGACGCTGATGGTTTGCCCATCGGCGCAAGGCGTTTGCGAATACTGCCGGCCATCCGGCCCGCATCGATAGACGGTCTGCGCAGATGCCCAGCTCAGGCTTGCAGACAAGAGCGCAGCCGTAGCGATTCGAATGATCATGAATCTTTCTCCTGAGTTGGTGGAGTCGGTTTGGTTTCTGGACAAGGGGGTTTGGGGCGAGGGGGCTTCGCATTGATCTTCATCAATGCGCGTTCCATGTCGCCGCAAAGAATCAGATCCAACGCAGGCAGGGTGCGCGCGATGCCTTCGTGAATCGCTTCCCGGTTCGCAGCCGTTGGCTTTCGAAGCACATAGTCGACGACTTCAGCTTTCACGCCCGGATGGCCGATCCCCAGACGCAGGCGCCAGTACTCGGCCGTTCCTAACTGCGCGTGGATATCGCGTAAGCCGTTATGGCCGGCATGGCCGCCACCATTTTTGATCTTGACTTGGCCTGGCAGCAGGTCCAGTTCGTCGTGCGCGACCATGATCTCGTGGGGCATGATTTTGAAAAAACGCGCCAAGGCCGCCACCGACTTGCCCGACAAATTCATGTAGGTCTGAGGTTCTAGCAGCCACAAGGGCCCTTCGAGGTTCGTAGAGGGTTTGTTGACACGGGCAACCAAGCCAAAGTAGCTGCGCTCAGGAGTGAGCGAAACGCCGAACTGTTGAGCTACGGCGTCGATCCACCAAAAACCCGCGTTATGGTTTGTGGCTTCGTATTCCGGCCCGGGGTTGCCCAGGCCCACCAGCAATCGAATCATGATGCCGCCATTATCCAAAGGTGAAGGTCAAAAAAAAGCCCCGCCAAAGCGGGGCTCGTTGAAGGGCCTGACGGCTTACTTCTTGTTTTGCTTCTCGCTCTTCTTGGCCTTACCGGCCGGCGCAGCAGCAACCACCGGAGCGGCCACGATCTCTTCTTCTTCGGCTTGCACCGAGGTCGAGACGATCACCGGATTCGGCTTGCCTTGTGTCACGACCGATACGCCTTCAGCCAGCTTCAGATCGCTGACGTGCAAGGCTTGGCCCTTGGTCAGGTTGCTCAAGTCGACGGTCAGGTACTCAGGCAGGGCGGAGGCCAGGCACTGAATGCGCAACTCGGTCACAACATGGTTAACCAGGCACTTGTCAGCCTTGACGGCCGGCGAATTTTCTTCGTTGATGAAGTGCAGAGGCACCTTCTTCGTGATCTTCGTCGTGGCATCGATGCGTTGGAAATCGATGTGCAGAACGATTTGACGGAAAGGGTGCAACTGATAGTCGCGCAGCAGGACTTGCTGAGATTTGCCACCCAGTTCCATTTCGAGAATGGACGAGTGGAACGCCTCTTTCTTCAACGCGTGGAACAGCGCGTTGTGATCGAGTTCAATCATGGCAGGTGTGCCCGCACCGTAAACAATGCCAGGCACTTTGTTGGCCAGGCGCAGGCGGCGGCTCGCTCCGGTCCCCTGCAGCGTGCGCTCAAAAGCGACAAATTTCATAGGTTTCTCCAAAAATGGAAAGACGCCCGCGACCAAGCGTCTGAAACAGGTCTTGCAACCTGACGAACCAGCGTGTCGAAGCACGCCGGGCTTGCAGATCAGAAGTTGTTGTTCTGCTCCGCGAAGAGGGAGGTCACCGATTCACCGTCGGAAATGCGACGAATGGTTTCGGCAAACAGAAAGGCCACGGAGAGCTGACGAATCTTCGGGCAGCTCTTGCCTTCATCACTCAGCGGAATGGTGTTGGTGATGACCACTTCATCCAACTGAGAGGCTTTGATGCGCTCGATCGCAGGGCCAGAAAAGACGGCGTGTGTGCAGTACGCATAAACGCTTTTTGCGCCGCGCTCTTTCAGAACTTCGGCAGCTTTCACCAGCGTGCCTGCGGTGTCGATCATGTCGTCCATGATCACGCAGTTGCGGCCGTCGATTTCGCCGATGACATGCATGACCTCAGAGACGTTCGCCTTGGGACGGCGCTTGTCGATGATCGCCAGGTCACATCCCAATTGCTTGGCCAAGGCCCGTGCACGCACGACGCCGCCGACATCGGGTGACACCACGACGAGGTCTTGATAACGCTTGCTTTGCAAGTCAGACAACAACACCGGTGACGCATAGATGTTGTCGACGGGGATGTTGAAGAAGCCTTGAATTTGATCTGCGTGGAGATCCATCGTCAGCAGGCGCTCGACACCGACGGCTTCCAGCATGTTCGCAACAACCTTGGCGCTGATCGGCACGCGAGTAGAGCGTGGCCGGCGGTCCTGGCGGGCATAGCCGTAGTAAGGAATGACAGCAGTCACGCGTCGTGCAGAAGCGCGCTTCAGTGCATCAACCATGATGCACAGCTCCATCAGGTTCTCGTTCGTCGGCGCACACGTCGGCTGGACGATGAAGATATCGCGTGCACGAACGTTTTGCTGAATTTCGACGGTGACTTCGCCGTCCGAGAATCGGCCAACTGCGGCTTTGCCCAGTTCGATACCGAGGTTGTTGGCCATTTCCTGCGCAAGCGCCGGATTGGCATTTCCGGTGAACAGCACGGTATTGAAAAGCACTTTCCCTCCGTCGAGGCTTTCACGGGGCGCATTCATCGCTCAGCGCACCCTTCCGTAATCAGCCCCGGTGTGCCCCTTGCGGGCACCGGGAAACAATGGACTTTGGCAGGGGAAGAAGGATTCGAACCTTCGCATGTCGGAATCAAAATCCGATGCCTTAACCAGCTTGGCGACTCCCCTACACCGGTTGGCTGCTTTCGCAACCCACCTCAAACTTTGCTTTAGCCTGCAGACCAATCCAACAAAGGATGGGCCTCCAGACTTCGACACGTCCGACCCACCCAATCAGAAGGAAGACCCTCCGACCAAGCTGCCGCAGCTTGCGCTGTGGCTTCGGGCGTCGTGCCGATCCTTGAGAACACCGCACTGCCTGAACCTGTCATCCGGCTATTGCCGAAACGAGACTCCAGCCAGCGCGCAGCTTTCGCTACATCGGGACACTCTTGCTCGGCGGCAAGCTGCAAATCATTGCAGCCGAATCCATCGATCAACGCTTGAGTGCCGTCGCTCCCTAGGAAGCCCGCAAGTATAGAGGGTTTGTGATTTCTCTCCAAGAGGGGGCTTGAAAAAAGTGAACGGGTCTCGATGCCGGCTTTGGGTTTGACGACGGCAAATGACTGTGGCAGTAAATTCAGGGGGGTCAATTTTTCACCAATGCCTTCGACCCATGCATTGCGGCCTCCGAGGAAGAACGGAACATCCGCGCCGAGTTTCAAGCCCAATGCAAGCAGGCGCTGCAAAGGCCAGTTGAGGTCCCACAGCTTGTTCAATGCAAGGAGGGTACTCGCTGCATCCGAGCTGCCGCCGCCCATGCCCGCACCCCACGGAACCTGCTTATCAATCGAGATGTCGACGCCCCATGGCGAGCCTGATTCCAGCTTTAGCAATCGAGCCGCTCGCAAACAAAGATCGTCGGTAGGCAAGGCGGCAGTGAGGTCATGCCGACTCAATTGGCCATCGGTTCGACGTTCCAAATGGAGGGTGTCGCACCAGTCAATTAACACGAACACCGACTGCAGCAAGTGATAGCCATCGTCGCGGCGACCGATGATGTGGAGAAATAGGTTCAGTTTGGCCGGCGCAGCCACGTCATAGAGAGCGGTCAGGGACATGTTCAGGGGCGATCAACGTGGGCACGGACAGTGACTTGCGGAGCTTGTTGGCGTTGCGCAGAAATCCAGCCTTCGTCAAAACGCGCGAGGCTGACGGACCAACCGAGTTGCTGGAAGCCTTTGTCTGCGAGCGATTCCGGGTCGTGGCTGGGAGCTCCGGGCCATGGGCGGCCGCGAAGCCAATCGAACAATGCGGCCACTGGCAGGCTTTGGCCCAGCATCTGTTGGGTCAACGTATCGAGATCGGGATAAGCAACTTCGCCGTCCGATGTGGTCAGCCAAGCTTGACGGTTAACCCACCGAGCCTGTGCCAACACGGTGCCAAGCGGCGACGACAGATTGAGCTGCCCAGCCTTCGGCGTGCCCTGCAATTCGAAGCTCCCGCTGACGTTGCGAGCTGGAACGTTGTCATGGGCGTCGACCTTGATGGACAAGCGCCCCGCAATCGAATCGGCGTCTTGCAGCGCGGGATTGCCCACTGAAGCACAGCCGCTCACGCTGATCGCAAGCAGCCATGTGGCAGCCGCTCGGATCACAGGTCCACTCGCAGGCGCGTGATGGTTTCCTTCAAGACATCGTTGGCGTTGTCTTTGACTCGCGCTTCGCGAAGAACGCGGCGAGCTTCGTCGCGCTGGCCACTGATCCACAGCAGCTCGCCGAGATGGGCGCCGATCTCAACGTCGGGCCTCGATTTGTAGGCTTGCTGCAACAGCTTCAGCGCCTCTTCTCGATTGCCCAGCCGATATTCCACCCAACCCAGGCTGTCGGTGATGAAGGGCTCACCAGGAGAAAGGTCGAGTGCTTTCTTGATCAGATCGCGCGCTTCGGGGAGGCGCAAATTGCGCTCAGCCAGCGAGTAACCCAAGGCGTTGTAGGCGTGATGGTGATCGGGCTTGATATCAATCACGCGCCGCAGCAGCCTCTCCATCTCGTCCATTCGGTTCAGCTTCTCGGCCATCATCGATTGCTCATAGAGCAGATCGGCGTCGTCAGGAAACTTCTGATTGGCCGTGGCCAACACTGCGTTCGCCTCGGCCCACAGTTTCTGGTCGCGCAGCAGCTGTGATTCGGCGATCAGCTTGGCGCGCGCATCCTCGGGTGATTTTTCTGGAGACTTGCGGATCAGCTCGCGCGCTTGCTTGATCTTGCCCTGGCGAGCCAGCAGCGACGCGCGACGCGACGGCACATCGAGGGCGTTTTGCGGGCTGCTGACCTTGTTCAGCCAGGCTTCGGCACCGCGATAGTCTTTTTGCTGTTCTGCGGCTTGAGACAGCAGCAGATAGGCCTGGGTCACGCCTTGGTCGGGGGGCGTGGCGGCGGCGGCATCTTCGTCGTCGCTGCTCACGACCACGGGTGCTTGCGTCGTGGCCAAGGCCGTATCGCCTGATTGGACTTTCTGCAAGTACTGCTTCAGTACGGTGGTCGCTTCTTGCGGGTGCTTCAGCTCCAAATGCAAGGCGCCCAAAGTCAGCCATGCCGTTGAGGTCGGGTTGTCATCGCGAATGACAGTTTCCAATTGCGGAACGGCATCCGCGTAGCGTTGAGACCCGCTCAGGACCCGCGCATACACCATACGGATCGAATTGCTTGATGGCTTGACTCGCAGATGATCCAGAACGATGGCTTCCGCGGCAGGCGCGCTGCCCATCAACTCAAGGGCGAGCAGGGCGGGGCTGTCGGCGGTCGAGTCCAGCGCGTGTGAACTTTTTGCAAGCTCCAAAGCCCGCGCACTGTCACCGGCAGCCAACCAGGCACGCCCGATTGCCACTTCGGAGGAGACACGTGTGGGCGGTGCTTCCAGCGATGGCTTCAGCGCCTGCTCGATCAGCTTTGCGACTTGGGGCTTGTCGGTGCTTCGGCTGAAAAGACGGGGCAGGGTGGCGATCGACACCGGACGCTCGGGCGCGGGTGTCAAGGCCAGCATGTTGCGGATCGGGTCGATCGTCTCGTTCTGGCGGTTCAGCGCGATCAGCAATTGCACTTGATAACGCGA
Source organism: uncultured Rhizobacter sp. (assembly GCA_964242145.1). GTDB lineage: Bacteria > Pseudomonadota > Gammaproteobacteria > Burkholderiales > Burkholderiaceae_C > Rhizobacter. The sequence continues at coordinate 8,487 of CAXTCD010000104.1, forward strand.
CGCTTCCAGTGACTGCGGCAGGGCTGTACGCCATGCTTCGGCAGAAATCAGCGCCTGATCGCCGGCGCGTGCTTGCAGCGCGATGTCGGTGGCGCGGCGGAACAGGGTCTCGTCGTTGCTCTTGCGTGCGGCATCCAGCATGACCTGATAAGCCGTACCGGCTTCACCGGAGCTCAACTCAAGTTCACCAACCAGCAACTGATAGAACATCGGCGCATCCAGCGACGAGTTTTCGACGTCGGTTTTTGTTGGAGCAGCTTGTGCGTTAGCACCCTGCATGAAGGCCAGCGCGCAAGCCACCGCGACGGCGGTGCGAGAGATAAAGGAAAGGGCTGGCATGAACAACTCCTGAAGCGTTGAAAGATTCTAGACAGCTGGTCGGACTTTGCCGGCTCGCGATAATTCCCTTATGCCAGAACTTCCAGAGGTCGAAGTCACGCTCCAGAGTTTCGCGAAGCGAATCGCCGGAGCCCAAGTCACCGGTGTGCGCCTGGGCAAGCCATTGCGCTGGCCGCTGGGCTGCGATCCCGAGGCGCTATTGGCCCAAACGGTGGGCGAGGCGAGCCGGCGTGGCAAATACCTTTGGCTACCGTTGAGCGGCGGTGGGTTGCTGCTGCACCTGGGCATGTCGGGCTCATTGGCGTTCAACGAGCATCCATCGAGCCACGGTGGCCATGACCATTTCGATTTGTCGACGACACACGGCACGCTGCGCTTGACCGACCCGCGTCGCTTCGGTGCTGTCGTTTGGTCGCCGAGCCAGACCGAAGGCGTGGCCAGTAAGTTGTTGGCGGGTCTGGGGCTGGAGCCCTTCGATCCTGCCTTTGGAGGTGCGCATTTATATGCCGCGTTGCAACGGCGGCGCGTGGCCATCAAGCAGGCCGTGTTGGGCGGTGAGATCGTCGTGGGCGCCGGCAACATTTATGCGTGTGAGGCGCTGTTTGGTGCGGGCATTGATCCGCGTACCCGAAGCGACAGCTTGAGTCGCCGTCGTTGCGACCGGCTGGCGGCGGAGATTCGCGAAACCCTGGCCCGGGCGTTGGCGCTGGGAGGGTCGACCTTGCGTGATTTTCGCGATGCGCATGGCATGGCCGGGGCATTCCAGTTGGCTGCCAAGGTCTACGGTCGCGAGGGGGAGCCTTGCCTGACCTGCGGAAAGCCAATCACCCGCATCGTGCAGAGTCAACGCTCAACCTTCTTTTGTTCTCGCTGTCAACGCCCCTGAGGTGGTGGTAGTGTGAGAAATAGCGCACACCACTACGCCCTTAGGGGTGACGAGTTGTTTCGTGTCGTCTGTGGCATTTGCCGCTTGCGCTACCATGCCTGACGCTTTTTTCTCATTGCTGGGCCGCCACATTTTCCATGGCTTCTTCTTTTGCAAGCAGTCTTGACGAGCTGGCCCAATGGCGCGCTTCGCTCAGTCAACGACTCGATGAATTCAGTCGCTTTTTAAGCGAGCACGATGTCGCCGATCCGGCGGCACAAGAGTCCCTGGACAACCTTCGCCGCCGCTTGGTCGGCGAGAAGCTCGTGGTGGCGTTTGTCGCCGAGTTTTCTCGCGGGAAATCCGAGCTGATCAACGCCATTTTCTTTTCCGATACCGGCCGGCGCGTGCTGCCTGCCACGCCGGGACGCACGACCATGTGTCCGGTTGAGTTGGGCTTTCAGGTGGGCGAAGCGCCGGCGCTGACGCTGTTGCCGATCTCGACCCGAATGGAAGGCCTGTCTCTGACCGAAATGCGCAGTCAGCCTGACGCCTGGACGCACATTCCACTGGACGTCACTTCGCCCGACAAGCTGGCCGAAGCGCTGCAGGAAGTGATGCGTACGCAGTGGGTTAGCGTCGATGACGCGCGTGCCCTCGGTTTCTGGGACGAAGACCATCCCGAAGACAACCCGCCGACCGATGACAACGGCTTGGTGCAAGTGCCTGCATGGCGCCACGCGATGATCAATTACCCGCACCCGCTGCTCAAGCGCGGCTTGGTGGTGCTGGACACGCCGGGCCTGAACGCCATCGGCGCCGAGCCGGAATTGACGCTCAGCCTGTTGCCGTCGGCCCACGCGATGGTCTTCATCCTCGGCGCTGACACTGGTGTGACCAAGTCTGACATGACGATTTGGCGCGATCACCTCGGTTCTCCGTCGAGCACCAGTTTCGTCGTGCTGAACAAGATCGATGCGCTGATCGACCCGCTGGCCACCATGGAGCAGGTGCACGAACAGATCGAGCTGCAACACGATTCGACAGCACGTACGCTGGAGATGGCGAGGGAGCGCATCTTTCCGTTGTCCGCCCGCCAGGCATTGGCTGCGCGGATTGATGGCGACGCACAGGCGCTGATCGACAGCCGCTTGCCCGAGTTGGAAGCGGCCTTGGGAGCGCAGTTGCTGCCGCAACGCCGCGAGGTTTTGCAAGAGGTCGTGCTGGAGGCCACCCAACGCCTGGGCGCGCAAGTCACCCGTCGCCTGGGTGACCGCCGTCGCCAGGTCGCCGAGCAGACGCTGGAGTTGCGAGGCTTGCGCGGTAAGAGCAGCGCCAAGACCCGTTTGATGCTCAGCCGCGTCGACGCGGAGACCGCCGAATTCGAGCAATGCACTTCCCGCCTGCAGGCGATGCGCATGGTTCACAGCCGCATGCTGAAAAACGCGCTGATCGATCTGACCAGCGACCGCTTGCGCGAAGAAGTCAACGAGATGCAGACGGCGATGAACAGCTCCTTGCTGAACCTCGGCGCGAAGAAGGCATTCATCTCGCTGTGCAGCCGCCTGCGCGAGCTGCTTGAGGTATCGCAGGTTCGTGCCAACGAGATTCACGACATGCTGGGCGCGTCGTTTTCGAAGCTCAACGCCGAGTTCGGATTCGGCTTGTCGATTGCCAAGGCCCCGGACCTGGCGCGCTTTGTTCAAGAGTTGACTTTGATCCAGCGCAACTATGTTCAATACCTCGGGCTGACGCAGGCGCTGCGCCTGTCGCAGCCGAAGTTCATGGAGCAGTTCCGGCGCATGCTGGTCTCCAAGCTGCGGGTCGTGTTCGAGAACGCCAGCAACGAGTTGGAGTTGTGGAACAAGACGGCGTCGGCACAGGTTGATTCGCAATTGCGTGAACGCCGGCGTGGTTTCCGCCGTCGCCGTGAAGCACTGGAGCGAATCCAGGCTGCGTCTGGTGAACTGGAGCAGCGCATCACTGAGCTGGAAGCACAGGACGGGCAACTCCAGCAACTGCAGGCGCGCAGTGACGATCTGATCGAGAAGCTGAACGAACAGACGTCGCACAACCCGGAAGTTGTCGTGGAAACGATCGACATCCTGTTTGAAGCCCAGGCCTGACGGCTTGGCCGCCCGCACCGACAACTCCCGCTTCGCCACGCCGCTGATCGCCTGGCAGCGTGAGCATGGACGGCACAGCCTGCCATGGCAGAGCACGACCGATCCTTACCGGGTCTGGCTGTCGGAAATCATGCTGCAGCAGACCCAGGTGGCAACGGTGCTGGACTACTACCAGCGCTTTCTCCAACGCTTTCCAGATGTGGCGGCCCTTGCGGCTGCGTCGCAAGACAACGTGCTGGCACTGTGGAGCGGACTGGGCTACTACAGCCGTGCGCGCAACCTGCATGCCTGTGCGAAGGCGGTGATGTCGGTGCACGGCGGCCAGTTTCCGCGCACCAGTGAAGCTTTGCAGAGTTTGCCCGGCATCGGCCGATCAACCGCTGCGGCCATTGCAGCGTTTTGCTTCGGCGAGCGCGTGGCCATCCTCGATGGCAACGTCAAGCGGGTGCTGACGCGATTTCTGGCCTTTGATGGTGACCTGGCTCGGGCCGCCGAAGAGCGCGAGTTGTGGGCCCATGCGACCGAGATGTTGCCGTCGTCAGGCATCGAGGCCTATACCCAAGGCGTGATGGACCTGGGTGCGAATGTCTGCCTGCCGCGCGCGCCTTTGTGCCTGCTGTGCCCGGTGTCATCCGATTGCGAAGGCCGGCGTTCAGGCGCCCCCGAGCGCTTTCCGGTCAAGACCCGCAAGCTCAGGCGCAGTGCACGCAGCAACGCGTGGCTGTGGCTGCAATGGGGCGATCAACTCTGGTTATGCCAACGGCCCGATCGGGGCGTGTGGGCTGGCTTGTGGAGCTTGCCGGAGTTCGAGTCTGTAGCGGATCTAGACATCGCGGCTGCCGCCTGGCCCGGCAAGCCGACGCCTTTGCCCAGCTTTACGCATGTGCTGACCCATCTCGACTGGACGATGCACCCGGTGCAGTGGGTACTGCCCGCAAAGGCGTCGAAAAGCCTGCGAGAGGCCATCTCCGAGACCTTGATGCCCGGAGGCTGGTTTGGGCTCGATGAAGCCTTGGCGATGGGCTTGCCGGCGCCGCTGCGAAAGCTGCTGTTGAGAGCTACTTGACCACGCCCTTCGCGCGCAGGAATTCGTCAACCAGTTGAAGCCGGACCAGCGGGTCACCCAGCTCCATCAGCTTGTGCTTGGCGGCGACCGAGATCGGCAGGATCTCGCACCAGCGGTTGGCCACCCAGCCCGCGTTGTCGAAGTGGAAGGGTTTTAAAAATGGCTCGGAGCCCTGTTGCTTCAGCGTGGCCACGGCGTTAGCCAGGCCCTTGACTGTGTCAAGCATGGTGTCGGGCGGGAGCGCAGCAATGTCGTCATCGATGAGTTCCACTTTGGCGTTCCACAGTCCATCGGCTTGCTGAGCTGACGAGGCCACGGTGAAGCGCTTGGTGCCGCGGCAGCGCACCTGCAGGATGCCGGACTGTGCGCTGTCCACATGAATCAGCTCGGCAACCGTGCCTGAGGTCTCGAACGAGACCTGGTCGCGCCCGGTGCGCACCTCGTTGTGCTGGCGCAGCGCGACGACGCCGAAACTCTTTTTCTCGCGCAGGCAGTCGCTGACCAGATCGAGATAGCGGGCCTCGAACACTTTCAGGCTCAGCAGGCCGCCGGGGAACAGCACCGCCTGCAGCGGGAACAGCGGAATGTCGAGCAAAGAGGCTTCTTGGGTCATCAGGCCAGCGCAGACAGGGCGGGGAACTCAGTCGCGCGCATCGAGTTCACGGTGGCGGATCAAGGTGGCACCGCGGCTTGCAAACCGGCGCGCCAGCGTTTCGGTGATGTACACCGAGCGATGCTGGCCTCCGGTGCAGCCGATGGCGATCGTCAGGTAGCTGCGCTGGTCGTTCTCGAAGGCGGGCAGCCAGCGAGCCACGAAGGTTTCGATCTGCGACATCATCTCGCCCACTTCAGGCTGAGCCATCAGATAAGAAGCCACGTCGGCATCGCGGCCGGTTTGTGATCTCAGCTCGCGGATGTAGAAAGGGTTCGGCAGCACCCGCACGTCGAACACGAAGTCGGCGTCCAGCGGTACGCCGTGCTTGAACGCGAACGACTCGAACACCAAGGTCAACTTGTGCGCGCTGGCCTGCACCAGATCGCGCATCCACACCCGCAGCTGCGCGGGCCGCAGCTGGCTGGTGTCCACGACGGTCGAGACCTCGCGCAGCTCGGCGAGCAGTTCGCGCTCGAGTTCGATGGCGTCGTTGAGCGCGCGGTGGTCGTTGGTCGCCTGGTCGTCATGGCGGCGTTTTGGCGACGCGATGTGTGACTGCTGCGTCAGCGGATGCGGCCGGCGCGATTCCGAGAAGCGGCGCACCAGCGCGTCGGTGCTGGCATCGAGAAAGATCGAGCGGATGATCACGCCTTCACTGCGAAGTTCATCGATCAACGGCAGCAGGTGTGGCAACGAGCCGGCGCTGCGCACATCGACTGCAATGGCGACGCGGCGCAGCGAGCGCTCGTGTTCCAAGCGCAAAAACTCGCGGAGCAATTCCGGTGGCAGGTTGTCGACGCAAAAGAAGCCGGCGTCTTCCAGCGCATGCAGTGCGATCGACTTGCCGGAGCCCGAAATGCCGGTGACCAGCACGACCTCGTAAGGGACCGCTGAGGAAGAGAGGATCTCAGCGGCTGCGCTCATGGCTCTGACTCAAATTCCGTTTCATGGATCTCAGCGGGGTTTGCGAGTGCGTGGTGCGGAAACCGGCGCCGATGCTGCGGGCAGGGCTTCGGCCGCCACCGACAGCAGCTCTTGTGCGTGGGCCAATGTGGCACCTGACATGCGCTCGCCACCGAGCATGCGTGCGATCTCCGCGACCCGGGCTTCACCGGTCACGGCATTGATATCGCTGCGCGTGCTGCCACCTTGCAGCGCCTTCGACACGACATAGTGATGATCGGCGCAGGCTGCCACCTGCGGCAGATGCGTGACCGCCATCACCTGGCGATCGCGGCCCAACTGCTTCATCAGCTTGCCTACTGTGTCAGCCACCGCGCCGCCGACACCGGAGTCGACCTCGTCGAAGATCAGCGTGCCTGCGGCTTCACCGGCTTGTGCCAACTGGCTGGTGGTGACCGCGATGGCCAAGGCAATGCGAGACAGCTCGCCGCCCGAGGCCACCTTGGCCAGCGGCCGAGGCGTGCTGCCGGCGTGGCCGGCGACCAGAAAATCGGCCGACTCCAGGCCGAAGGATTGCGGTGATTCTTGTGCGACCAGAGCCACCTCGAAGCGGCCGCCGGCCATGCCCAATTGCTGCATCGCCTGTGTGATGGCGGCGGAGAGCTTGGGCGCGGCCGTCTTTCTGAGGGCGGAGACGCGGCGCGCCTCAGTCTGGAAGGCGGCTTGGGCTTCAGTACGGGCGCGCTCCAGGCCATCCAGATCGGCGGCCGCATCGAGCGCGCGCAACTCGGTTTTCCATTGAGCGAGCAGCGCAGGCAGCTCGGCCGGCGGGCGGCGGTAACGCTTGGCCAGGCTCATCCAGGCTGACAGCCGCTCGTCCAGTTCCTGCAGGCGTTCGGGCTCCAGTTCGGCGTGGTTCAAGTAGCTGCTCAGCGTGTGCGCCGCGTCCTGAATTTGCGCTTGTGCACTTTGCAATACCTCGGCCACCGCCGACAGGCGAGCGTCGAAATCCGCCACGTCTTTGAGTGCATCGGCCGCGCGGTCGGTCAACGAATCGGCACTGACCTCGGCCTCGCTGACGGCATCGAGCGCGGTGCGTGCAGCGTCCATCAACGCCTGCGCGTTCGACAGCCGCTGGTGGTCGGCATTCAGTTCGTCCCACTCATCGGCGGCTGGCGCCAGCTTGTCGACTTCGCCGATCTGCCAGGCCAGGCGCTCGCGCTCGCGCTCCAGATCGGCCTGCTGCGAGCGCGCGCGCTCCAGCGCCTCGCCGGCCACTTTGAAGCGCGACCACACCGCGGCCAGCGGCTCGGTCTCCACGCCGGCATACGAGTCGAGCAGCGCGCGCACCGATGCGCTGCGCGTCAGGCTTTGCCAGGCGTGCTGGCCGTGGATGTCGACCAAATGATCGGCAGCTTCACGCAGTTGCGCGACCGTGGCCGAGCTGCCGTTGACCCAGGCGCGGCTCTTGCCCTGCGCATCGATCACGCGGCGCAACAAAAGGCTGTCGCTTGCATCAAAGCCCGCGTCATCAAGCCACTGCGCAAAGCTCGGTGGTGAATCGAACTCCGCCGAAATGTCGGCCCGCGCCGCGCCTTCGCGCACCACGCCCGCGTCGCCGCGGCTGCCCAACACCAGCTGCAAGGCGTCGATCAAGATCGATTTGCCCGCGCCGGTTTCGCCGGTCAGCACCGAGAAGCCCGAGGCCATGTCGACCTCAAGTGATGGCACGATCACGAAATCACGAAGGGCCAGGCGTCTCAGCATGGTCAGGTCACTCCAGCGTTCCAGTGCAGCTTGCGCCGCAGGGTGGCGTAATAGCTCCAGCCTTGAGGGTGCAGAAAGCGCACCTGATGGCCCGAGCGCCGCACGCTGATGCGGTCACCGGGCAGCAGGCTCGCAAGACTTTGCATGTCGAAATTGACGCTCGCATCGCGGCCGTTGACGACCTCGATGCTGATCTCTCCGGTGTCGGGCAACACGATCGGCCGGTTCGACAGGTCGTGCGGCGCGATCGGCACCAGCAGCCATCCGGCAATGCCGGGGTGAAGAATCGGGCCGCCGGCCGACAAGGCATAGGCGGTCGAGCCGGTGGGCGAAGCGATGATGACGCCATCGGCCCGCAGGTTGGCCACGAACTCGGGCCCGATGTCGACCTTGACCTCGATCATGCTGGCGGTTGCGCTGCGGTTGACCACGACGTCGTTCATCGCGAAGCCGTCGAAGATCACATCGCCATCGCGCCACACGCCGCCTTCGAGCATCGTGCGGCGTTCTTCTTCGTAGTCGCCGGCGATGATCGGCGCCAGCGCTTCGGCGAATTCGCCAATCGGGATGTCGGTGATGAAGCCCAGCCGGCCCTGGTTGATGCCGACCATCGGCAAGTTGAAGCGGGCCAATTGGCGCGCGATGCCAAGCATCGTTCCGTCACCGCCGACGACGATCGCGATGTCGCATTGCTGGCCCAACTCGGTCAGCGTCAGCGAGTGCAGATCCATGCCGGTGTTGATCGCCGTCTCGCGCTCCAGCGATACCTCCAGCCCCTGCCGAAGCAGAAACTGCGAGATTTCTTCCAGCACGCCGCGGATGCCGCGTGCCTGGTATTTGCCCACTAGTGCGGCATGTCGGAAGCGTGACGGCATGCGCGGGATTACACCACAGCGACACCCCCCATCAGGGGGTCTAATCGGCCGCAACCTACAATCGAAAGCATGTTGGACGAGCGAGCCAGAACCCTGTTGAAAGCGCTGGTTGAGCGCTATATCGCCGACGGGCAACCCGTCGGTTCACGCACGCTGTCGCGCGCCTCGGGATTGGACCTGTCCCCGGCCACGATTCGCAATGTGATGGCCGACCTTGAAGAGCTGGGCCTGATCGCTAGCCCGCATACCAGTGCCGGGCGCATTCCCACGGCGCGCGGCTACCGCTTGTTCGTCGACACCATGCTCACCGCGCAGCCGATGGACCTGGGCTCGCCGATCGAAACCAAGCTGCAGCCCGACCAGCCACAGCGCGTGATTGCCAATGCCGCGCAGCTGCTGTCCAGCCTGTCGAGCTTCGTCGGCGTGGTGACGACGCCGCGCAAGGTCAGCGTGTTCCATCACATCGAATTCCTGCGCCTGTCCGAGCGGCGGGTGCTGGTGATCTTGGTGGCGCCGGATGGCGACGTGCAGAACCGCGTCATCCTGACTGCCCAGGACTACACCCAGAGCCAGTTGGTCGAAGCCAGCAACTACCTGACGGCCCAATACGCTGGCCTGACGATCGAAGAGGTGCGCGAACGTTTGAAGTCCGAGGTCGATGCGCTTCGGGGGGAGATCGCTACGCTAATGCAGGCTGCGGTGCAGACGGGCTCCGAGGCGATGGCCGACAACGAAGAGCAAGTGGTGATTTCGGGCGAGCGCAACCTGCTGACCGTTCAGGATTTCTCCAGCGACATGGGCTCGCTGCGCAAGCTGTTCGACCTGTTCGAGCAGAAAACTCAGTTGATGCGCCTGCTCGACGTCAGCAGCCGCGCCGAAGGCGTGCGCATCTACATCGGCGGCGAGAGCATGGTGGTGCCGTTCGAAGAGCTGTCGGTGGTGTCGGCGCCCTATGAAGTCAACGGCAAAGTGGTGGGTACGCTCGGTGTGATCGGCCCCACTCGCATGGCCTACGACCGCATGATCCAGATCGTCGACATCACCTCTCGCATGGTAAGTAATGCGCTGAGCGTGAAGTGAGTTGCGTGGCTCTGCATACAATGCGCGCCTCGGGCCGTTAGCTCAGTTGGTTAGAGCAGAGGACTCATAATCCTTTGGTCGCAGGTTCAAGTCCTGCACGGCCTACCAATCGTCGCCGTTGTCGCCGTTTGACAACATTGGAGACGCGGGGCTTTTGTCATTTCCCTCTCGGTTCACAACCGGAGCAGAGAAATGGCAAGACGAGTGA
>CAXTCD010000105.1:0-18094 GCA_964242145.1 uncultured Rhizobacter sp.
GCGCCAAGGCGGTGGAGGTGTATGCGATCAGGCTCAGTGCGGATGCGGCGCCAGCGCCATCGGCACTGCTCGTCGTTGGCCACGTGTATCTCGTGGCGGTCGATGACGAGATGCGCGAGCAACAGTGCTTCTCGCAGCGACTGGAAAAGGGCTGGGGCATTTGCATGCAGTCGGCTGCACATGCGCTTCATTGCTCGTCTCGAACTGTCAGGTCCGTGAGTCGAGTGATCCGAAAGGCGACCGCTGCTGAACTAGGCTTTGGCACGGAAGCGCACGCAAAGTCAGCATGACGTTGATGATGGATCTGAATTCCAGGCGACCAATGGGCAAGCAGAGCATCGATACAGGCGAACCAAAGAAAAGCAGACCACGAATAAGGAAGCGCACATGATTCAACTCGACGTTTTAAAAGCAGATGCGGTTGCTTCAATGCTTGGTTGCGCCGTGACGACCGTGGAAGAACGTGCTCGTTCAGGCGATCTTCCCGGCCTCAAATTTGGGGATGGTGGATGGGTATTTCCAGCCAGTGCTTTAGCTATGCGCCTTCAAGAACTAGCGCTTGCCGAAGCATCTGCGCGCCGCGCACCCACCCACGCTCCCGCCGTGCATCGATCTTCAGCGACAAGGAATAAGCGAACGCCGCCACCGTTGCCCACCTTCTAACAATTGAAGCTCGACTACTCTCGTCCTTGCATCCATGTGAGCGAGAACAGCCTTGGGTCGAAGTCAAATAGTCAGGTCACTAATCGTGGCTCGTTATGCAATACGTGCGGCGAGGTCTTCGCCTCGCAGACTTGCATAACGGAGCATCATGTTGGTATCGGTCCAACCCATGATGCGACAGATTTCGATGTCGCTGAAAACCCATCCACCATTCGGTGATCGAAGTTCTACCCATCTACAGGTCGCCTCATGACGCAAGTCGTGCTCGGTGAAGTCCGGTACGTTTGCATAACGAAATAGCGATCCAAAGCGAACCGAGAGGCGAGAGGTAACTCTTGCCAATTCTTCTCGTGAATCCTGTCCACTCCAGAATGGAAACATGAGACCGATTCTTCCATCGCACCACTTAGACAGCAAAGCATGAAGGGATGGCTTGATGGGCACTTGCCTTAGCTTAGCTGCACCTCTATGCCCCTTGGTCCCCTCAACATAAATTACACGCTTTTGTAGATCGATCTGGTCAACTCTAAGCCGGTAGGCTTCGCGGAGGCGTAAACCAGTATCTAGGATCAATTGGAATAGAAGCGTAAATGCTGGTTCAACTTGAAGTGGCCGTTCTCGATCGGGACGTTTCTCTCCGGCGAGCGCAGCCATCACAGCGCGCTCTTGCTCTATAGGTAGTCGCAGATCTCGGCTTTCATCTCGTTTAACCGATAAGCCTTTTTCTGTTGCCTTGACCGCCTCCGCACGCGAATACGTTGAGTAGCCTTTCGGAAGCAATCTGAAAACGTTGGCGGGAGGCATGGCGTTCGTCGACATCACGCGTCGATAGTGCCAATCTACTACCCGTCCCAACACACCGATGCGTTTACGAATCGACCCCGGAGTAAGGTTCGGCTTGCGACCTGTCTTCAATCTCAACACATAAGCATCTGCCCAGTGGAACGTTAGGTTGCTTATTCGAACACCCGCCAACTCAACAAACATACTTCCTAGCAAAGCTTCATCACTGTCAGTGATCGGTGCATGCTTCATATACATGCGAATTACTTCAATGAGCAATGGATCGTCGCCTTTGGCCTCGGCTGCGAGCAATTCTGCAGGCACGATGCCTCGTCCAAGCAGAGCACTTAGTTGCTCGCCATAGGTACGAGCTTCACTCTCGGTATCAAATGTGAAGAAGAAGGGCTTCGGAAGAAGTTTGTGAGTTACGCGAAGTTGATACCTCGCCCCACGCAATTGGACGCTCGTGGCCATGAAACAAATCAAGGATGAAAGCGACGCATGCTACTCGGCTACACGGACAAACTGATCCGTTGCACGGAAGCTTTGCTACCGATTTGCGGTAGCACGGAAGCCATTCCTACCAACTTATGACATAGAAATGAAAACGCCTCGCGGGTGCGAGGCGTCTTAAGTTGTTGATTTAATTTGGTTTTTTTGGAGGCGCGGGCCGGAGTCGAACCGACCTACACGGATTTGCAATCCGGTGCATAACCGCTTTGCTACCGCGCCTTGAACCTAACTGCAGCAGAACCCGCTACCAACTTGGCAAAAAAGGAAGCCGAAGCTTCCCTTTCTTAATTTGGAGCGGGAGACGAGGCTCGAACTCGCGACCTCAACCTTGGCAAGGTTGCGCTCTACCAACTGAGCTACTCCCGCTTGGTGCCTCGATCAACACTGCCTTTGTTTTTCAACATCTGCCGCATCGACCGAGCCCGCATTATATGTACATCTTTCGTCTTCGTGCAAGCGCTTTTTAAAGGCTTGTTTTCAGTGCTTCAAAGAATCGGTCACAACGGGCGGCGCTGCAACTTCGGTCTTGGTGGCTTCCACCTTCGCGGGCTCTTCATCAAGCAATGCTTGAGGTGCGGATTCCAACGCAATCTCCAACACTTGATCGATCCACTTCACCGGCACGATTTCGAGATGGTTCTTGACGTTGCCTGGGATGTCCTGAAGGTCCTTAGCGTTCTCTTCCGGAATCAACACCGTCTTGATGCCACCACGATGAGCGGCCAGCAGCTTTTCTTTCAAGCCACCGATGGCAGTCACCTCACCACGCAAGGTGATTTCACCCGTCATCGCAACGTCGGCACGCACCGGAATGCCGGTCAGCGCAGAGACGAATGCCGTCACCATGGCTGCACCTGCGCTCGGCCCGTCTTTCGGCGTTGCACCATCCGGCACGTGAATGTGAATGTCACGCTTCTCGAACATCTCATCTTTGATGCCCAAGCGACGCGAGCGGCTGCGCACCACCGAACGTGCGGCTTCCACCGATTCCTTCATCACATCGCCCAATGACCCGGTGCGAATGATGTTGCCCTTGCCCGGCATTACCGAGGTTTCGATCGTCAGCAAGTCGCCACCGACCTCGGTCCAAGCTAAGCCCACGACCTGCCCGACCTGATTGCTCTTCTCGGCGCGGCCATAGTTGAATTTGCGTACGCCAAGAAAATCGTTCAGGTTGTCTTCATTGACGACGACCTTGCCTTCGTACTTCTTCAGCTGAATGCCCTTGACCACCTTGCGGCAGATCTTCGAGACCTCGCGTTCCAGCGAACGCACTCCAGCCTCGCGGGTGTAGTAGCGAATGATGGCCCGAACCGCCGACTCATCGACCTGCATCTCTTCATCCAGCACGCCGTTGTTCTTGCGTTGCTTGGGCAGCAGATAGCGGGTAGCGATGTTGACCTTCTCGTCTTCGGTATACCCGGACAGCCGAATCACTTCCATCCGATCCAGCAAGGCCGGCGGAATGTTCATCGAGTTCGATGTCGCGATGAACATCGTGTCGGACAGATCGAAGTCGACCTCCACGTAGTGATCGCTGAAGGTATGGTTCTGCTCCGGGTCGAGCACTTCGAGCAAAGCGCTCGAAGGGTCACCTCGGAAGTCCATGCCCAGCTTATCGATCTCGTCTAGCAGGAACAGCGGATTGCGCGTACCCACCTTCGAGAGGCTTTGCAGTACCTTGCCCGGCATCGAGCCAATGTAGGTACGGCGGTGCCCGCGAATCTCCGCTTCGTCGCGCATGCCGCCCAGGGCCATGCGAACGAACTTGCGACCCGTCGCGCGCGCCACGCTCTGGCCCAGCGATGTCTTACCAACCCCAGGAGGGCCGACCAAGCAGAGAATCGGCGCCTTCACCTTGTCGACACGCTGTTGCACAGCAAGATACTCAAGAATGCGGTCCTTGACCTTCTCCAGACCGTAGTGGTCTTCGTTCAGCACTTCTTCCGCATGCTGAAGGTCGTGCTTGATCTTGGTCTTCTTGGTCCAAGGCAAGTTGATCAGCGTGTCGATGTAATTGCGAACCACGGTGGCTTCGGCCGACATCGGCGACATCAGCTTGAGCTTTTTCAGTTCGGCATCGACCTTCTTTCGTGCCTCCTTGGGCATCTTGGCGGCAACGATCTTCTTTTCCAGCTCCTCCATGTCGGCGCCTTCTTCGCCGTCACCAAGTTCCTTCTGGATCGCCTTGACCTGCTCGTTCAGGTAGTACTCGCGCTGGCTCTTTTCCATCTGGCGCTTGACGCGGCCACGGATGCGCTTTTCAACCTGAAGAATGTCGACTTCATGCTCGAGTTGCTCAAGCAGCTTTTCAAGACGCTTGTCGACTGCGAACAGGTCGAGCACCGATTGCTTGTTCTCCAGCTTCAACGGCAGATGCGCCGCGATGGTGTCGGCCAGACGGCCCGCATCATCGATGCCTGCAATGGAGGTAAGGATCTCCGGCGGGATCTTCTTGTTGAGCTTGACGTATTGGTCGAACTGCTGCGTCACGGCGCGGCGCAGCGCTTCGACCTCCGGCTTCGCATCGGTCTCCGGCGGAACCGGAGTTACTTCGGCGATGAAGTGTTCGCCGTTGTCAGTAATCGAATGGGTGTTGGCGCGCTGAATGCCTTCGACCAGCACCTTCACCGTGCCATCGGGCAGCTTCAGCATCTGCAAGATGCTGGAGACGCAACCGACTTCAAACATGTCGTCAGGCTTGGGCTCGTCTTTGCCGGCGGCGCGCTGCGCCACCAGCATGATCTGTCGACCGGCCTCCATCGCAGCTTCCAAAGCCTTGATGGATTTCGGGCGTCCCACGAAGAGCGGGATCACCATATGGGGAAAGACCACCACGTCGCGCAGCGGAAGCAGCGGAAGCGTGATTGGTTCAGCAGGCAAAACGGGATGTCCAGACATTGGAACCTCTCTTTCTCAAACCCACATAAGGGCTTGAGCTTTCAATTGCAAGACACCTGCACCTTACAGCGCACAGGCCATGTGGGATCCCTTGTCTCGGCGGCGGCTTCAAGCACTCGCTTTGGCCTGCTCACGGTACACCAGCAGCGGTTTGGTGTTCTCCTCGATGGTGTGTTCATCCAAAACAACTTTGGCCACACCATCCAATGTGGGCAACTCGAACATCGTATCGATCAGCGACAACTCCATGATCGAGCGCAGCCCACGTGCGCCCGTCTTTCGCGCCAAGGCCTTGCGCGCAATGGCGGCCAATGCCGACGGGCGGATTTCCAGTTCCACGCCGTCCATCAAGAAGAGCTTCTGGTATTGCTTGACGAGCGCATTCTTCGGCTCGGTCAAGATTTGAATCAATGCATCGTCGGTAAGCTCACCCAGGGTTGCAACCACCGGCAAACGGCCCACGAGTTCGGGAATCAAACCAAACTTGATCAAGTCTTCCGGCTCGGCTTCACGGAAGATTTCCGAGACACGCTTTTCCGCCTTGGTATGCACCGTCGCACCAAAGCCGATGCCCGACTTCTCAGAGCGGTTTTGAATGACCTTCTCCAGGCCATCGAACGCGCCGCCGCAAATGAACAAAATATTGGTCGTATCGATCTGAAGGAAGTCTTGGTTCGGATGCTTGCGGCCGCCTTGCGGTGGTACCGAAGCCATCGTTCCCTCGACCAGCTTCAGCAAGGCCTGCTGCACGCCCTCGCCCGACACATCGCGGGTGATCGACGGGTTATCGGCCTTGCGCGAGATCTTGTCGATCTCGTCGATGTAGACGATGCCGCGCTGCGCCTTCTCGACGTCGTAGTTGCAGTTCTGCAGCAACTTCTGAATGATGTTCTCGACGTCTTCGCCCACATAACCGGCTTCGGTCAGGGTGGTGGCATCGGCAATCACGAACGGCACGTTGAGCAGACGGGCGAGCGTTTGCGCCAGCAGTGTCTTGCCGGAACCGGTCGGTCCGATCAGCAGGATGTTGCTCTTGGCCAGTTCGATCTCGTCTTTCGCCACCGCCATGTGCTTCAGGCGCTTGTAGTGGTTGTAGACCGCCACTGACAAGATGCGCTTGGCCGTATCCTGCCCGATCACATACTGATCAAGGCTCGCCTTGATGTCGCTCGGCATCGGCAGATCCGACTTGGCGGCACGGGCTTCGGGCGTATCGGCTGGGACTTCATCTCGGATGATGTCGTTGCACAGCTCGATGCACTCGTCGCAGATGAAGACAGACGGACCGGCGATCAGTTTCTTCACCTCATGCTGGCTTTTGCCGCAGAAGGAGCAGTAAAGAACTTTCTCGCTGGAGGAGCCTTTTTTTTCGGCCATGGATTGGAGTGCGCTGAGGCGTAGAAGAGGCTGAGTGAATGATAGAGCAAAAGAAAACGGGGCCTTGCCAGTGATAAAGGCCCCGTTTGGATCGCAATTACAGCCTTCGCTGGTCGAACCTGGACTCAGGTCGCCGCGGGAGGCGTAGCCCGTGTAGCCAACACTTGATCGATCAGGCCATAGGCCTTCGACTCTTCAGGGTCCATGAAGAAATCGCGTTCCATGTCGGAACGGATCTTCTCGATCGTTTGACCGGTACGGTCGGCATAGATGCGATTGAGTTGCTCACGGGTCTTCAGGATCTCGCGTGCATGGATCTCGATGTCCGTGGCCTGACCTTGTGCTCCACCGGAGGGTTGATGGATCATCACGCGCGCATTCGGCAGCGAGAAGCGCTTGCCTTTCGCGCCAGCCATCAACAAGAACGAGCCCATGCTGGCGGCAATGCCCATGCAAAGCGTCGAAACATCCGGCTTGATGAACTGCATCGTGTCGAAGACCGACAGGCCCGCGCTCACCGAACCGCCCGGCGAGTTGATGTAAAGGTGGATGTCCTTGTCGGGGTTTTCGCTTTCAAGGAACAGCAGTTGTGCAACGACCAGATTGGCCGTCTGGTCGTTCACCGGGCCCACCAAAAAGACCACTCGCTCGCGCAGCAAACGGCTGTAGATGTCGTATGCCCGCTCGCCGCGCCCCGATTGCTCGATAACGACCGGCACCATGCCTAAACCTTGTGTTTCTAGTGCGCTCATGAAACGTCCTTAAGAATGATCGGTACAGGTTGGGTTGGATTATGTAGCGTCAAGAGGGACATGACGGCAACAATGAAAAGGGTGCCAAACCCTGCGGCTTGGCACCCTTGGCAAAGGGATGAGATGGATCAGCCGGCCATTAATTCGTCGAACGGCAAGACCTTGTCAGTGACCTTGGCTTTGGACAGCACATAGTCGGTCACATTGTTCTCGATCACCACGCCTTCGACTTCAGACATGCGTTGACGATCGCTCAGGTACCAGCGAACGACTTCAGCAGGCTTCTCGTAGCTCTGCGCCATCTCTTCGATGTGCGCTTGCAGTTGCTCGGGCTTGGCTTGTAGGTTTTGTGCGCGAACGAGTTCGGCCACCACCAGGCCCAGGCGCACACGCCGCTCGGCTTGAGGCTTGAAGATTTCTTCAGGGATCGGTGCCTTGTCGGCATCTTTGACGCCACGCTTCTTCAGGTCAGCACGGGCACCTTCGATCAGGCGATCGGTCTCGTTCTTGACAAGCGATGAAGGCAGATCCAGTTCGGCCGCGTTCGACAGCGCATCCATTGCGGCAGCCTTGTTACGGGCCAGCACGCGGAACTTCACTTCGCGCTCCAGATTGCGCTTGATGTCGGCGCGCAGTGCTTCGACGGTTTCTTCCTTGATGCCCAGGGCCTTGGCCAGTGCCTCGTTGACTTCAGGCAGGTGCTGAGCCTCGACCTTGTTCAGCGTTACCAGGAAGTCAGCTTCCTTGCCGGCCACGTCCTTGCCTTGGTAATCCTCGGGGAACTGCAGCGGGAAGGTCTTCGATTCGCCGGTCTTCATGCCACGAACAGCCTTCTCGAAGGCTTCGAGCATCTGGCCTTCGCCGATCAGGAATTGATAACCCTCTGCCTTGCCGCCATCAAAAGGCACGCCATCGATCTTGCCTTCGAAGTCGATCGTCACGCGATCGCCATCGACAGCCGGCTCGGAGTGAGCGCGCTGGGCAAAGGTGCGGCGCTGTTTGCGCAGGATGTCGAGCGTCTTGTCGATCGCGGCATCGGTCACTTCGGTGCTAGCGCGCTCGATCTCGGCAGCACTCAAGTCGCCCAGCTTCACTTCGGGGTAAATCTCGAAGGTCGCGTCAAAGGCCATCTGGCCTTCCGGCGCAGCTTCCTTTTCGGTGATGCGCGGCTGGCCGGCCACACGCAACTTGGCTTCGCTTGCGGCTTGTGCAAAGGCCTGACCGACCTTGTCGTTCATGACTTCGTATTGCACCGAATAACCGTAGCGCTGGGCCACCACGCTCATCGGCACCTTGCCCGGGCGAAAGCCGTCGGCCTTGACCGTACGCGAGAGGCGCTTGAGGCGTGATTCGACCTCGTTGTTGATGGTGTCGGCGGCCAGCGTCAATGTGATGCGGCGTTCGAGCTTCTCGAGGGTTTCAACAGTGACAGCCATGATTCTCTGGACTCTCTGGTTTTGTTGCTGGTGCGCGGGGCGGGACTCGAACCCGCACACCATTGCTGGCGTCAGGACCTAAACCTGGTGCGTCTACCAATTTCGCCACCCGCGCTGGGCACTTTTAAAAAAGAACAGGGAGAAGCCGAAGCTTCTCCCTTTGGTCGATTCGGTCAGCCGAGGATTTTAGCCGCTACTTTCAGGCAGCTGTCGCAGCACGCTCCTGATCGGCCGGTTTGACGCGAAACCAGGCCGCATACATCGCAGGCAAAGCCAGCAGCGTAAGGAAAGTTGCAACGATCAAACCACCCATGATCGCAACCGCCATCGGGCCCCAGAACGCGCTGCGCGTCAGCGGAATCATCGCAAGCACCGCAGCAGCTGCCGTCAGTACGATCGGGCGGAATCGCCGCACCGCCGACTCGACGATCGCATTCCATGCCGGCACACCGTGCGAGCGGTCTTGCTCGATCTGGTCGATCAGGATCACCGAGTTGCGCATGATCATGCCGGCCAAGGCGATCACGCCCAGCAGCGCCACGAAACCGAAGGGGCGATTCAGCAACAACAACGCACCCGCCACACCGGCCACGCCCAACGGCGCAGTCAGGAACACCAGCACTGAGCGGCTGAAGCTGTGCAGTTGCAGCATCAGCAAGGTGAACATGATGAACAGCATCAGCGGCGCGCCAGCAGCGATCGAGCCCGTACCCTTGCTGCTTTCTTCCAGCTCGCCGGCGATCTCGATGCGGTAGCCATCGGGCATGGTCTTTTGGAGCTTGTCCAGGTCCGGCCACAGCTGCATCGTCACGGTCGGTCCTTGGATGCCCGGCACCACATCGCCTTGCACGGTGACCGCATAGTCACGGCCTTCACGCCACAGCACGCCTGGCTCCCACGAGAAGCTCACCTTGGCGATCTGGGTCAGCGGAATCGAACGGCCAGCGGCCGTGGGCACATAAGCGTTGCCGATGTCGGTGATGGCATTGCGCTCGTCCAGCGGCTGGCGCACAACGATATCGACCAGGCGATCGGCTTCGCGGTATTGGCCCACCGTGGTGCCCGACAAGATGGTGTGCGAGGCCTGTGCAATCGCCTGGCTGGTAATGCCGAGCGCGCGCGCCTTGTCTTGGTCGACATCAAAGTGCAGCACCTTGACCGACTCGTTCCAGTTGTCGTTGACACCGCGCATGTTCGGGCTGGCGCGCA
This sequence comes from uncultured Rhizobacter sp., assembly GCA_964242145.1. GTDB lineage: Bacteria > Pseudomonadota > Gammaproteobacteria > Burkholderiales > Burkholderiaceae_C > Rhizobacter. Next base: position 9,635 of record CAXTCD010000105.1, read on the forward strand.
AAATCTCCTTGGCTTTGTCGGCCCACAGACGAGCTTGCGCCACATCCGGCCCCATCACGCGGAACTGCACCGGGTACGGCACCGGTGGGCCGTTAGGCAGCAGCTTGACGCGCCCGCGCACATCCGGGAATTCATCGGCCAATACCTGCGGCAGCTTCTTGCGCAGCGCGTCTCGCGTCGGCAAATCCTTCGGAATCAGAATGACCTGGCTGACGTTGCTCTGCGGGAAGATCTGGTCGAGCGGCAGGTAGAAGCGCGGCACGCCGCTGCCGACCCAGGTCGACACATCGACTACGCCGGGCTCTTTCATGATGCGGGCCTCGAAGCGCTTGGCCAGTTCGTCGCTCGCCTGGATGGTCGCGCCTTCGGGCAACCACAGGTCGACCAGAATCTCGGGGCGGCTGGAGTCCGGGAAGAACTGCTGCTGCACCTTGCCCATGCCGACCAGGCCCAGCACGAAAATGCCGATGGTCACGCCAATGGTGATCCAGCGGTACTGCACGCACCAGTTCACCGCCCGGCGGAAGCGGGCATAGAACGGCGTGTCGAACAGCTCATGCGCCGGCTCGCCGTCATGGACCTTCTTGTGCACGCGCAGCAGCTTGGCGCCGAGATAAGGCACGAAGTAGACCGACACGACCCATGAAATCAGCAAGGCCGCAGTCGTCACCGCGAAGATCGCGAAGGTGTATTCGCCCACGGTCGACTTGGCCAGCCCGATCGGCAGGAAGCCCGTGGCGGTGATCAGCGTGCCGGTCAGCATCGGCATCGCCGTCACGTCATAGGCATAGGTCGCCGCACGCATCTTGTCGTAGCCCTCTTCGAGCTTGCGCACCATCATTTCAACGGAAATGATCGCGTCGTCGACCAGGAGCCCAAGCGCAATGATCAGCGACCCAAGCGAGATCTTGTGCAGCCCGACACCCCAATAGAGCATCGTCACGAAGGTAATCGCCAGGACCAGCGGAATCGTGATGCCCACCACCATGCCGGGCCAGACGTCGATGCGCAAAGGCTTGGTGTGCAGGCCCAGGCTGATGAAGCTCACGGCCAGCACCACGATCACCGCTTCGATCAGCACATGCACGAACTCACCGACCGACGTGCTGACCGCCGAAGGCTGATCCTGGATCTGCGATAGCTCGATGCCGATCGGCAGCTCCTTCTGAATCTGACCCACGCTCTTCTTCAGCACCTCGCCCAGCTTGATGATGTCGCCCCCCTTGGCCATCGAGATGCCCAGCGCGATGACTTCCTTGCCTTGATGGCGAACCTTCACGGTCGGCGGGTCGACGAAATCGCGCTTGATGGTGGCAATGTCCGACAGGCGCAGCGTGCTGGCCTGACCGGTGGTCGTGTTCGTGGCACGGATCGGGAAGGCCTTCAGGTCATCCACCGAATTGAATTGGCCGCCCACGCGCACCTGCATGTTGTCGGTGCCGGCATTCAACACGCCCGCGCCTTCGACGGCGTTTTGCGCGCCGAGCTGGGCAATCACCTGATTGAAGTCGAGCCCGAGCGAAGCCAGGCGCCGCTGCGAGATCTCAATGAAGATCTTTTCCGCCTGCGCGCCGAAGACCTGCACCTTGGCCACGTCCGGCAGCTTCAGCAGCTTTTGGCGAACCTCTTCGGCACGTTGGCGCAACTCTTCATAGTTGAAGCCGTCGGCCGACAACGCGAAGATCGAGCCGTAGACATCGCCGAACTCATCGTTGAACACCGGGCCGACCACACCCGCCGGCAAGGTCGAGCGCATGTCGCCGATCTTCTTGCGTGTCTGGTACCAGACGTTGTTGACGTCCTTCGGTGGCGAGTTGTCCTTGATGTTGAAGATCGTCAGCGACTCGCCCGGCTTGGTATAGCTGCGGATCTTGTCGGCGTAAGGCGCTTCCTGCAGCGTCTTCTCGATCTTGTCGGTGACTTGCTCGGCCATCTGTTGCGCAGTGGCGCCGGGCCAGAAGGCCTGGACGACCATCGCGCGGAAAGTGAACGGCGGATCTTCGTCCTGTCCAAGCTGGAAGTAGGCCGCAAAGCCCAGCACCATCAGCACCACCATCAGGTAGCGTGTCAGCGGCTGGTGCTCAAGCGCCCAACGCGAGATATTGAAATGCGACTTGGGCTCGTCTTGCGTGTCTTGGTTGCTCATGGCGGGCCTTCAGCGCTCAGTGGGATGCCACGCTGGCAGGCGCCGCAGCAGCGGCAGCATTGCTGCCCGAAGCGGTCGGCTCGATGTATTGCTTGACCTGCTGGCCCGGTGTCAAGGCATGAACGCCGGCCGTCACCACGACCTGCCCCGGCTTCAGGCCCGAGGCCACCAGCACCGTGTTGCCATCGGCACCCGCCACTGCGATGGCCTGCGGCTTGACCGTCAACGTACCCTTGTCGTTCTTCTCGACCAGCCATACCGAGGTCTTGCCTTGCAATTCAGTCACGGCCGCAAGCGGCAAGCGGATCGCGCCCGACTGCTGCGGCTGTTCGATCAGCACCGTGGCCGTCTGCCCCAAGCGCGCCGGCACACTGCCCAGATCGGCCTTGATCTGAAAGGTGCGCGTCAATGGATCGGCCGCAGCCGCCACCTCGCGGATCGATGCGGGCACCGTCTGATCAGCACCCCACAAGCGCACCTTCAAGGCTCCCGGCTTGCTGGCCAGCGAGCGCAGATTGCCGACATGGTCTTCAGGCACCGCGAATACGACGTCGCGCGGGCCGTCCTGAGCCAGCCGAACCACTGAAGTTCCTGCCGCCACCACCATGCCCGGCTCGGCATCGACCGCGGTGATCACGCCATTTGAATCAGCCACCAGCGACGCATACGCGGCCTGGTTGCCTTGAACGCCAGCCTGGGCACGGGCTTGGTCGAACTGAGCCTGGGCCGACTTCAGCGCGGTGTCACGCCGCTCCAGTTCAGCGCTGCCGATGAAGCCTTGCTCGCGCAAGTCCTTGTAGCGCTTGTAGTCGGCGTTCGCGAGCTCCAGATTGGTTTGAGCCGCGGCCAGGGCCGCACGTGCCACGTCTTGCGCTAGCTTCAAATCCTGCGGGTCCAGTTGCGCCAGCACCTGTCCGGCCTTCACGGTGTCGCCGACGTTTGCGGTACGGCGCGTGATCTTCCCGCCCACCCGAAAGCCGAGGCGCGATTCCGTACGCGCCTTGATTTCGGCCGCGTACTCGCGCGTGCCGCCGGATGAGCCGGTGGCAATGGTCGTTGTCCGCACCGCACGAACAGGTTCGGCGGCAGGCTCAGGCTTGGAACAAGCGGCCAATAAGGCCGCGCTGAGCAACGAAATCAACAGGGTGGAACGCATGGATATCCTCGGTGGCAAGAAGGCGCGTCGACACGCAGAGCTCCATCCCAACGTGGATCTCCACAAGCAACTGACTGACTGGTCAGTAATGTATGCGGGTGATCCCTGCGTTGTCAAACACTCTACCGAGCCGAGGCGCGCTGCTTTCAAGCGATTTCAGCGGCGACAATCGGCGCCGAAATCCGTCGCCCCATGAGCATCGATCACTACGAAAACTTTCCCGTCGCCTCGGTTCTGTGCCCGCCGGCACTGCGCCCCGCCGTGGCCGCCATCTATTGGTTTGCACGCACTGCCGACGACATCGCCGATGAAGGCCATGCCACGCCGGAGCAACGCTTGTCCGATCTCGCCGCCTATCGCAATGAATTGCTGGCGGTGGCCGGCGGCGCCGCACCCCAATCCCGTTGGCTGCAGGTCTTTGGTCCGCTGCAGCCGGTGCTGTCGCGCTACGCGTTGCCGCTGGGCTTGCTGCTGGACCTGCTCAGCGCGTTCGAGCAGGACGTGACCAAGACCCGCTATACCGATCGCGCCGAGTTGCTCGACTACTGCCGCCGTTCGGCCAACCCGGTCGGGCGGCTGCTGCTGCATCTCTACGGCGTCCATGACGCGCGTTCGCTGCAGCAATCCGACGCCATCTGCACCGCGTTGCAGTTGGCCAATTTCTGGCAAGACCTGAGCATCGACACCGCGCGCGGCCGGCTTTATGTGCCGCTCAGCGATGTCGTCAGACATCGCCTCAATGCCCAAGATTTGCTAACCCGACAAGACAGCGCAACCACGCGCCAGCTCGTCTCCCAACTGGTGGATTGGGCCCGCAGCCTGATGCTCGACGGTGCGCCGCTCGTGCACTCGGTCGCAGGCCGTGCCGGCTGGGAACTTCGCCTGGTCGTGCAAGGTGGGCTGCGCATCCTTAACCGAATCGAAGTCATGCAATTCGCCAGCCTCCAATCACGCCCTCGCTTGCGCTGGCACGACGCGCCTGCGATGTTGTGGCGTGCACTGCGCATGCGCGCCGCCCCTGCATCCGCCCCGCAGAAAGCCCGTCCATGACGCCCGAACAATACGTACAAGACAAGGCGTCCAAGAGCGGGTCGAGCTTCTATTACGCCTTCCTCTTTCTACCGCCTGCGCGCCGCGCGGCAATCACCGCGTTTTATGTGTTCTGCCGCGAGGTCGACGACGTGGTCGACGAAGTGCAGGACGCCACGGTGGCTGCCACCAAGCTGGCGTGGTGGCGCAAGGAAGTCGGCAGCGCATACGGTGGGCAGGCCAGCCACCCGGTCATGAAAGCGCTGATGCCGCACGCAGCTTCATTCGACATCCGCGCCGAGCACTTGCTGGCGGTGATCGAAGGCTGCCAGATGGACCTGGAGCAATCGCGCTACCTCGATTTTCCGGGGCTGGCGCGCTATTGCCATCTGGTGGCCGGTATCGTCGGCGAGGTGTCATCCGGCATCTTCGGCCGCACTCAGCCAGCGACGATCGAATACGCCCACAAGCTCGGTCTCGCGATGCAGCTCACCAACATCATTCGCGATGTCGGTGACGACGCCCGGCGCGGCCGCATCTATCTGCCGATCTCCGAGCTGCAGCAGTTCGAAGTGAAAGCCCACGAGATCCTGAACCGCGGCTACAGCGACCGCTTCACCGCGCTGATGCGCTTCCAGGCCGAGCGCGCGCATCGCTTTTATGACGAAGCCTTTGCCTTGCTCCCCGATGCCGACCGCCAGCGTCAGAAGCCGGGCTTGATGATGGGCAACATCTACCGCACCCTGTTGCGCGAGATCGAATCCGACAACTTCCAGGTTCTTCATCAGCGCACGTCGCTGACGCCGGTGCGCAAGCTCTGGATTGCGTTCCGCACGAACTGGCGAGGCCGCTGATTGGCCGCCGCCCGGCGTGTGGCCGTGATCGGCGGCGGTTGGGCTGGCCTGGCCGCCGCGGTCGAGGCCTGCCACCGCGGCCATTCGGTCACGCTGTATGAGATGGCGCCGCAGCTGGGAGGCCGCGCACGCGCGGTCGACTTCGACGGCCTGTGGCTCGACAACGGCCAGCACATCCTGATCGGCGCTTATGTACAGACGCTGTCGTTGATGCGCACCGTCGGTGTCGACATCGATGCCGCCTTCGTGCGTACGCCATTGCGTGTGACTTATCCCGACGGCGCCGGTTTGCAGTTGCAAGAAGGTTCGCCGATCTGGGCCTTTGCACGTGCAGTGGCGACCTATCCGGGCTGGCGCTGGAGTGAAAAGTTAGCGATGGTGTTGGCCGCAACCCGTTGGGCCTTGAGAGGCTTTCGCTGCGATCCGTCGATCACCGTCGGCCAACTCACTGCGCACCTGCCTCAGGCCGTTCGCGATGAGTTGCTGGACCCGCTTTGCATTGCCGCGCTCAACACACCGTCACCGCAGGCGAGCGCCGCTGTTTTTCTGCGCGTTCTGAAAGACGCCTTGTTCTCCGGCCCGGGGTCGGCCGATCTGCTGATGCCGCGCCACAGCCTGAGCACGCTGTGGCCTGAACCGGCAGCACGCTGGTTGAAAGCGCAGGGTAGCGACGTCCGTCTCACGCACCGCGTGAACACACTTGAGCGCAGCGCGCAGGGCTGGCAGGTGGATAACGACGCCTTTGATGCCGTCATTCTGGCGAGCACCGCAGTCGAAGCGGCGCGGCTTACCGCGTCAATTTCCCCCGCGTGGTCGCTGCAGGCCCGCGCGCTGCACTACGAGCCGATCGTGACGGTCTACGCCCATAGCTCAGGCGCTCGCTTACCGCAAGCCATGATGGCCTTGCACAGCGATGAGCACTCACCGGCGCAATTCGTCTTCGACCTGGGCGCACTGTGCGGCCCGGAGCGAAATGGCATGCTGGCATTCGTGATCAGCGGCGCCGCATCATGGGTCGATCAGGGCCTTGCAGCCACCGAAGCGGCCACCTTGCAGCAAGGCAGAACCGCCCTCGCCGCTTATCTGAAGCACCCACTGGAGGCACTTCGCTCGACCACCGAGAAGAGAGCGACTTTTCTTTGCACGCCGGGGCTGCAGCGCCCGCCCGCCGCGATCGATCGTCAGCTGTGGGCGGCGGGTGACTTTGTCGACGGCCCGTATCCAGCAACCCTTGAAGGCGCGGTGCGAAGCGGTTGCACGGCCGCTTCATCCATCATCTGAAAACACGGCACGGCCGCTTCGATCGGCCTTCATTTCGCGATGCAAAAAGCGAGCGAATTGAGTCAGAATCGGCCGCATGAAGAGCAAAGAGGATCAGAAGCCGGCGATCCAGGTCATCGAGCGCATGTTCTCGCTGCTGGACCTCCTTGCCTCACACCAGGACCCGGTGTCGTTGAAGCTGATCAGCGAGCAAACCGGGCTGCACCCCTCTACCGCCCATCGCATCCTGAACGACCTGACGGTCGGGCGTTATGTCGATCGGCCTGAAGCCGGCAGCTATCGCCTGGGCATGCGCCTGCTTGAACTCGGCAATCTGGTGAAGGCCCGGTTGGATGTCAGGGATGCAGCGCTTGGTCCGATGCGCGAATTGCACAAGCTGACCCATCAGCCGGTGAATCTGTCGATGCGCCAGGGTGATGAGATCGTCTACATCGAACGCACTTACAGCGAACGCTCCGGCATGCAGGTCGTGCGTGCCGTGGGTGGGCGGGCGCCGCTGCATTTGACCTCGGTGGGCAAGCTGTTCCTTGCCCACGATGACCCACAACGAGTTCGCGCCTATGCAATGCGCACGGGCTTGGCCGGCCACACGCGCAACAGCATCACCGAGGTCACGATCCTTGAACGCGAATTGTCAAAGGTGCTGCAGTACGGCACCGCGCGTGACGACGAAGAACTCGAGCTCGGCGTACGCTGCATGGCGGCCGGCATTCTGGACGATCAAGGCAAACTGGTTGCCGGCCTGTCGATTTCGGCGCCGGCCGATCGATTGGAAGAGAGCTGGCTTGAGCGCCTGAAATCCACCGCGGCCCACATCTCCGCCGCACTCGGCCACCGTACTTAGCGACCGACGCTGTTCGTGAAATGAAAAGAGCCCTTCAAGGGCACCCCTTTCAAGGTCTGAGTGAGGATCGCCAATAAGCTTGCGCTTCATTTGAGAGACATGGAGCGCCGTTGATGCTGGAAGCAGTCCTTACCCGATTCGAAGAACATGCACCGGTCAGCGTGATGGCGCGCGTGGCGCTGGAGCGGGCGATAGAGCCGGGGTGGGTGGACGAGGTGTTCGAGAAGAATCGGCGAAGGCAGTACCCGCGAGAATTGCTGTTCTCCACGGTGGTGGAGCTGGTGTCGCTGGTGTCGCTGGGGCTGCGCCCGAGCTTGCATGCCGCGGCCCAGAAGGCAGGCAATCTGGCGGTATCGCTGGCCGCGCTATACGACAAGGTCAAGCGCACTGAGCCGCAGATCCTGCGAGGCTTGGTGCAAGGCAGCGCCCAGCGTCTGGGGCCGGTGGTCCAAGAGATGGCGAACGCGCCGAGCCTGGCGGGCTGGCGGCTGCGTGTGCTCGACGGCAATCACCTGCCGGCCAGCGAGAAGCGGCTGGGCGCGTTGCGCGGGCATCGTGGCGCGGCCCTGCCTGGTCACACCCTGGTGGTCTACGATCCAGACAGCACCTTGGTGACGGACATCGTCGCGTGCGAGGACGCGCACGCCCAGGAGCGCGCGGCGATGGCGCCATTGCTGGCCTGTGCGCAGCCCGGGGAACTGTGGATCGCCGAGTGCAACTTTTGTACCCACACCATCGTGCAGGGCTGGCACGAGGCGCAGGCCAGCTTCATCGTGCGCGAGCATGCGCGCCATCCCCGGCTGTGCGATGAGGGCCCATGGCAGGCCTGCGGCCGTATCGAGACGGGCGAGGTGCACGAGCAGACGATTTGCGTGGCTGAGGGGCAAGCGCCCTGGCGACGAATCGAGCTGCGACTGGACGTGCCCACCGAAGCGGGAGAACGCAGATGCGGCTGTGGAGCAATCTGCCTGCCCGGGTGAGCGCCCAAGAGATCGCCCAGCTGTAGCGCAAGCGCTGGCGCTGGCGCTGGCGCATCGAGTCGATGTTCCAGCGGCTGGAGTCGGTGTTGCACAGCGAGATACGCAGTCTCGGCCATCCGCGTGCGGCGCTGCTGGGCTTTGCCGCAGCGGTGCTGGCCTACAACGTCTTG
>CAXTCD010000106.1:0-18010 GCA_964242145.1 uncultured Rhizobacter sp.
CTCGAGCCCGTCAAGCAGCGGCCGGGCATGTACACCCGCACCGACAACCCGCTGCACATCATTCAGGAAGTCATCGACAACGCGGCCGACGAGGCCCTGGCCGGCCACGGCAAGCGCATCGATGTCACCTTGCATGCCGATGGTTCGGTCAGCGTGCATGACGATGGCCGCGGCATTCCATTCGGCCTGCACCCGGAAGAAAAGGTGTCGGTGGTCGAGATCGTGTTCACCCGATTGCACGCCGGGGGTAAGTTCGACAAGGGCTCGGGCGGTGCCTACAGCTTCTCCGGCGGCTTGCATGGCGTGGGCGTCAGCGTGACCAATGCCTTGTCGAGACGGCTGGAGGTCACGGTGTGGCGCGATGGGCAGGCGGCGGCCATCGTGTTTTCCGGTGGTGACGTGATCGAGCCCTTGAAGCTGCGCAAGGCCAGCTTTGCTGCGGGCTCGACCGACCGCAAGAGCGGCACCTCGGTGCGCGCCTGGCCGGATGCCAAGTATTTCGAAAGCGCCGATTTCCCGCGCGCCGAGTTGACCCATCTGCTGCGCAGCAAGGCCGTGTTGATGCCGGGCGTCAACGTGACGCTTGCGATCGAAAAAACGGGCCGGCCCGAGGATGAAAAACTCAGCTGGGTGTACAAGGGCGGCCTGCGCGATTACCTGATGCAGACGCTGACCGCCGACCCGGTGATTCCGTTGTTCGAAGGTGAGAACTACGCTGACAAAGGCGAGACCGAAAACTTCGCCGAAGGCGAGGGCGCCGCGTGGTGCGTGGCTTTCACCGAAGACGGCTCGCCGATGCGCGAGAGCTACGTCAACCTGATCCCGACCGTCAACGGCGGCACGCACGAGTCGGGCCTGAAAGACGGGCTGTTCGGCGCGGTGAAGGGCTTTATCGACATGCACAGCCTGATGCCCAAAGGCGTGAAGCTGATGCCGGAAGACGTGTTTTCGCGCGCCAGCTTCGTGCTCAGCGCGAAGGTGCTCGACCCTCAGTTCCAGGGCCAGATCAAGGAGCGGCTGAACAGCCGCGATGCGCTGCGCCTGGTGTCGACCTATGTGAAGCCGGCGCTGGAGCTGTGGCTGAATCAGCATGTGGACCTGGGCAAGAAGCTCGCCGAGCTCGTCATCAAGCAGGCGCAGTCGCGCCAGCGCGCGAGCCAGAAGGTCGAGAAGCGCAAGGGCTCGGGTGTGGCGGTGCTGCCCGGCAAGCTGACCGACTGCGAGAGCCGCGACCTGGGGTTCAACGAACTCTTCCTGGTCGAGGGCGACTCCGCCGGCGGTAGCGCGAAGATGGGTCGCAACAAGGAAACCCAGGCCATCCTGCCCTTGCGCGGCAAGGTCTTGAACGCTTGGGAAGTGGAGCGCGACCGGCTGTTTGCGAACAACGAAATCCACGATATTTCGGTGGCGATCGGCGTCGACCCGCATGGGCCTAACGACACACCCGACCTGAGCGGTTTGCGCTACGGGAAGATCTGCATCTTGAGCGACGCAGACGTCGACGGCTCGCACATCCAGGTGCTGCTGCTGACGCTGTTCTTTCGGCACTTCCCGAAGCTGGTCGAGGCCGGGCACATCCATGTCGCGAAGCCGCCGCTGTTCCGCATCGACGCGCCAGCGCGCGGCAAAAAGCCCGCGGCGAAGATCTATGCGCTCGATGAGGGCGAGCTGACCGCCACGCTCGACAAGCTGCGCAAGGAAGGCGCGCGCGAAAACTCATGGAGCATCGGCCGCTTCAAGGGCCTGGGCGAGATGAATGCCGAGCAGCTGTGGGACACCACCTTGAACCCCGACACCCGCCGCTTGCTACAAGTGGCCTATGGCGCGCTCGACTTTGCCGCCACCGGCGACTCGCTGACCCGGCTGATGGGCAAGGGCGAAGCGCAGGCGCGTCGCGAGTTGATGGAGTTGCACGGTGATGAAGTCGAAATCGACGTCTGAGCAGGTCGGGCTGATTGGCCTGGTCGCAGCACTGCGCGAGCGGCGCTCGGGTTCGGCGAAGGCCGGCCGTTCGGCGACTGCCGTGCATCGCATGACCCGCCCGCTGGTGATGGCCGGCTTGCTGTACGCGTGGGAGTTGTTGCGCTGTACCTTGTTTGGCGTGGCCGTCAGCGTGAGCTTGTTTCTCGGCGTGTTGGCGGTGCCGGGCGTGGCGGGCCACAGCCTGGCGGCATCGGGCGTGATGCTGGTCTGTACGGCCTGGTTTCCGATCCTCTATGGCTTGGCCGCACATCAACGCGGCATCGGCCGGCTGCTGGCACGCTTGGCTTCTGCCCATGGCGAGCTGCTGTTCGAGCAGACGCTGGGCCGCTTCATCGAGGCCGCTGAATCACGCCAATCGGGCTCGGTGGCGGCGCTGCTGGGTTCGCCGAAAAAGCTGGTGGCGGCCTTTGGCGACTATGTCAAGAACGCGCCGGCCATGCCCAGCCTGCTGCGGCATGCCGCGCAGTATTACGTCGGCAAGCTCGGCCATCGCCTGGACAACAGCGTGCTGGTGGAGGCGGTGCGTGACGAGCAACTCGATGTGCCGGCGCTGCGCCGCTGGACGGTCGAACACATGCGCAATGCCTTCCAGCCTTCGTGGCGTGCGATGGGCATGGTGTTCGGCCTGCAGCTGATCACCGTGGTGGGCATGTGGTTGTGGATGCGCTGATTTCATTCCCGCGGTCACCGCGATGAGTTTGCAAACCCCCGGCGTGCGGCTGCGGCCAACGATGCTGTCGGACCTGGACTTCGTGCTGACGGTCGAGCGCGACCCGATCAACCTGCCGTCGATCACGCCCTGGGAACGCACGCAGCATGAAGGCGCGGTGCGCTTCCCGGATTTCCGCCATTTCATTGTCGAAGCCGGTGAGGGCTATGCGTCGTCGGGCTTCATCATTCTGCAAGGCTGCCGCAACCCGAACCATGCGGTCGAACTCAAGCGCATGGTGTTGCAGATCAAAGGCCAGGGCCTGGGCCGCACTTGCGTGCACCTGCTGGCGCAGATGGCTTTCCGTGATCTGGGTGCGCACCGCTTCTGGCTCGATGTGAAAGCGTCGAACGAACGCGCGCTCGACCTTTATCGGCGCGAGGGCTTTGTCGAAGAAGGGCGCCTGCGCGAAAGCGTGCGCCGCGGCAGCGGCTGGGATTCGCTGGTCGTGATGTCGATGCTGGAGCCGGAATACCGGGCCGCCGCGCAAGCATGGGAGCAGTCTGCGGCGTGTTGAGCGCGGGCTTGCTGGCATCGCGCTGAAGCGGCGCCATGGCCTGACACAGTGAGCCAGGCCGGCCAAGGCCGGGAGACGTCAGCGCAGATGTGCACAATGCGCCGCTGAACGCGCAGCCACAGTGCGGGCTGACGATGAACGACGATGGGCGGCCGGCCTGACCCAGGCCGGGCTCAGGCAAAGGCACACACCGAATGACCATGGAACCCGATCTCTTCGACCCTCCACCGCCCGGCGACAACCCGGACGCGATCACGCTGGCCCATTACGCCGAGCGGGCTTATCTCGAATATGCGCTGAGCGTCGTCAAGGGCCGCGCCTTGCCCGATGTGTGCGACGGCCAGAAGCCGGTGCAGCGGCGCATCCTGTACGCGATGGAGCGCATGGGCCTGAGCTTCACCGGCACCGCCGGAGCGCGGCCGGTGAAGAGCGCGCGGGTGGTCGGTGACGTGCTGGGCAAGTTTCACCCGCACAGCGACCAGGCCGCGTACGACGCGATGGTGCGCATGGCGCAAGACTTTTCGCAGCGCTATCCGCTGATCGACGGGCAGGGCAATTTCGGCTCGCGCGACGGCGATGGCGCCGCCGCCATGCGCTACACCGAAGCACGCCTGGCGCCGATCTCGCGGCTGCTGCTCGATGAGCTCGATGAAGGCACGGTCGACTTCATTCCCAACTACGACGGCTCGACCGAAGAGCCGCGCCAATTGCCGGCGCGCCTGCCCTTCGTGCTGCTCAATGGCGCGAGCGGCATTGCGGTGGGCCTGGCGACCGAAGTGCCTTCGCACAACCTGCGTGAAGTGGCGGCGGCAGCGGTCACCTTGATCCGCAACGACAAGGTGTCCGACGACGAACTGGCGACGCTGATCCCCGGCCCCGATTACGCCGGGGGGGGCCAGATCATCAGCAGCGCCGAGGACATTCGCTCGGCTTACCTCACCGGCCGCGGCAGCCTGAAAGTGCGCGCGCGCTGGAAGATCGAAGAGATGGCGCGCGGCCAGTGGCAATTGGTGGTCAACGAACTACCGCCTGGTGCCAGCAGCCAGCGCGTGCTGGAAGAAATCGAAGAGCTGACCAACCCGAAGATCAAGACCGGCAAGAAGACGCTGAGCGCCGAGCAGGTGCAGCTGAAGACCACCTTGCTGTCGGTGCTCGATGCGGTGCGTGACGAGTCGAGCAAAGACGCGCCGGTGCGCCTGGTGTTCGAGCCGAAGACCAGCCGCATCGAGCAAAGCGAGTTGATCAACGCGCTGCTGGCCCATACCAGCCTCGAAAGCTCGGCGCCGATCAACCTGACGATGGTCGGTGCCGATGGCCGGCCGACGCAGAAGAGCCTGCGCCAGATGCTGGTCGAGTGGGTCGAGTTCCGGATGCAGACGGTGCAGCGGCGCACGCGGCATCGCCTGAACAAGGTGCTGGCGCGCATCCACATCCTCGAAGGCCGGCAGCTGGTGCTGCTGAACATCGATGAGGTGATTCGCATCATCCGCGAGGCCGATGAGCCCAAGCCGGCGCTGATCGCTGAGTTCAAGCTCAGCGAGATCCAGGCCGACGACATCCTCGACATCCGCCTGCGCCAACTGGCGCGGCTGGAAGCCATCAAGATCGAGCAGGAACTGAAAGAGCTGCGCACCGAGCAGGCCAAGCTCGAAGACATTCTCGGCAGCCCGTCGTCGCTGAAGCGCACGGTGGTCAAGGAAATCGAGACCGATGCCAAGCAGCATGGCGACGATCGCCGCACGCTGATCCAGGCCGAAAAGCGCTCGGTGGCCGAGATCAAGGTGATCGACGAGCCGGTGACGGTGGTGGTCAGCCTGAAGGGCTGGGTGCGGGCGCTGAAGGGCCACGAGATCGACATCGGCACCTTGGCCTTCAAGGCCGGCGACGGCTTGTATGGCGTGTTTCCGAGCCGCAGCGTCGACACCTTGCTGGTGTTCGGCAGCAATGGCCGCGTCTATTCGACGGCCGTCAGCCAGTTGCCCGGCGGCCGCGGCGATGGCCAGCCGATCACGACGCTGGTCGAGCTGGAAAGCGGCACGCAGCCCTTGCATTACTTCGCGGCCGCGGCCGACACCATGCTGCTGTTGGCCAACACTGGCGGCTACGGCTTGCTGGCGCAAGTGGGCGACATGATCAGCCGGCAAAAGGGCGGCAAGAGCTTCCTGTCGTTGGAAGCATCCGACAAGGTGCTGCCACCCGTGCCGCTGGCCGCGAGCCACACCCAGGTCGCATGCCTGAGCCTGAGCGGGCGGCTGCTGGTGTTCAAGCTGGATGAGCTGAAGCTGCAGCCCAAGGGCGGCCGCGGGCTGACCTTGATGGAGGTAGACGACAAAGACCCGCTGGTTTCGGTGGCCTCGTGCGCCAACGCGATCAAGGTGCTGGGCACCGGCCGCGCCGGCAAGCCGAAGGAAGAAGACCTGAAGGGCGCCGCACTCGCGGTCTACGCTGGCAAGCGGGCGCGCAAGGGCAAGGTGCTCGATGCCGGCATGAAGGCGCAGCGCGTGCTGGCCGTTTAAAAGCCACCGCAGCGATCGGCGCTCCAGCCTGGCCGGGAGGTCGGGGCTGGGCGCCTTCTATCCGACCCCGTGTCTGTCGATGCAACCGGCGCGTCGCCATCGCCGAGCGGCGGGTCTCGCCGTTCGAACTGCTTCTGAAATGCGAGTCGGCGTGGCCGCTCGCAGGCCATGCGATGGCGAAATCCTTTCGCGAACTTATTCCTCGTGATGGTGGGACGGTCGTCGCCGACAAGGCTCGATCGCCGGACGAAATACGCGAGTTCAAAAAACGAGCAAATGCTCATATATTTCAACCGGCGGGCAGGCCTTGCAGGACGCGATTGGCTTGACAGCGGCTTGCCTTGAACTGGTTTTGAAAATCGAACCGCGTGGTCTTTGATCGCGCTGTGCTGTGGATGGAGATGTCATGAAGATTGCAGTTTTTGGGGGCAGCGGCGCGACGGGCCGTTGGGTGATTGAACAGGCCTTGCAGGCCGACCATGAGGTCAGCGCGATGCTCCGCCGGCCCGATGCGTTGACGATCAGCCACCCGCGGCTGAAGACGGTGGTCGGCAGCTTTGCCGAGCCCGATGTGGTTCGAAGCGTGGTGCGCGGCGCCGATGTCGTGGTCAGCACGCTGGGCGCCAATCAGAAGGGGCCGGTGACCATCTGCGCCGATGGCGCACGGGCGATCCTGGCGGCGATGAAGCCGGAGTCAGTGAAGCGCCTGATCGCGCTCAGTGCCTACGGCGCGGGCGATTCGAAAACCCACTCGCTCTCGGCGCGGCTGGTGCGAAAGATCATTGCCAGCAAGATGCACGACAAGGATCAGATGGAAGCCCTGGTCCAGGCTTCGGGCCTCGATTGGACGCTGCTGCGCCCACCGGCGTTGACGAACGGGCCGCGCACCGGCACCTACCGCACCGGCGAAAACTTGCCATTGGGCTTCACCTCACGGATCTCGCGTGCCGACGTGGCCGACTTCATTGTTCGTGAAGCCTCGGCCAGCCACTTTATCCGCCAGGCGGTGATGGTTTCGAAGTGAACAATGCACGCGCTGCGGTTGGCGCCAAACGATGTTTTCGTTCACCCGAGCACCCGAGCACCCGAGCAGACGGCTAACGCGGCTGCGGTGCGGTGTCGATCGGCTGGGTGGCCGCAGGTCGGCATGCGCGTGGCGGGCCGCCTTGGCATCGTCTTGAAGCATTGCCTTGAATCCAGGCCGGCGGGTCAAGCGAGGCCGCGCCGCGCCGGATTCAATGCTTGCGGGCTTGCAGACTGTGCTTGTGCTCGCGGGCCTCGGGCCGCGCAGCACGCTTGCTCGCGGCGGGCTTGGAGTTGTCTCTCGGCTTGCTGACGACCAGCTCCAGCCGGTTCGGCGAGGGCGCTTCGGCGCCGGGAGGCGCCAGCACACCCGAGGGCTGCCAAGCCGGCAACGGCCAGGCCGACAGCGCCATGCTCCACCAGGAGTGCGTGGCACTGAGCATCGCCTCCCAGGTGCTGGCTTGCAGCGCGAAAGCCTGCTCTAGGCTCCAGGGGCTGCGCCACAAGGCCGGGTCATCGACCGCGGGTGGGTCTCCGGGGGCAGGGGCCCATAGCGAGTTCCAGTGCCACATGCTTGCTCCTTGGGAAAAGAGCAGCAAAGCTTACTGCGCAGATGAGCTGAATGCCAGAGGTGATTCGAAGGCAGGGGCTTGGCTGCGCGATGGCTGGACGGCCTGACCCAAACGCTTAGCCCCGGTCGAGATCAATCGTCAGATCCTGAGAACGGTCAGCGCGCCGTCATCAAACCCGAGCGCGCATCGGTCCGGCCGATGCGCTCGTATTCCGAGATCACCTGCGCCCCGAAGAGCAGGAAGGTGGCACCGATCTCGAGGCTCAGCAGCACAACGATGGCCGTCGTCAGCGAACCGTAAACCAAGTTGACCTGCGATAGCGTCGCGAAATACCAGACCAGCACATGGCGGGTGATTTCCCACAGCACGGTCGCAGTCACGCCACCGATCAGCGCATGCCGCCATGACAGCCGGCCGACCGGCATCACCAAATAAATGGAGGTCAGCACCGCGACCTCGCCGGCCACACCGAGCAGGTACAGCAGCAGGCCCGACACGCCGCCGAGCGACCAGCTGTGGCCGAGGAACTCCACATGCTCTTGCCCCAGCACTTGCAAGGTGCCCGATACCAGCGTGACCAGCAGTAGCCCGACACAGAGCGAAAAGATGTAGCAATACGGCAGCAGCGCCGAGACGAAAAAGCGCCGGCGTCTGATCTCGACCCGGTGATGAAAAATCACCGACATCGCGTTCTCCAGCACCGTGAAGGCGAGCGAGCTGAAGAACAGCATCGTGACCAGCACGACCCAGCCGACGATGTCGCGGTGTGCGAGAAAATTGGCCAGCTCGGCGATCACCGGTTTCGATTGACCGGGCACCAGCCATTCGAGGTAGTGGCCGATGGTTTGCAACAACTCGGCCTGATCGATCACATGTGACAACACGACCACGCTGAGGATCAGCAAAGGCACGATCGAGAGCAGCGCGTAATACGCGACCGCACCGGCCAGCAGCAGGCCCTGGTTGGCGCGAAAGTTCTTCAGCGTCTGCCAGGCAAACGCGCTCGGGTGGCGCAGCACATGGGCAATGCGCGGGTTGATTCGCGGGTAGCGGGAAATGGTTGCTGCGCGGCGCGGCGCAGCAGCCCCGCGCAGATCAGCCACCGAAGCGGTCGAGTGGTTTCAGCGCCCATTCATTGCCCGCTTCGCGCTGCAGGGAACGCACGAACTCGTTGATCGTCTCCTGGCCAACGCTGTCATCGAAGCGCTCATGCAACAGTTCATCGGCCATGAACGGACCGCCGTCGGTGAACAGCACATTGCCGTTGCCGTCGTTCGGCATCGCCGTGTTCGGCTCTTCGAAGCGCGTGGCAAACCAGCGCCACATCGCGGTTTTCTGTTCGGTGCTTGTAGCCTCGCGCAGCCAGGCGTCATTGGGCTCGAAGCGGGGCTTGTTTTCGTCGCCGGCTTCGGCTGGCAAGCTCACAAGCTGTCCATCGGTGAGTTGGTCGGTGGCGGTCATGGCAGGGCTCCGTCGATGCGAATCAAGATTGATTCAAGAAGCCGATGCGGGTTGTGGCCCGGGTGGACCGGGCGGCTGGGCCGCGATGCACACCGAGTGCTGCACAGCCCGCATCTGCACACTCGTTTATGCCTGCCTGCATGGCTCTGCGCTGTAGGACAAACTCGACATTGGCTGTCGGCCGGCCCTGCGAGGCGGCTGAGGCCTTGGAGTGCCCGCCCGGTGGAGCGCCGGGCGGGTTCAGCGCTTGCGATCACGAGACCGCCGGCGACGGGTCTACCTGACTGCTTGAGCGTCAGCCCGACGCCGCCAGATCAGCGCCGACGATAGACCTGCCAGCCGGCAAACCCCATCAGCACAAAAAGCGCGAGGCTGTAGAAGTCATAAGGGATGCCGAACAGGCTCACGGCGGCGTCGGCACAACTGGCTCGGGCCAGAAAGACGTCGGGCCACAGGCTGTCGAGCTTCATCGCGATGACGATCTTGTCGGCCACCGTCATCACGCACGATGACGACGCCGCCGCCTTGAAGTGCTGCCACAGCGCGGCGGCCATGCCGCTGAGCGACAGCAGCATCACGATGACGCCGACCAGGCCTCTGCCCAGGCGCGAGCGCCACAGCAGGCCGATGATGCTGAACAGCGCGATCGCCAGGAAGATCACCCGCTGCAGGATGCACCACGGGCAAGGCTCCATGCCGAACACGTGTTGCGACACCAGTGCGGCACCGACAGCCGCCACGCTGATGACCGCCGCACTGGCCAGCCAGGCGGTGGGCCGCCGGAGGGCCGCCATCATTCCACCTCGGCGATCAGCTCGATTTCAACGCAGGCGCCCAGCGGAAGCTGCGCGACACCAAAGGCGCTGCGCGCATGCGCACCGCGGCTGCCAAACACTTCGCTGATCAATTCGCTGAAGCCGTTGGTCACCAGGTGATGCTCGGTGAAATCGCTGCTGCTGTTGACCAGGCTCATGGCCTTGACGATGCGGGTGACCTTGTTCAGGTCGCCCACGGCGGCGTGCAGCGTGCCGAGCAATTCGATGGCGATGGCGCGTGCGGCTTGCTTGCCGGTGGCGGTATCGACATCACGGCCCAATTGGCCTACCCAGGGCTTGCCATCGCGGCGCGCGATGTGGCCCGAAATGAACACGAGATGGCCGGTGCGCACGAAAGGCACATAGGCGGCGGCCGGGACGGCCAGCGGAGGCAGTTCAATGCCCAGCGATTTCAAACGGTCATAAACAGACATCACAAACACCGAGAAGCCAAAGAGCCTTAAATCCTACACTCCGCCCCATGGCAAGCACGGACAAGGGTTTGCAGCTGACGGGCATCGCTTTGGGCTGGTTGCTCGGTGTGGCCTGGCATCTGCAGCAGCGCGAGCTGTTCGATGCGCTGACGTATCTTCTTGCAAGTCTTGGCGGCGCATGTTGCCTGGCGCTCGCCTGGCGCGTCAGCCGCCTGCGCTGGCTGGCTTTTGTGGGCGCGCTGGCGCTGGGCCTGGGTGCTTCCGGATGGCGCGCTTCGGCGCGCTGGGCGCATGAGCTGCCGCCGGCATTGGAAGGGCGCGACCTCATCGTCACCGGCGTGATCGCGAGCCTGCCGCAGACCTCGGTGGATGGCGTGCGCTTTCGCTTCGAGGTCGAGCAGGCTCGGCTTGCCGATGGCGCCGATGTGACGGTGCCGCCGCTTCTTTCGCTCGGTTGGTACAAGGGCTTTCATGAAGATGCGCTGGCAAGGCAGCCGCAACGGCAATTGCGTGCCGGCCAGCGTTGGCAGTTCGGCACGCGCCTGCGCCAGCCGCACGGCAACATGAACCCGCATGGTTTCGACTATGAGCTTTACCTGTTCGAACAAGGCGTGCGGGCAACGGGTTATGTGCGTGACAGCGGCCAGTCGCCGCCTCGCCTGCTCGATGAGCGCGCGGGCCATCCGGTCGAACGGCTGCGCCAATCGGTGCGCGAGGCGATCTATGCCCGCGTCAGCGAGCCGCGCGCCGCCGGTGTAATGGCCGCGCTGTCGGTAGGCGATCAGTCGGCGATCGATCGCGACGACTGGTTGCTGTTCAGAAATGTCGGCATTGCCCACCTGGTCTCGCTGAGTGGCGTTCACGTCACGATGTTCGCCTGGCTCGCGGGTGCTGCGCTGTTGTGGGCCTGGCGCCGCAGCCGCCGTTTGATGCTGTGGGTGCCCGGCCCGGTGGCCGCGCGTTGGGGCGGCTTGTCGGCCTCGTTGGCCTATGCCTTGTTCTCCGGCTGGGGCGTGCCGGCGCAGCGCACGGTATGGATGTTGGCGGCGGTCACCTTGCTGCAGGCCCGTGGCCGGCGCTGGCCCTGGAGCCTGGTGCTCTTGTCTGCTGCGGTGGTGGTCAGTGCGATGGACCCTTGGGCCTTGCTGCAGCCGGGCTTCTGGCTGTCGTTCGTGGCCGTGGGGCTGCTGCTGGCCTCCGAGCCGGCGCGGCATGCTGAGGTGCAGGCGCCTGAAGCCGAGGTGCTGGCCGAGGCCGGTGGCGACCGCGCTCCACGGTGGCAGCGCTGGCTTGGCTCGCTGCGGTCTGGCGCTTGGGGTGGGCTGCGCACGCAGATCATCGCGACCTTGGGGCTGACGCCGCTGTCGCTGGTGTTCTTTCAGCAGGTGTCGATCGTGGGCTTCGCGGCCAACCTGGTGGCCATTCCGCTGGTCACGCTGGTGATCACGCCACTGGCCTTGCTGGGTGTGGCCTTGCCGCCGCTGTGGAATTTGGGCGCCGTCGTGATCGGTTGGATGTCGACCGGCTTGCAGTGGTTGGCCGATTGGCCCTGGGCGGTGTGGACGGTGCCGGTGGCGCCGGTGTGGGCCCAGATCGCCGGGCTGGCCGGCGCAGCTCTGCTGATCATGCCTTTGCCCTGGCGGCTGCGCGGGCTGGCAGTGCCGCTGGTGTTGCCCTTGCTCGTGCCGTCGCATGAGCTGCCAGCGCAAGGGCACTTCGAGCTGCTGGCCGTGGATGTGGGCCAGGGCAGCTCGGTGCTGGTGCGCACGCGCAATCACCTGATGGTCTACGACACCGGGCCGCAGTATTCACGCGACAGCGATGCCGGGCAGCGCGTGCTGGTGCCGCTGCTGCGGGCACGCGGCGAGACGCGCATCGACAAGCTCGTGCTCAGCCATCGCGACATCGACCATGTGGGTGGCGCCAAGGCGCTGCTGCAAAGCCTGCCGGTCGATGAGCTGCTGAGTTCGTTGGAAGGCGAACATCCACTGCGCGCGATGAACCCGGCACCCCGGCGTTGTGAATCAGGGCAGGCCTGGCAATGGGACGGCGTTCGCTTCGAAGTGCTGCACCCGGCCGCGGCCGACTATCAGCGCTCGCTCAAACCGAATGCGCTGTCGTGCGTGCTGCGGGTGAGTTCAGTGCAAGGCAGCGTGCTGCTGGCGGGCGATATCGAGCGGCCGCAGGAGCTGGCGTTGGTGGCCGCGTTGGGCAGCGCGTTGCGCAGCGATGTGCTGCTGGTGCCGCACCATGGCAGTCGCACCTCATCGACGGAAGCTTTTCTGGATGCGGTGGCGCCGCATGACGCGGTCATTCAGGCGGGCTACCTGAACCGCTTCGGCCACCCGGTGGCCGAGGTTCGGCAGCGCCTGCTGGACCATGGCGCGGCGCTCCATGAGTCCACGCGATGCGGTGCGTGGCATGGGTCGGGAGAGGGGGCGGGCGACGCGCCGCTGCCAGGTGGCCTTTGCGAACGCGAACGCGCGCGGCGCTACTGGCACCATCGGCAGCAGCTCGTCGCAAGCCCGGTAGAAGTCGGTCAGGTCCATCGAGATGATGTTCATGCGGTGTCCTCAACGGTTGAATAAGGCGGGTGTCTGCACAAGGCACCGAAGGTTCACGCAGGGTCGATCGGCGGGGACGGAAGCAAGGTGGCCGATGACAGTTCGAAGCCAAAGCAGAAGCTCAAAGAGGGGGCGATGGATGGCTCGCGATGTCCCTCATTCATGACACCAGCTTAGGCAGGCGGGGGTTGCCATGCCATCGGCGCAGGCGGGTTCAAGGTGTGGGAAGAAGCGGGAGATTGCGTAGGATTTATCCGCCCTGCAGGCCACACGGCGCAAGATCTGCGGTGGATGGCAGCAGGGCCTCAGACTGGCCTGAGTGCGCTCCGATGTCAGGTAATGTGAAAGTCCAAAGAGGGTGGGTAAGAAAAGATAAATCTGAGGGTAAGGGCTCGCCATGGGCCTGAAATTTGCTAACCTGAATCCGAGGAGACGAGCCCCCATGAGACCCAGCTTCGATGAGATGCGAGCGACGAGTACGAGCGTTCGCGACCACTACCGCATGTACGACCGCTGGCTTGCCCAGCAAACCAGCGATGTGATGCGTTCCCGCCGTGAAGAGGCGGAAATGATCTTCCGCCGCGTCGGCATTACCTTCGCCGTTTACGGCGCCAAAGACGAGGACGGCTCCGGCACCGAGCGCCTGATTCCGTTCGACCTGATCCCGCGCGTGATCCCGGCCGGCGAGTGGGCCGAGATGGAACGCGGCCTCACGCAGCGCGTGACGGCCTTGAATCGTTTTATCCACGACGTGTACCACGAGCAGGAGATCATCCGGGCTGGCATCGTGCCGGCCGAACAGATCTTCAAGAACGCCCAGTTCCGCCCGGAGATGATGGGCGTTGATGTGCCCGGCGGCGTGTATTCGCACATCAGCGGCATCGACATCGTCCGTGCCGCCAACCCCGATGGCAGCGGCTCGTACTACGTGCTCGAAGACAACCTGCGCGTGCCCAGCGGCGTGAGCTACATGCTCGAGAACCGCAAGATGATGATGCGGCTCTTTCCCGAGCTGTTCAGTCAGCACCGCGTGGCACCCGTGGCCCACTATCCCGACCTGTTGCTCGAGACTTTGCGCGCCGTGGCGCCGGCGGCCGTCAACGAGCCGACGGTCGTCGTGCTGACGCCGGGCATGTACAACAGCGCCTACTTCGAGCATGCGTTTCTCGCGCAGCAGATGGGCGTGGAACTGGTCGAAGGCCAGGATCTTTTCGTCAAGGACAACTTCGTCTACATGCGCACGACGCAAGGGCCGAAGCGGGTCGATGTGATCTATCGCCGCGTCGATGACGACTTCCTGGACCCGCTGGCGTTCCGCCCGGATTCGACCTTGGGCTGCGCTGGCATGCTGAGTGTCTACCGCGCCGGCAACGTCACCTTGTCGAATGCCATCGGCACTGGCGTGGCCGATGACAAGTCGATCTACCCTTACGTGCCGAAGATGATCGAGTTCTACCTCGGCGAAAAGCCGATCCTGAACAACGTGCCGACCTATCAGTGCCGCGAGGCCGATGACCTGAAATACGTGCTCGACCACCTCGGCGAGCTGGTCGTGAAGGAAGTGCATGGTGCCGGCGGCTACGGCATGCTGGTCGGCCCTGCTGCCACCAAAGCGGAGATCGCCGATTTCCGCAAGGCGCTCGAAGCCAACCCGAGCGGCTACATCGCGCAGCCGACCTTGAGCCTGTCGACCTGCCCGACCTTTGTCGAGAGCGGCATTGCGCCGCGCCACATCGATCTGCGCCCCTTCGTGCTCTCCGGCAAAGACGTGCAGATGGTGCCGGGCGGCCTGACGCGCGTGGCGCTGAAAGATGGCTCGTTGGTCGTCAACTCGTCACAGGGCGGCGGCACCAAAGACACCTGGGTGCTGGAAGCATGATCGCGCGTGGCCTTTCGCTGAACGGCACTGGCGGAGTTCGCATGCCAAGTGCAGTCGAATCAATCTAAGACCAAGGAGCTCATTCATGCTCTCAAGAACCGCAGACCACCTCTTCTGGATGGCGCGTTACATGGAGCGCGCCGAAAACACCGCGCGCATGCTCGACGTCAACTACCAGACCTCGCTGCTGCCGCAGTCGGCCGATGCCGCCGTCAATGGCTGGCGCGGCCTGCTCAGCATCTCGGAGCTGTCGCAGGACTACGCAACGCGCTACGGCGAAGTCGATGCGCGCAAGGTCATGGACTACATGGTCAGCGACGAGCGCAACCCGTCGAGCATCTACAGCTGCCTGATGGCCGCGCGTGAAAACGCCCGTGCGGTGCGGGGCGCATTGACCACCGAAGTCTGGGAAACCCAGAACCAGACCTGGCTCGAGTTCCAGCGCATGCTGCGGATGAACGCGTTCCAAAAAGACCCTGGCGAGGCCTTTGAGTGGGTCAAGTTCCGCTCGCACCTGTCGCGTGGCGTGACGGTGGGAACGATGCTGCAGGACGAAGCTTTTCACTTCCTGCGCATCGGCAGCTTTCTCGAGCGCTGCGACAACACCGCCCGCATGCTCGACGTCAAGTTCCATGCGGTGGAGAGCGAGTTCTTCGGCACCGGCAATGGCAACGGCAACGGGTCGGGCAAGGATCAGGAATACGACTTCTATCACTGGTCGGCGATCCTGCGTTCGGTGTCGGGCTTCGAGGTCTACCGCAAGGCTTATCGCAATGTCATCCGGCCGGAGAAGGTCGCGGAGCTGCTGATCCTGCGTGCCGACATGCCACGCTCGCTGGCGGCCTGCATGGACGAGGTGGTGGCGAACCTGGCGCGCGTGGCCAACGAGCAGTCGCAAGACACGCTGCGCCGGGCCGGGCGGCTGCAGGCCGATCTGCGCTTCGGCCGCATCGATGAAATCCTCGCGACCGGGCTGCACGCGTTTCTGACACAGTTCCTGGAGCGTGTAGGCACCTTGGGCGTGGGCATCAGCCGCGACTTCCTGGTTCCGGTAGCTGCATGAGTTCTGCATGAATTCTGCATGATGCGGCGCAAGGCGAGATGAAACTCCACATCCAGCATGTGACACAGTACGATTACAGCTCACCGGTGCTGTACGCGATGCAGACCTTGTGCCTGACACCCCAAGCCAGCGCCCATCAAACCGTGCTCGACTGGGCGTTGACGGCGCCCGGCCCGCTGTTTGCGTTGCGTGACAGCTACGGCAACCTGGGCCACACCTGGGCCTTGTCGCGGCGGGTGTTCGGCAGCGCGGTGAAGGCCAGCGGCACCGCTGAAACCCATGCGGCGCCGTGGCTGACCGACGCCAGCGCCCCGCCGCAACTCTATCTGCGCATCACCCCGCTGACCGAGCCCGATGACCGGCTGGAAGCGCTGGGGCGCGTCCATCTGCACGACGGCGTCAGCGAGCGCAGCGCCTTGGCGCTGGCCTGCGCCGTGTTCGAGCGCCTGGGTTATCACACCGGCGCCACCGGCGTCGAGACCACCGCGCGTGAAGCCTGGAGCCTGGCCGAAGGCGTCTGCCAGGACCACGCCCATGTGTTCATTGCCGCCTGCCGTGCCAACGGCGTGCCGGCCCGCTACGTCAGCGGCTATTTCTACGCACCCGATGCGCCCCATCTGGCCAGCCATGCCTGGGTCGACATCTGCGTTGACGCGGCGCAAAGCCGCTGGCTCAGCATCGATGTGACTCACCAATGCCTGATGGACGAGCGCCATGTGCGCCTGGCCGTCGGGCTTGATTACGCCGCCTGCTCGCCGATCCGCGGTGAGCGAGAAGGCGGTGGCGATGAATCGATGCAGGTCCGCATCGACATCCGCCAGGCACCCGTTGCCCCGCCCCCCGAAGAATCGCTTTTTTCCACGGAGTCCTGAATGTCCATTCATGTCGCACTGAACCATGTGACCCACTATCGGTACGACCGGCCCATCAACCTGGGGCCGCAGGTCGTGCGGCTGCGGCCGGCGCCACATTCGCGCACGCGCATCCTCAGCTACTCGATGCGCGTCGAGCCGGTGACGCACTTCATCAATTGGCAGCAAGACCCGCAAAGCAACTACCTCGCGCGGCTGGTGTTTCCGGACAAGACCACCTCGTTTCGCATCGAGATCGATCTGGTCGCCGAGATGTCGGTGCTGAACCCGTTCGATTTCTTTCTCGAGCCGGATGCCGAGCACTTTCCGTTCGAGTACGACAAGTCACTCGCCACCGAGCTGGAGCCTTATCGCCACAAGGCCCCGGCCACGCCAGCGTTCGCCAAATACCTCGCGAGCATCTCGCGCGAGAAGATGCAGACCACCGATTTTTTGGTGGCGCTGAACCAGCGGCTGCAAAAAGACATCAGCTACCTGATCCGCATGGAGCCGGGCGTGCAGACGCCGGAAGAAACGCTGGTCAACGCGTCGGGCTCGTGCCGCGATTCGGGCTGGCTGCTGGTGCAGATCCTGCGCCACCTGGGCTTTGCCGCGCGCTTCGTGTCGGGTTATCTGATTCAGCTCAAGGGTGACGTTAAATCGCTCGACGGCCCGAGCGGCACCGAGATCGACTTCACCGACCTGCACGCCTGGTGCGAGGTGTATTTGCCCGGCGCGGGCTGGATCGGTTTCGATCCGACCTCGGGCCTGCTGGCCGGCGAAGGCCACATTCCGCTGGCGTGTTCGCCCGAGCCGTCTTCGGCCGCCCCGGTGACCGGCGCGCTCGACGAATGCGAGACCGAGTTCGAGCACCACATGAAGGTGACCCGCATCTGGGAGGCACCGCGCGTCACGCTGCCGTACACCGATGACCAATGGGCCGAGATCGAAGCGCTGGGCCACCGCGTCGATCAAGACTTGCGCAAGAACGATGTGCGCCTGACCCAGGGCGGCGAGCCGACCTTTGTGTCCGTCGACGACCGCGATGGCGCCGAATGGAACACCGAGGCGCTGGGCCCGACCAAGCGCCTGCTCAGCGCCGATCTGATGGACAAGCTGCGCGCCAAATACGGCGATGGCGGCTTGCTGCATTACGGCCAGGGCAAGTGGTATCCCGGCGAGCAACTGCCGCGCTGGTCGCTGAACCTTTTTTGGCGCAAGGACCGCGAGCCGGTCTGGACGCACCCGGAACTCTTTGCCAGCGAGCACGAGGACTATGCGGTCACCGATGTCGAAGCGCAGCGCTTCCTGTCGGGCGTGGCGAAGCGCCTGGGGCTCGATGAGAAATATGTGTTTCCGGCCTATGAAGACGTCTGGTACTACCTGTGGCGCGAGCGCAAGCTGCCGGTCAACGTCGATCCGTTCGATGCCAAACTGTCGGACGCACTCGAGCGCGAGCGTCTGCACAAGGTGTTCGACCAGGGCCTGGACAAGGTCGTCGGCCATGTGCTGCCGTTGGCACGGCATGACACGCGGCAAACGCCGGGCAGTGGCCCGCGCTGGCAGACGGGCTCTTGGTTTTTGCGCGATGAGCGCTGTTATCTGGTCCCCGGCGATTCGGCG
>CAXTCD010000107.1:0-17671 GCA_964242145.1 uncultured Rhizobacter sp.
CGATGCACCGCCAGGGCCTCGCCGAAGCCCATGAAGCGATTGATCGACAGGTAGCCGAGGGGGTCGAGCGTGCGACTCGTCGGCACCAGGAACTGCTAAAGACCGTCGCAGAGTTCGAGAAGTCCACGGGCCTGAAGCTATCCGCCTATGCCGGGCCGGCCGTGCGGACGATCAAGCTCGCCATGGCATTGCAGAAGTTGGATGGCTGGCGCGAGGAGACCGCAGCGCTGGGACAACTCATCGAGCTTGCAAAGCAACTCAACTGCGCAGCCGAGACCGTGCGAAACGCCGTGCAGGCGACGGGGCTTCGTGCGTCGTGTGAGGAGGCGGCTTCGACATGAAAAGAACACTCACGCTGCGCTTGGTCGGGGCGTACTTTGCGCAGATCAAGGCCGGCACCAAGACCGAGGAATATCGGCTGCGCAATGACTATTGGCGGCCTCGCATCGAGGGCCAGGCGTATGACTCACTGGTCATCACTTGGGGCTATCCGTTGGCCGCCGATGTGGAGCGGCGGATTGAGCTGCCTTGGCGCGGCTATGAGGTGAAGACGATGACGCATCCGCACTTCGGCGCCAAGGCGGTGGAGGTGTATGCGATCAAGCTCAGTGCCAGCCCTGCACCCGCGGCCGCGCCGGTGGTGGGTCGGGTGTATCTCATCGCGGTCGTTGACGAGATGCATGAGCCGCGCTGCTTCTCGCTTCGCTTGGATCATGGCTGGGGTATCTGCACCGAGTCTGCACCCCATGCTCTGCAATGCGGGGCCCGCACGGTCGGAACAGTGAACCGCGTCATCAGGCCCGCAACGGCAGGTGAACTCGGGCTGCCGGGCGCGCTGGTAGGGGAGGGGGCTGCGTGACCAATCAAGCTTTTCAGAAGCCACAGATTCTCGATGACGAAAGCTTGCGCAGGTTGACGGGCTATGTCGCTCGCCGCAGGCAGGCCAACTGGCTTGCGGCAAACAAAGTGGCGCATCGAACCGATGCTACTGGCCGGCCGATCGTGCTGACGTCTCACCTCGAAAGCTGGGTCGCCGGTCATTCCATAGCGGCCTCGCCAGGCCCACTGATGCACCTGGTGCGCTGATGCCTCGCACATCAAAATATCCGCGCCTACGCGTCAGGGTCAGGAAAGGGAAGGGCGGGCAAGTTTGGACGAGCTATTTCTATGACATGAGGTCGCAAGGCAAGCCCGACATCGCACTCGGTACGGACTACGCGGCGGCCCTCAGCAAGTGGGAGGAGCTGCACCTAAACAAATCGGCTTACAAGGGAACGCTGGCCGAAGCATTCGACCGCTGGGAGCGCGAGGTACTTCCCACGTATACAAGTGATGAGACGCGCAGCGGCTATGCGCGTCATCTGAAAAGACTGCGCCCATCCTTCGGCCCAGCGACTTGGGAGTCGGTGACCTTTCCGCACCTGAAGCAATACCTGAAGCTTCGATCTGCCAAAACTCAGGGCAACCGTGAACTCGCGCTCTTATCCATTGTCTGGAACTGGGCTCGCGGTGAGGGGCTGAGTGCCATTCCCTGGCCCGCAGCAGGCATGGAACGTAGCCGATGGAAGAACAAGGAGAAGCCCCGAAAATTCGAAGTAACCGACGAGCTTTTCAATGCGGTCTACCTTGAAGCTGATCAACTTTTGAAGGACTGCATGGACTTGGCCAGCGCTACGGGGTTGCGACTGACAGACTGCCGAACGATTGCGCTACCTCGCGATGCATTCCTACGCTTCGAGGCTAGCAAGACCGGAAAGCTTGCGCTGTATGACATCTCAGAGTCGGCTGTGCTTCCTGGCATTGTTGAACGAAGGCGCCAAGTTTCCGTTTCGCATGATTTCCTGCTGTCGTCGCCTACAGGAATTCCGCTGTCTGCTCGAATGCTTCGAGATCATTGGGACGAAGCCCGATCCAAAGCGGCGGAGAAGAACCCACACCTGGCCGATCAGATCAAGAAGATGTTTCTTCGTGATATGCGCAAGCGGGCGAGCGACTTGGTGGAGACTGTTGAGGACGCGGCTAAATTGCTTCAGCACTCTAATCTCGAACTTACACGGAGGCACTACAGAACACGCGGGGAACGTGTCAAGCCAGTTCGATAGTGGAAGCGACGTGAAAACGGATGTGGAAGCGGTTGGTATCCACTCACGTGGAAACCAATGGTGCCTCGGGTCGGAATCGAACCGACACTCCTTGCGGAACGGGATTTTGAGTCCCGCGCGTCTACCAATTTCGCCACCGAGGCCGGTGAAGCAGAGTCTCGCATTTTGCCACATTCTGGGCGGCGTATGAATCAATCGCGGTACGCTTACTACTTTCAATTCAAACTGGAACGCGAATGCCGCCGATCCCGCCCATCACCCAGTTCCTGATGCTTGCCTGCACGGCCGTGTATTGCCTGCAAATGTTGGCGCCTGTGAGCATCGGCTATTGGTTCGCGCTGGTGCCCATCAACAGCGGTTCGTTCTGGCCGTGGCAGTTGATCACCTATGCCTTCTTGCATGGGGATGCGCTGCACTTGTTCTTCAACATGTGGGGCTTGTGGATGTTCGGCAGCGAGCTGGAGCGCCTTTGGGGCCAACGTCGCTATATCGTGTTTCTTGCCGTTGCCATCTTGACCGCTGCGGTCGCCTTCTTGGCACTTACCGCATTGACGAACACGCCTTCGGGCGTGGTTGGATTTTCCGGGGCCTTGTATGGCTTGCTGATCGCTACCGCCATGTTGTTTCCGGACCGAACGATCATGCCGCTCTTTCCCCCCATCCCGATGAAGATGAAAGTTTTCGTCGCGGTGTTTGGTGCGATCGAGCTTCTTTTGGGTGTTGTGGCGACAGGCGATGGCATCGCGCACTTTGCCCACTTGGGCGGCATGCTGGGTGGTTTTTTGATGATGCGCTACTGGCGTGGTCAAGCCCCATTCGGTCGGCGCAGGCGTTGACTGGACTCAGCGCGTGATTGCGAACAAGCGCGAGTTTCTAAGGATGCCGTTCGGCGCAATGCGCTCGTGCCGCATCGTTCCTTCCAGGTTGTAGCCTGCACGTTGGCAGACACGGCAGCTGGGGCCATTGCCTTCATCCGGCTTGGCCTCGATTCGGCGCAATCCCAAGTGGGTCAAACCAAATTCGGTGACTGCGCAGACGCCTTCCGTGACGAAGCCGCGTCGGGCGAAATGGCTGTGCCCCCAAAAACCGATTTCGCACTTTGGGACCGTCCAATCAAATCCAAATAAGACCGAGGTCGCCACATGCTGACCACCGTCTTTCAGAAAAATCAGATAGGTGAAATAGCTGCGCAGAAGATAGTGCGCCTGCGATTCGCGGCAATGGTGTTCAGAATTTTCAACACTTTGCTCTGACATCGCCCAGGCAATCGATGCCGGGAATTCGCGAAGCTCGCCCAAGGAGGCGGCAATCGATTCGTACAAGGTCTTGCCGTCGCCAGTGCGTGCAGGGCGGATCAACAATCGTTCGGTCTCGAATTGATCTGGGAAGTTTTTTAACAGAGGTGTCTGCATAAGAAGTAGGGCTGATGCGCTCGTGTCGGCGCTTATCGCTGGAAGGCGAGCGTGTGCGTGGATGGTAGTGAAGGCCGTGGGCTTGCACTGCAAAAAATCATGAAGATACTCATGACGGACTGGCTTCGCGTCTGCGAACCTGACTTCGCTTCTTGGCTGTGCATAGGGGAGGTTGCGTCTTATCGTTAAGCCTCACTTAACCAACTCTGGAGTTTCAAATGCCTGTTGCCGCAATCCCCGCAGCCGTCAAAATTGGCGCAACTGCTCTTGGTGCCGCTAGTTCTGTCGTCAGCTTGCATAAAAATCTCGGGGGCGATAAAGCCGACCCAAAGGCGGACCCAAAGGCCGACGCGACTTCCAAAGTCATTGACGACGGCGTGAAGAATTCAGCCAGCACCATCGTCACGAAGTGATTGAGCCTGAGCCCGAGGCGAAAGGTTGTTGATCCTTCATTTCGCTTCGGGCGAGGCGCCATCAGGCTCGTTTTATCGCGAGCTTGATGGACTTGATTTAAATCTGTGCAGATGACAGGCAAGACCATCAAACGGTTAGCTAAGTCTTTTCCAGCAAACGATCAGATCAAACCGCTGTGCACGGTGGGATACCGCAGTGTTAAGCGCAATTCCCGTTTCAGGCGCCGGTTGTCCAGGCGACGCGATTCGCTCATGAACGACAACTGCATTTCTGACAGCTGCCCATTCGCAGCATCGCGTGCAATGCGCGGTGGCTTGGGCCATCCGCACAAATCGGCCGCCAAGTCGAAGTAATCCCCCATCTTCATTTCTGTGTCATCGCTGGCGTGCAGCACACGCTGCGGCCACCCGCGATGCAAGGCGGCCACACAAGCGCGCGCCAGGTCATCGGCGTGGATGTGATTGGTGTACACGTCGTCTTCGCGCATCAACACCGGCAGGCCTTTGGCCAAGCGATCGCGCGGGTGCCCTCCGACGCGGTCTGGCGCATAGATGCCCGGTATGCGCAGCAAGGTGATCGGGATGCCGAAAGCACGGCCGTACCAGCGCACGCGGGCTTCGGCATCGACACGTCGCCGTGCGCGATCGGTCGATGGGTTCACCGCGCGTGTCTCATCAAAACGCTGACCTTGCGCATCACCATAAACACCGCTCGTGCTGGCGTAGACGATGCGCTTGACCCGTTGCGTCAAGGCCAGGGCCTGAAGCAGGTGCGCGGTGCGCGTATCGACAGTGCCGATCGGTGGCGGTGGGGCGAGGTGAAGCACGGCATCAGCGAGGCCGGACAGGCGAGTCAGGCTAGTGTTTGAATCTAGGTTGCCGAACAAGGGCCGCACACCGGCATTGCGCAACAGCGGCGCTCGCTCGGGGCTCGATGACAAGGCCAGTACGCGCCACCGGCCACGCAGCAGCCGTGCGACCCGCAGGCCGATGTCGCCACAGCCCACGATCAGCAGCGTGGGTTGTTTGAAGCGCGAGGAGCGACTGATCGATAAGGTCATGGGAACAAAGGCAAAATTGAGGGTCGACTTTGAGCCGGCACGCGCCGAGGGTATCCCATGACATTCAATGTGACCGTCCAGCCCAGCGGTGTGAGTTTTCAGGTAGACCGAGACGAGCCGATCCTGAGCGCTGCCATTCGCCAGGGCGTGGGCCTGCCCTATGGTTGCAAGGACGGTGCTTGCGGCTCTTGCAAGTGCAAGCTGCTCGAAGGCCGTGTGATTCACGGTACGCATCAAGCCAAAGCGCTCAGCCCGGCTGAAGAAGAAGCCGGCTTCACCTTGACTTGCCGCGCATCGGCGCAAAGCGATCTGGTGCTGGAGGCCCGCACCGTGGCCGGCGCGGGTGAGTTTGCGGTGCGCAAGATGCCCTGCCGCGTGAGTTCGATCGACAAGCCTGCGGCCGATGTGGCGGTGCTGCAGCTGCAATTGCCGGCCAACGACGCGCTGCAATACCGCGCGGGCCAGTACATCGAATTCATCCTGCGCGATGGCAAGCGGCGCAGCTACAGCATGGCCAACGCGCCGAGCACGCAAAGCGGTAAGCCGGGCATCGAATTGCACATCCGGCACATGCCCGGTGGCCAATTCACCGACCATGTGTTCGGTGCAATGAAGGTGAAAGAGATTCTTCGCCTCGAAGGCCCGTTCGGCAGCTTCTTCCTGCGTGAAGACAACGACAAGCCGATCGTGTTGCTGGCGAGTGGAACGGGCTTCGCGCCGGTCAAAGCCATCATCGAGCACATGCAGTTCAAGCGCATCACCCGGCCGACCGTTGTCTATTGGGGCTGCCGCAGTCGCGCCGATCTGTACATGCACGACTGGATCACGCAGATCGCCGCTGCGATGCCAACGTTGAGCTACATCCCAGTGTTGTCTGCACCGAAGGCCGAGGACGCCTGGACCGGGCGCATTGGGCTGGTCCATCACGCGGTGATCGAAGACATCGCCGACATGAGCGGCCACCAGATCTATGCCTGCGGCGCGCCGATCATGGTCGAGTCGGCGCAGCGCGATTTCTCGGTGCTGTGCGGCTTGCCGAGCGATGAGTTCTATGCCGACTCATTCACCTCCGAGGCCGACAAGCACCAGATGTGATTCAGGGTCGGGCGCGGCTGAAGCCGCCGGGTTGTGTTCAGCCGCGCCCGACAAAAGGCATCTGGGTGGCCATCACCGTCATGAACAGCACATTGGCTTCCAGCGGCGGGCTGGCCATGTGCTGCACGGCATCCGCCACGTGCTGCACATCCATGCGGGCTTCGGCCATCGTGCTGCCATTGGCCTGAGGCATGCCGATGGCCATGCGCTCTGTCATGTCGGTGGCGGCGTTGCCGATGTCGATCTGACCACAGGCAATGCGAAAGTCCCGGCCATCGAGGGAGGCGGCTTTGGTCAGGCCGGTGATCGCATGCTTGGTGGCGGTGTAGGGCGCGGTGAACGGCCGTGGCGTGTGCGCCGAGATCGAGCCGTTGTTGATGATCCGCCCGCCTTGTGGCGACTGCGCCTTCATCAACCGGAAGGCTTCCTGGGTGCACAGGAAGGCGCCGGTCAGGTTGACATCGACGACGGCCTTCCATTGCGCGTAGCTGATGTCTTCGAGCGGCATCGCCGGCGTGCCGGCACCGGCGTTGTTGAACAGCAGATCGAGGCGGCCGAAGTGCTGCTGCAAGGCTGCGAACAAAGCCTTCACCGCCGGCGGATCTCCCACATCGGTAGGCACGGCCAGGGTTTGCGCCGCCAGCGGGCCGGCGCTTGCCTGCACATCGGCCAAGGCCTGCGCCCGGCGGCCGGCCAGCACCACGCGATAGCCGTGGCGCAGCAAGGTCAGCGCGATGGCACGGCCGATGCCGCTGCCCGCGCCGGTGACCAGGGCGACCGGGCCTGGTGAGGCCGAGGGGGTTGAGGTCACGTTCATGGACGGGTGACTTCCGAAGGGCCGACCGGCTTGGCGGCCGCTGGGAACTCGAAGCAATCGGCAAAGGTGAAGAACAACGACACGTAGAACACGACCGAGAACATCAGCGTGGCTGGCATCGTGAAGATCGCGGCCCATTGCGGCTGGCCGATCAACGAGAACAGCAGCAGGCTGAGCACCGAGAAGGCGAACATCACGCCGGCCCAGGTCAGGCCGTACATCATGAAGGCGCCCTTGTTGCGCCAGCAGGCGATGGTGCTGGCGAACATGGCCTTGGCTGCGCTGTGGCCGCCCCAGTACACCAGCGCCGGCGCGTGCCAGAAGGGCACGCTCAACAGCGAAAACGCAGTGAAGAAAAACAGCACCGACAGCTGCAGGCGCGGGTCGTCGAGCATCAGCGAGATGCTTTCCGGCGTGGCCTTGCCCGTGCCGTAAGCGGCGGCCAGCGCTTCAAGGCGCCCGTCGTTGATCCAGTCGCTGACCGTCACCGCCAACACCATCGCGATCGCATAGCTCACACCGAGCTGGACAAAGGCTTTGGTTTGAGGCCGACCCATGCGCAGCGGCTCGATGAACACCGTGGGCTTCGGATACTCACCGCGCAGTGCGCGTTGGGTGCCGAGCATGAAGCCCATCGTCAGCAGCGGCATGCACGCGAGCAACAGCACCGGCCCGATCACCGGAAGGATCGGCGGCAGCAGGAGCGCGAGCAGGAACATACCGAACAGGCCGGAGAAGGCCATCGGGCGCAGAAAGAAAATCTCGAAGCCCAGGCGCACCCAATGCGCGCCCCGGCTCGAGCGGACGAGTTTCAGTTTCATCGAGAAGGTCGGAAGGGGAAAATAGGGACGTCAGGGGCCAGGGTGCCAAGGCTCATCCACCCGATGGCGCAGCACGCG
This sequence comes from uncultured Rhizobacter sp., assembly GCA_964242145.1. Classification (GTDB taxonomy): domain Bacteria; phylum Pseudomonadota; class Gammaproteobacteria; order Burkholderiales; family Burkholderiaceae_C; genus Rhizobacter. Next base: position 7,800 of record CAXTCD010000107.1, read on the forward strand.
TTCGAAATGCGTCGGGTCGTGGGCGGTGAGTTCCGCGGCGTCGCGCGGCAGATGAAGGTCCCACAGGCGCGAGGTCCAGAAGCGCAACGCGGCGGCGCGCAGCAGCGCCGGCATCAGCCTGCGCTCAGCGGTGCTGAGCGGGCGCACTGTGTCATAGGCGGCCATCAGCGCGGCGGCGCGTTCTTCCACCAGGCGGCCGCTGGGCAGGTCGGTGCACCAGTCGTTGATGCACACCGCGATGTCGAACAGGAAGGTGTCGATGCCTGCGAAGTAAAAATCGAAGAAGCCGGTCAGCACATGGCCATCGAACAACACGTTGTCGCGGAAGAGGTCGCCATGAATGGGCCCGCGCGGTAAAGCAGCATAGGCGGCCGATTCGGCAACTTGCTGCTGGAAGGCCAGTTCGTCTTCGATCAAGCTGCGCTGCTCGGCCGTCAAAAACGGTGCGACGACCGGCACCGTCTCGGCCCACCACGCGAGGCCGCGCAGATTGGGCTGGTACAGCGCAAAGTCTTGGCCGGCCAGGTGCATGCGCGCGAGCATTTCGCCCACGCGCTCGCAGTGCACGGTGTCGGGCGCGAGTTGATGGCTGCCGCCCAGGCGGTTGACCACCGCGCTCGGCTTGCCGTGCAGGCTGTGCAGGATCTCGCCAGCGGCGTTGGCCTGCGGATCGGGCACCGGCACGCCGTGCGACGCCAGGTGCTTCGTCAACTGCAGATAAAACGGCAACTGCTCAGCGCTGAGACGTTCGAACAAGGTCAACACGTATCGGCCACGCGTGGTGTCGGCGAAGTAGTTGGTGTTCTCGATGCCGGCGCCGATGCCCTCGAGCTCGGTCAGGGTGCCAATGCCGAGCGTGCCGATCAGCGCAGCGGCGGCGTCGAAAGAAACTTCAGTGAAGACGGCCATGATGAAGGCATCAGAACGACAGCACCGACCAGACGCGCTGACCGATGGCACCGCGGGTGGAAGAGGTGTCGCGGCTGCCGTCGCCGACGACGATCTGGTAAGTGCTGGTGCCACCTTGCTTGGTGGTCACGGTGATGCGCTGGGTCTGGCCGCGCACGCGCAATTCTTCGATGCGGCTGCCGGCGTCTTCGACAACGATGTTCTGCACCGCGGGCTCGGCAGTGTCTCGCTCGGCCGCAGGCGGCTCGGCGGCAATGGTCAGGCTGGCGGCGAACAGCGCAGCAGCAGGTAAGGCGTACGACAGCTTCATGCGCGGCATTGTAGGCAGCGCGCTGGCAGCGAGTTGCTGGAGGCAAAGCCGATCAGGGCTATTAGGGCGCGTCACTTCGAACACGCAGGTAGCTTGCGAAGCGGGGCGCGCCGTTCGGATGCAGGCCCATGTAGCGGTAGGTGACTTGCGTGCCGATGGCTGGCGGGGCTTTGCGCTCGGCCTCGCTGAAGCCGCTGCCGAGGCGAAAGCGCACGCCATCGGCGGTTTCGAGCAGCAGTGCGCCCATCATGCCGTCGAACTTGCCCTTGCCGGGAACCTGGCCGATGACGGTGGCTTCGGCATCGAGCTGTGGCTTCAGCTTCAGCAAGGCGTCGCTGCGTTCGCCCCGATAGAGCGAGTCACCACGGTGCAGCACCAGACCTTCGCCACCGGCATCGACCGTTTGCCGCAGCAAGCGTTGCAGCGCGGCCTCGTCGGCCACCCTTTGTTGCGGCACGAGATGCAGCGTGCGCGATGACGCCGCCGTTGGCTGGGTGGACGTTGCCAAAGCTTGTTGCAGCGCAGCCAGCCGCTGATCGAAGCGGCCCGGCAAGCCCGGCGCATCGAACACCATGTAGCGCATCTCGCGCCAGGCGCCGTCACCCGCCTGCGCGGTGGCCGTGGCGGATGCCGCGGTCGTGAAGCGGCCATGCCCGGCCCACAACTCGCCATCCAGCGCGATCGCCGGCCAGCCAGCGGTGAAGCCCGCAGGTGCCTCGATGCGGTGGCCATGGCGTGACCAGAGTTGCTGGCCGTTCCACAGGCCACGCACGCCATCGAACTTTTCGCTGACCCAATAGGCGCCAAGTGGTGTGCCCGGCCGGTACACATTGGCGAGCATCGCGGCAGGGCCGGCTGCGCGGGAGCACAAAGGCAGGGCGGCCAGGCCGATCAACAAGGTGCGGCGGTGAATCATCGAGGAGGTCATGGTGCGAACCGATGGAAGGCCACCGGTGAAGCCGAGGAGGCCGTCAGGCTATGGGGCCCTGTCGAGTTGACCAATCCCGCCGAGTGGGGCGCCAGTTCGGGGGCGCGCGCCGTGGGTGCTTGTGGTCCGGCAGATCCCTCGCGGCAACGCGGATTGGAGCCGCGGTGACAATCGCGGGATGAACGAATCGACATCACCTCTTGCCGGCCCGCTGCTGCTGGTCGACGGCTCCAGCTATCTCTACCGCGCCTACCACGCGCTGCCTGATTTGCGGGGGCCGGGCGGCGTGCCGACGGGTGCCATCCACGGCATGGTGGCGATGATGAACCGCGCGGTGCAGGACGTGAAACCGGCGCTGGCGGTGTGCGTGTTCGATGCCAAGGGCAAGACTTTTCGCGACGACCTGTATGCCGAGTACAAGGCACAGCGCTCGCCGATGCCGGAGCCGCTGGTCGAACAGATCGAGCCGATCCACGAAGTCGTCAAGCTGCTTGGCTGGCCGGTGCTGATGGTGCCGAACGTGGAGGCCGATGACGTGATCGGCACCTTGTCGGAACTGGCGGCCAAGGCCGGCCAGCCGGTGGTGATTTCCACCGGCGACAAAGACCTCGCGCAACTCGTCAACGCGCATGTGACGCTGATGAACACGATGAGCAATGAGAAGCTCGATGTGCAGGGTGTGACCGAAAAGTTCGGCGTGCCGCCCGATCGCATCGTCGACTACCTGACCTTGATGGGCGATGCGGTCGACAACGTGCCGGGTGTCGAGAAGGTCGGCCCGAAGACCGCCGCGAAATGGATTGCCGAACACGGTTCGCTGGACGGCGTGATGGCCGCTGCCGACAAGATCAAGGGCGTGGCCGGCGAGAACTTGCGCAAGGCACTCGGCTGGCTGCCCACGGGCCGCAAGCTCGTGACGGTGAAAACCGATTGCGATCTGGTCGAGCACCTGGCCGGCTGGCCGTCGCTGGACCGCCTGGCGATGCAGCCGGTGAACCGCGAGGCGCTGCTCGATTTCTACACGCGCTACGGCTTCAAGACCTGGAAACGTGAGCTGGAAGAGGCGCTCGGCGGCGGCTCGGCCGCAGTTGCTGCGCCTGCTACAGCCGAGCTCGATAACGCGACGCCGATGGTCGCGCCGGTGGCGATCAATCGCAGCTACACGACCGTGCTGACACCGGAAGACCTGGAACTCTGGGCCGACAAGGCCGAGTCGGCACCGCTGGTGGCGCTGGACACCGAGACCGATTCGCTGGACGGCATGGCCGCGCAGATCATCGGCATTTCGCTGAGCACGAGCCCTGGCGAGGCGGCCTACATTCCGATCCGCCACAGCTACGCCGGTGCGCCCGACCAGTTGCCGGCCGACTTGGTGCTGGCGCGCCTGAAGCCGTGGCTCGAGAACGCCGATGCGCCGAAGATCGGGCAGAACATCAAGTACGACACCCATGTGCTGGCCAATGCGGGCATCACGGTGCGCGGTTATGTTCATGACACGATGCTGCAGAGTTATGTGCTGGAAGCCCACAAGCCGCACAGCCTGGACAGCCTGGCGCAACGGCACCTGAACCGTGCCGGTTTGAGCTATGAAGATGTGTGCGGCAAGGGTGCGCAGCAAATACCGTTTGCGCAGCTGGACATCGAGAAAGCGTCTGAATATTCGTGTGAAGACAGCGAGATGACGATGCATGTGCACCAGACGCTGTGGCCGCAGGTCGAAGCCGAGGCTGGGCTTCGCCGCGTCTATGAAACCATCGAGATGCCGGTCGCGGCCATCCTGCAGCGCATCGAACGCAATGGCGTGCTGATCGACCCGGTGCAGCTGGCGGCGCAAAGCCATCAGCTGGGCGAGCGCATGCTGGCGCTAGAGAAAGAGGCACATGAGATCGCCGGCCAACCGTTCAACATGGGTTCGCCAAAACAGATCGGCGAGATCCTGTTCACCAAGCTCGGCCTGCCGGTGATCAAAAAGACCGCGAGCGGCGCGCCCAGCACCGATGAAGAGGTATTGGACAAGCTGGCCGAAGACTACCCGTTGCCGGCCAAGCTGCTGGAGCACCGCAGCCTGTCGAAGCTGAAAGGCACTTACACCGACAAGCTGCCGTTGATGATCAACAAGGAGACCGGCCGCGTGCACACCAACTATGCGCAGGCGGTGGCGGTGACGGGCCGGCTGTCGAGCAACGAGCCGAACCTGCAGAACATTCCGATCCGCACGGCCGAGGGCCGGCGCGTGCGCGAGGCCTTCATCGCGCCACCGGGCAGCGTGATCCTGAGTGCCGACTATTCGCAGATCGAACTGCGCATCATGGCCGACATCAGCGGCGACGAGAACCTGCTGAAGGCTTTCGCCGAAGGCCTGGACGTGCACCGCGCGACGGCCGGCGAAGTGTTCGGCATCGAACCGGCAGCCGTCTCGAACGAGCAGCGCCGCTATGCGAAGACCATCAACTTCGGCTTGATCTACGGCATGGGCGCGTTTGGCCTCGCCGCCAGCCTGGGCATCGAGCGCTCGGCCGCCAATCTGTACATCGAGCGCTACTTCGCCCGTTACCCCAGCGTGAAGCGCTACATGGACGACACCAAGGCGCTGGCCAAGGAAAAGGGTTACGTCGAAACCTTGTTTGGGCGGCGCATCTATCTGCCCGAAATCAACGGCGGCAACGGGCCGCGCAAGGCCGGCGCCGAACGGCAGGCGATCAACGCGCCGATGCAGGGCACGGCCGCCGACCTCATCAAGCTCGCGATGATCGCGGTGCAGCGCGCGCTGGACGAGCAGTCACGCCAGACGCTGATGGTGATGCAGGTGCATGACGAACTGGTGTTCGAAGTGCCGCAGGCCGAGCTCGATTGGGCGCGCAGCGAGATCCCGCGCTTGATGGCCAGCGTGGCGAGCTTGAAGGTGCCGCTGTTGGCCGAGGTGGGCGTGGGGCCGAACTGGGATCAGGCGCATTGATCGGCCGGCCGCCTCAGCGCGGTTGACTGCACACGGCTGATCCGCTTTGCTCGGGCCGGAGAGCTTGCACAAGGCGGCGCCAACAAGCGGGCGATGAGCCGGCGGGCCGTCTCGATGACGGCCCGCCGGTTTTCATTTCAGCGTCAGATCGTCTCGCTGAACAAAGGCGACGACATCATTCAGCACCGGCGCCAGGCCGCGCAGCGGCCGGGACAGCGCACCGGCCAGCGTCACATGATTGACGTGGGCGTAGAGCCGCAACGTGACCGGAACGCCATCGGCCTGCAGCTTCGACGCGAGCGCAATGGTGTTGCGCTGCGGGTCGACGAGGGTGTCGTTGCGAGCCGCCCCCAAAAATGCGGGCGGAGCGCCGCGGTGCGCATGTTCCAGCGGCTGCGTGCCGGCAGGGTAGTGGGGGTGAAAGAACACCGGTTTCGCATCAGGATTTTCAATGGGAAGAAAGTCGTAAGGGCCGGCCAGGCCGACCCAGCCCGCAAGCTGGGCGGGCGATTGTCCTGCATGCTGGAGCCAGCGCTCGTCGAGCGCCAACATCGCCGCGTTGTAGGCGCCCGCGCTGTGGCCCATCACGAACACCCGTTTCGGGTTGCCGCCCAGCTTGCTCGCCTCGCGCAGGCCATGCGCGAGTGCCAGTGCGCTGTCATCGAGGAAATCGGGGTAGTGCACTTCGGGGTAGAGGCGGTAGTCGGCGATCAGCGTCAGCACGCCGCGGGAAGCCAGCGCTTCGCCGATGAACTTGTATTCCGAGCGTTGCCCGCTGGTCCAGGTGCCACCGTAGAAGAACACGATGACCGGCCAGCCCCCGACAGGCGCCGCGCTTTGTGGGCGATAGATGTCGAGCTTCTGCCGTGGCAACGCGCCGTAGCTGACGCCTTCGGTGAGCGCATAGCTGCCGGAGGGCGTCAGCGCGTTGATTGCGGCAATCGGCGCGCAGGCCAGCAGCCCGGCGCTGACCGTCACGGTTGCGGCGACAACGAGCAGAAGGCGTGCGGTTCGGGTCATCCTGTCCTTCGCTTGTCGTTGGAGTGCGGCGGGTTCAGTGTGCGCTTGCGGGCATCGAGACACCCTGCCAGGGCTTTCGGCGAGCTGGATGCCATCGGTAATTCAGATTTCAGCCCAGGCGCTGACGATGGCGTGCAATCTGCGCACGCACCTGGGCCGGTGCGGTTCCGCCCAGCACATTGCGTGCGTTCAGCGAGCCCTGCAGGCTGAGCACGCCGAACACGTCTTCGCCGATGTCGGCATTGAAACCTTGCAGTGTGGCCAGCGGCAGCTCGCTCAGATCCTTGCCTTGCGCGATCGCGGTTTTCACTGCATGGGCCACCACCTCGTGGGCATCACGGAAGGGCAGGCCTTTTTTGACAAGGTAGTCGGCGAGGTCGGTTGCGGTCGCGTAGCCCTTCAGCGCCGCGCGTTCCATCGCCTCGGGCTTGACGATGATGCCTGCCACCATCTCGGCCATGATGCGCAAGGTGTCGCGCACGGTATCGACGGTGTCGAACAGCGGCTCCTTGTCTTCCTGGTTGTCCTTGTTGTAGGTGAGGGGCTGGCCCTTCATCAGCGTGATCAGGCCCATCAGGTGGCCGACCACGCGGCCGCTCTTGCCACGCGCCAGCTCGGCCACGTCGGGGTTGCGCTTCTGCGGCATGATCGACGAGCCGGTGCAGTAGCGATCGGCGAGGTTGATGAAGCCGAAGTTCTGGCTCATCCACAGCACGATCTCCTCACTCAGGCGCGACACGTGCACCATCGTGATTGACGCGAAGCTGGCGAATTCGAGCGCGAAATCGCGGTCGCTGACGGCATCCAGGCTGTTCTGGCACACGCCGTCGAAGCCCAGGCTGCGCGCGACACGCTCGCGGTCGAGCGGGTAGCTGGTGCCGGCCAGCGCGGCCGCGCCCAGCGGCAAGACGTTGACGCGCTTGCGAACATCGGCCAGCCGCTCGGCGTCGCGGGCGAACATCTCCACATAAGCGAGCAGGTGATGCGCAAAGCTCACCGGCTGCGCGACCTGCATGTGGGTGAAGCCCGGCAGGATGGTGTCGACGTTGTGCTCGGCCACGCCCAGGAGTGCTTTCTGCATGTCGGCCAGCAGCGGCAGCAAGGTGTCGATCTCGTCGCGCAGCCACAGCCGCACGTCGGTGGCGACTTGGTCATTGCGCGAGCGGCCGGTGTGCAGCCGCTTGCCGGCGTCGCCCACCAACTGTGTCAGCCGAGCCTCGATGTTGAGGTGCACGTCTTCGAGGTCGAGCTTCCATTCGAAGGCGCCGGATTCGATCTCTTGCGTGATCTGCGCCATGCCGCTTCGGATATCGGCCAGGTCTTGGACGCCGATCACGCCTTGGGCAGCCAGCATCTCAGCATGGGCCAAGCTGCCGGCGATGTCGGCCTTCCACATGCGCTTGTCGAAGAGCACGCTCGAGGTGTAGCGCTTGACCAGCTCGCTCATCGGCTCCGAGAAGAGGGCGGACCAGGCTTCGGATTTCTTGTCGAGTTGATTGGCGGACATGGGCACAGGCGCGGTTGGCGCGTCGAAGCGACGCAGGTTGGACGACGAAGGATGAATTTGGCCGAGGCCCCGGACTTGGCGACAATGATGGCCTCGCCGCATTGTCCGATTTTAGTCGGGCCACCCATGGCAGATTCCCGCTCTCCCGACCCTTCTTCCCGCTCCGGCAAGGCCGACCGCCCGCTCGGCAGTACGCCAAGCAGCACGCAGGGCGGTCACACCCAGCCTTCCAGCTTGTGGCCCGATTCCACGCGGCAAGGCGACACGCGCAACTCCAGCAGCCTGTTCGGGCCGACCGGGTTCGACGCCTCGGCCGCCGCCCGCGGGCTGGCCCACGGCGTGGGCTCGGCTTTTGATGTGTGCCACGTCGGCCTGGTGCTGCGCGCGGTGCTCTTCGTGCACGCGACGGTGGCGGTGGGGGTGTCTTTCGCGGCGTCCAGCCTGGGCGGCTGGCTGGCGTTGATCGAGGCGGGTGCGAGCCTGGCCTTGCCCGGCGTGTTGATGTGGCTGGTGGCTGCGTGTGCGCTGAAGCGGGGTTTGGCCGCGTTGTCACCGCCTTTGCAATGGATCAGTGCCACGCTGCTGGGTGCACTGAGTGGTGGCTTGGGCTGGTTGCTGCAGACCTTCGGCGGGCTGACCCTGGTTGTCGAACTGCCGTGGCCAGCGCCGGTGCTGTCTGGGGCGGCGCTTGCGATGGCCTTGTTCTACTGGCTGACTTTGCGTGCACAGGCCCGGCTTCCGGCGGACACGACAGCGCGGCTGGCCGAGCTGCAGTCCCGCATCCGCCCGCACTTTCTGTTCAACACGCTGAACACAGCCATCACGCTGGCCCGGCTGGACCCGGCGCGCACCGAGCATCTGCTCGAAGACCTGGCCGAGTTGTTTCGCGTGGCACTGACCGACAACGGCGAATCGGTCACGCTGGCCGACGAGGTCGCTTTGGCCCAGCGCTATCTCGCGATCGAGAAAGTGCGCTTCGGTGAACGCTTGCAGATCAGCTGGGATCTCGACGAAGACGCTGGCGCGGCGCGCGTGCCCCCGCTGCTGCTGCAGCCGCTAGTCGAGAACGCCGTGCGCCACGGCATCGAGCCTTCGGCCGAAGGCGGCGTGATCCGCATCCGAACGCGCGTCAAGCGGGCGCATGCGGTGGTCAGCATCGTCAACACCTTGCCGCGCGAACCATCGCGGCCGGGCAACGGGATCGCGCTGCGCAACGTGCGCGAACGGCTGAGGTTGATGCATGACGTGGCCGCACAGTTTGAAACCAGAACGGAGCGCGACGTGTTCCGCGTTCAGGTCATCCTGCCGTTGTGATCGAGAGGGCCGAGGCGTTTCGCTGAAGCCTGTTGCTGAGATGTGGAGTCGGAGGGTTTGCCATGACGGCCGAGTTGCGCGTATTGATCGTCGATGATGAGGAGCTGGCGCGCCTGCGCCTTCGAACGCTGGTGAGTGAATGCCCGGAACCGCGCGCTTTGGTGCTGGGTGAGGCGGCCAACACCGCTCAGGCGCTGGCCTGGTTGTCGGCCCATGAATGTGATGTGGTGCTGCTCGACATCCACATGCCGGGGCCGGACGGTATTCAACTCGCCGCCACACTGCGTCAAAAACATAACTCACCATCGGTGGTGTTTGTGACGGCCTATGCCGAACATGCGTTAAAGGCTTTCGAACTCGATGCGGTTGACTATCTGACCAAGCCGGTGCGCCGCGAGCGCTTGCAAGCCGCATTGAGCCGCGTGGCCCAGCGCAGACAAGCCAGCGTGGAACAACGTTTGGGCACACGTGTTGCCGAAGCGACCGTTGACGCGGAGTTATCGCCCGTCATCATCGTTAGCGACCTGGGCCGAAAGATACGCGTACCGGTTTCCGATGTGCTGTATCTGAAGGCAGAGCTGAAGTATGTGACTTTGCGCACGGCGACTCACACGCACGTGCTTGATGATGCGCTGACCGATCTGGAGCAGCGTTTGGGTGAGCGGTTTTTGCGCATTCACCGCAATGCCCTGGTGGCCCGCAAAGCCTTGCGGGCCTTGGAGCGCAGGGTGCTGCCCGGTGACAGCGAAGACGAAGCCGCCGACACCGCGACCAGCGAAGTCGCGGCGGCCGAGGCCGCTGCGGAAGGCGCGAGCGAGGCCTAGTCCTCGCCGCGGCCTTCTGGTCTCCTGCCACGGAGTCGGAGGGCCGGATGCTGCTGATCGCCGGCCTGGGCAATCCGGGCCAGACCTACGCCAAGACGCGCCAC
>CAXTCD010000108.1:0-17592 GCA_964242145.1 uncultured Rhizobacter sp.
CCGCCCCGCCGGCGCCTTGAGCCTGCGCCAGGCGGTGCCAGCCAACGACAGCGCAGCCGCGGCCTGATCGGCCGGGCCGGCAGCGGCACCGCCGTTGGCCGGCTGGCAAGCCGCCCTGCACTGTGTCACTGGCGTTCGGCGGCGCGAATCACCTTTCAGCGCCTTGCCCCCTCAGCCAAACCGCCTCCTTGAGCGGCGTCACATCCATGCCAAACTCAAGCAAAAGTGACAACCAACAGCGATGAAGAAGTGACAACCAACAGCGATGAAGGTCACCGTGGTCACGATGGCCCGAGGGCATCGCCTTTCGGCAAGCCCCACCTCATCCGCATCGCGCTCCTGATTTGCGCGCTCTCTTTCGCTCACTCCCCAACAGCTTCTCATCCGCACCGAGCGGCGGATGGAACCCCACCCCGCTCGTTTGGCTGGCCAGTGCCTGGATCAGCACCGTCGGCAACTGGCCGCTGTGGTTGTCGCTGCACGCCCTGCCGGAGATGGCCACGCCGCGCGGCAAGCTCTCGCTGCTCGCCTTTAGCGGGCTGGTGTTCGCGCTGACCGCGTTCACGTTGACACTCGCGGCCTGGCGCCGGAGCGTCAAGCCGGTGATCGCGATCTTTTTGCTGACGGCCGCGGCCGGGGCCCATTTCATGGGCAGCTACAACATCGTGATCGACGTGGCGATGATGGTGAACGTGCTGCAGACCAACCTTCATGAAACCCGCGATCTGCTGAACCCGCGGCTCTTCGTCAGCATCTTGTGGAGGGCCTTGCTGCCGCTGGCGTGGCTCTGGAAAAAACCCGTTCAGTCGGCAGGTGCCTTGGCGCAAATCCGGCGCAACCTGCTGAGCCTGCTCGGTGCAGCCGCGCTGTTTGCGGCCCTGCTGCTGCTCGTCTTTGCCGACGTATCGTCGACCCTGCGCAACCAGCACACCTTGCGCTACAAGATCAATCCGCTCAACACCTTCTATGCACTCGCAATGGTCGGCGTTGAAGCGCACCAGCCCGCCGGCCCGCCCGTGGCGGTGGGCGAAGACGCCAAGCTGCCGCTACGGCCTGAAAACGCGTTGCCGCCACTGCTGATGCTGGTGATCGCCGAGACCGCACGGGCCGATCACTTCGCGCTCAACGGCTACGGCAGGCCGACCAATCCGGAATTGTCGACGCTCGATGTGCTGAGCTTTCGCCAAGCCACCTCGTGCGGCACCAGCACCGCGACCTCGCTGCCCTGCATGTTCTCGGTGTTTGGCAAAGGGCCTTTCGAAGCGGAAAGCCAGCCGCATGAAAATCTGCTGGACGTGCTGCAACGCGCCGGCTTGGCCGTCTTGTGGATCGACAACCAGGCCGGGTGCAAAGGCGTCTGCAACCGGGTTGCCCATGCCAAAGCCAGTGATTTCGCGATCAAAACACCGCCCCCACCCAATTCACTGTGTCATGGCCGAGAGTGCCTGGACGAAGCGCTCTGTACGGCCTGGATGAGCGGATCGCAGCCTTGGCCCGAGGCACAGCGATTACGCGGCGTGGGCTCGTGCTGCATCAGATGGGCGGCCACGGCGCGGCCTATGCCAAGCGATCCCCGGCCGATCGGAAACTCTTCCTGCCCGAGTGCGAGACCAACGTACTGCAGCAGTGCGAGCGAGAGGAGTTGATCAATGCCTACGACAACTCCATCGTCTACACCGACCATGTGCTCGCACAAGGCATCCGCTGGCTGCAGACGCAATCACCCAAGTTCTCCAGTGCGCTGCTGTACATGTCTGACCACGGCGAATCACTGGGCGAAAACAACCTCTACCTGAATGCCCTGCCCTACGCCTTTGCTCCGCATCAGCAAAAACAGGTGCCGATGGTGATGTGGCTGTCTGACGCTCAGCAAGCGAGCCTGAGGCCCGGCTGCATGGCCTCGCAGCTTGATGCGCCGATCAGCCACGATCACCTCTCTCACACGGTGTTGGGGTTGCTGCAGGGACAGACCCGGGTCTATCGCGCCGAGCGGGATGTCACGCCCCATGTCGACCGAGGCTTTGATCGAAGGTTGCGCAATAACGCGATGGATGCGCGGACGCGATGTGCAGATCCACAGACGATCATCCACAGCGCTGGAAACGCTCCCACCTGAAACGATTCGGCGACTTACCAGCAATTCCCCGTGGTGTCCGTTCCCGAAATGCTTTGGCTGCCGAGTTCGGTCAACGAAAACGTTCCGCAGGTGTCAGCGGTTTGAGAGCCTTGAGGCGTGGCCGTCGCGGTAAAGGTTGTGGTGGCCGGCACGGGCGTCATGCCGAGCTTGTAATAAACCTGCCCTCCCGATTGGATATCGATCGGAAACGCCGCGCCGGTATAGCCCAAGGTGGTCGGAACGCTTGCGTAGACGTTGTTGACACTCAAATAGCGTTCCTGGCGCGACGCAAAATCCAACAAGGCCGATTTCGCATCCGCACGACGGCTCTTGCGGACGTGCTGCGTGTACGACGGCAAGGCAATCGCCGCCAGGATGCCGATCACCGCCACCGTGATCATCAGTTCGATCAGGGTGAAGCCACGGCGGCGCTTTTGAATGCCCATCTGAACCTGCAAAGAAGTGCCCATGATCAGCGGTACCTGATCCAGTTGAGGCGACCGCCGGAGCCTGCGGCACCGGGGTTGATGCCTGTCACGACGCCGTCGCCGCTGACGTTTTGCTGGACGAAGAAGGGACGCTTCTTGGATGTCACGATGGACGGCGTTCCCGTCGCGTTCAGACCGATGCCGCTGACCAGCCCGCCAGACCCGCTCGAATCGGGAATCGGTACAAATTGGTTGCTGGGATCTGGGAAGAAGGACTGTGATCCAGAACCACCAGTGGCCAACATCACTGCCATCGTGAACCCTGATGCCGGTTGGCTATCGCAGGTCAACGCTGACACCGTCCCTGGGATTGTCGTGTTCACCGCGAACATGCCATAGGCCAATACGGGGTTGTAGATCACCTGCTCATTCGATGACGGCAGTGGCAGCGTCCAACCGTACTTGGTGTTGCCAGTCGCGCAAGCTTTGGAGCCATTCCAGCAAACCTTGCTCTGGCTAACGGCTCGATATCCGGAAACTGAGCCTTTGCCTGCCGCGGTCGCTGTGATGCTCTGCGCCAGGAGCGAAGCCGCAGTCAAAACACTGGTGGGTGCAACGGTATCGACTGTCGGCAAACTAGCAAATTGCGCCGCACCGCCCGCCTTGGAATTCCAAGCCTTCAAATTCCAGTCCCAGATTCCGTACAAGGCTTGGGTACCGGTGGCATAGGTGGCCTCAGACGTGAGCGTCTGCGGCAATTGCTGGCCTGTACCGAAAGAAACCATCACTCGAGGCAGACCTCCGGAACCCACACCAGCAATCGTGCCTACCGCCACTTGGCTCGTGATGGGCCGACCGGCTTGCGTAGAGAATATCGGCGTTGAAGAAACAGACCATGACGAGGGTGTGTCACTCGTCAGGTCAAATCGCCACAGGTTTCCGAAGGCATCACCCGCATAAACATAATCAGTGATCAAGTCACCGTCCAAATCGACTGGCGACACATAGGCAATGCCGTTCTTGCTGTTATTACCCGTTGGATCGTTGCTGGGCCCATAGCCCGTATCAATATACCGAAACGTCTTGCCGCCGCTGGAATCAATCAGCATAACAAATAAACCCGCGGTTCCCTTGCTGCTGTTCAAACCATTCCCAAACAGCACGGCCCAATTTCCGTTATGCAGGCGCCTGATCGAGGGCGTGCCGTATGACGCGCCAAGATTTAACTTGCAAAGCAGGACGTTGGCGCAAAGGATGGTGCTGCTGGACCATTCGCCAACCACCAATGATGAAGCGGCAGATTCGCTGAACGCAGCAGGGTCGGTGATGTCGAGCGCGAAGATTCCACCCGGGGAGGTCGATGTTTTATCCCCCACCGGTCCCGCCGGATTGCCGCCCGCACCATACCCTCCGACCAACCAAGTGTGCCAAGCGCCGTCGTAATAGAGGTCGCCAGTCCCTGGCGTGGCGTCAACATAGAAATTATGTGAATATTGCGTATTGCTGAAATCCAGCGCAGGCGACGAAGAGGAATGCATTGTGGACAACACGGTATTTGGCACATAAGCCAATATTTCTTGGCCATCGTTCGGCTTGGCGCTATCCGTATAAAAATCGCCTGAGGTATTGTATGCGCCGGCACGAAAACCATGAAGCATGCCATCGTTGGCGCCGACATAAACGACATTTTGTCGAGTGGCATAGTCACTTTTAAATTTCTTGTAATTCTTCTCCGGTGCCGCGACCCCTGCGTATAGCGCATCCGCCCACGTGCCGCCGTAGGGTAATGAAGGTGACCCCACCCATGTAGGACTTGAACCGATGATGTCGCCCAAAATACCCGTACGGGTACGGAACACACCGTTTTTGGCAACCTCGTCGCTGCGATCTCCGCGGAGATATTGCAGGCGATCATCATTGGCGGTCTCGCCCGCCGTCAGGTTGTTTTTTTGTGCGGCGCTCAAATTCGACCAGCGAAATGGAATTCCAGAGGTTCCATTCCAGCTTAATATTTTCCGGCTGTCTGGAGTTTGTGCAGTAATAGAAACACCATTGCCCATGGCACCGCACGAACCGCCTGTCAATGTGCAACTGGCATCCCAATTGGCCAACGGATTAATAAAAACATTGTCCCCCGTTGCATCCGACATGATGTTCTGAGCGGTCAACTGCCCCCACGCATTTGTTGGATGGTAGTAGGCCAAATAAACCTGTGTGCCTGCCTCTACCCGCGCAGATTGCTGAACGTTGGTACCTGCTGAACTGCTCGACTCATCGACTGGGGCAGCTTTGAAACAAGTTATTTCGTGAACATTGCTGCCACTTCCGGTACCACCGGAAAAGCCAAATCTGAAAAGCTTCGGTAACGGCCCATTCGAATCCGTAATACGTCTTTTTGACTCTACGGGTTGAGTAATACCGTTATTAACAGAATATGAAAAATCAAGCAAGCCATCCTGTGTGATCTTGACAGCATAGGTTATTTTTGTAGCATTATCCCTCAAAGGCTTATTAAGGCCTTGCTGATTGGCTATACTAACCTCGGGGGGAAAGTCACTGGAAACGATCCACGGGTAATTGAAAGCGAGTTTTTCGGTGGTTTGACTCTTATTTGGAGTTAATTTCCCATTCGCATCTTTGAGGGAAGTGCCACTGAAATTCCACACATAGCCAGTTCTGCAAGTGTTCTGAACAGCAGCCTTACGGTCGCTTTCATTGTCGCCCAATGAGGCAGGATAATACTTTGAATATTTTTTTGTGAGGGAGGCAAACGAGGTATCGCCGGCGCCGCGAAGCGAGATACGTCCGGCTTTGAATCCACTCCCTGTATCTGTATTATCTCCTGAATTAGAGAAATTTCCGTATTCATCAATCCCAATGCCGATGTAACCACCGGCTACGCCATCATAGGTATCATTGCCATTGGAGCAACTATAGCCCAGGCTACCTCCAAGGCCACCGACGCTGGGGGAATTCGCACCATCCATCAGAAAGAAGCTGATTCCATCGGCGCCGTGCCCACTCAAATTATCCCCACCATAGGTCACAGTGGTGAAAGTCACCTGAATTCCCTTATTAGAGGCAAAGGTGAAGTCTGAGACTACTGCTCCGGTTTTGTAATCTCCATTGTTACCATCGACCTTGAAATCGCCATTTGTTAATCGCAGCGCACCTTTTCCTACTGCATCGGGAAGACGTCCTGTAGTTCCGCCCACCTGGGTGGCATTTTCATAATATTTCAAGCCCACACATGCAGGTATGGAGCCGGTGTTATTACCAGCAGTCAAACAAGCTCCATTCAAAGAAGCCCACTTAAAATTTGAATACGCCCCCGTTAAAGTATCATTTATAACCTCTTGAGCATAAGCAGATTTATTTAGTCCTGCAAAAAAAAGCAGAAATAAAAATCTGGGTTCGAAAATAAATTTCATGTCAATCCTTCGTTTTCGAAAATGCATCACGAACAATTCAAACATTAAGCCTCAGCAGTCGATAGTCCCGCTTGAACTGTCTTGTTCTTCCTTACTCCAGATTTTAGTCAAATCCCTGCCACAAGACTTCATTTGATAGGTACTTTGTACAACGGATACCGTATCTGGATTGCCGCCAAAACCAAATGCATTGACTTGATAAAGCAATGATTGCCCATTCGGCGCAAATCCCAAAAAATTAATGAAGAGCCCGGGCTTTCCGTTGTAGTTAATATCATTATTGGTAGCCAGACCGCCGCCGCTTGCAACGGTCATATTGGGAGGCACATAGTTTGCCCAAGCCGGCCAAGACGATAAATCCGAAGGGTTACTCAAAACGTTCGAGCAAATGCTCATCGCTGTGACATCGTTGCCATTAACGTCTTTCGTATTGCACGCCAAGCCATACCCCGTACCCAGACCTTTGTTCAACCACCATTCACCATATTGAAGCGCGGATTGCGCAGCCTCCAATGCGCGCTGTTTATCTCGCGTATTTCCTGCTATTCGTTCTTGCAAGCCGACACTTCTGAACATAGCCAACGCGAGCATGGTCAAGACGACCAGAAAAATCAGGCCGGTAATCAGGATGAAGCCACGATGCTGCTGAGACGCAAATGAAGGATGACGCACGAATTTCATTTTTTTCTCTTCATTTCCGATTCATGATATTTACGATTTGAACCCAGTCAATGGTCGCAGGCTGCCCTGCCGATGACGCATAGGGGTTCACAAACGAAATTGTGATTTTTGCAGTTTTCACATTGGACCAATTCTTTCCAGTCGCAACAGCCGATGCCGTCAAATAACGGTCAATGCTGCCTTCAACACTGGTATCGGTTCCAAACAAAATCTTGAGATTGCTGACATTGCCAATCAAAGGCGTTGCCGTTGTGGAACTGCCAACACCTAAATTGCATTTCAATTCTTTGGTCGTGGTATCAACGTAAAGCGTATTGACGATTGAACTGTTGGCGCCTGAAGTATTGGTTTGCCCCAGACAATTCGTCAGCCCGTCTCCACTTGCAGAGACATAGCGGGTGCTCAGCGTATCCGTGGCACCCGTAGCGCCGGTGGTGCCAAAGATTCCCTGCCCAGGGAATAAAAAATTCAAATCCGCGGGCAGCAAATCCACAGCTACATTGTTGAGCGGGTCCGGAAAATAACCCGATGATTGAATTGCATTGGTCAGAATGGTGAGCGCCAACCGCTCATTGTCTTGCAGCTGGGCCAGGCCGTCCTGATTCGTCAACGCCTGCTTTAAATTGATAAATACTGCTGTAAATCCCATAAGCAAGAACAAGGCAATGGTCATGGAAACCATCAACTCGATCAAGCTAAAGCCGGTGTTTTTATATCGATGCTTTATCATCATGTCAGGGCTCCACATAAAGCGTATAGCTCTGCGTCGATGTTTGGACAGACGACCCTTTGGCTGTCGATTTATTGATAGCCACATATTTTTCAGCCCAGCTGAGATTGATGTTGCAACTGACGGGCAAGGTGCTTACCGTGGAACAATTGATGGTGGACGTATAGCTCGGGAATTTCTTATTGAGTGCCGAACCCCATTGCTTCAAATCATAGGAAGCCACTTGTGCCGATGTGCAAACTACCGAGCTGCAATCAGTTGTCCAGCCATTCAGGCCAGAATCGGAAATCACGCCATCACCGCTGATGGTGAGTGAGGCCGGCGCTGTTCCTGCGGCTCCCCAGTAGCCGACATTGCCGTGCATTGCTGCGGCCAAACTGGCTGCCTGCAATGAAACCAATGAGCGAATTCGGGAAACCTGGGTATTTGAAATCGCAGCCGCCTGCATTTTCGACAATCCCAGCAATCCGACGGAGACAACAACGATCGTGACCAGCACCTCGATCATCGAGAAACCAAGGGCCCGGGCTGAATATCTGGTTTTCATGTGCAGGCCCCTGTTCCTACCGTCTGAATGACCTGACGGCCTACAGGATTCAGTTGCACACATCGCGTAGTGGTACTGCTGGCTACTTTGGCTCTCAAGGGCATGGTGACAACCCCGGTGCTGGGCAAGCGGGTTGCAAAGCCATCGCGGTTGAATGACAAGACGGTCAAACTTGAACTGGCGGTAAAGGTATCGCTGCTGCTCCAACCCTTTCTGTAGCGCAATATTTTGTCGCTTCCGTTTACCGCACCAGAATTATCCAAATCGGAGAAAACGACCCAACCCTTGTGCCAATTATTTTCGGCGACGCAGGTCGCCCCATCGGACGAAACGCAAACACTGACGGCCTGACCTCGTTTGATCGCTTCGGATCTGGCAAATTGAACATCGGACACGAATGAGTTCATTTCTCCGGCAATTCGATTCCGATCGAGAAAGCTTTTAAATGACGGAATGCCAATGCTCATCAGAATTCCGAGAATCGCGATGGTGACCATCAATTCGATCAAAGTGAATCCAAGAAATGCGGCAGGGCCACGCCAATGACGCAGCATTTGAGCGCTGCACATTTCATGTCGCAAGGCAAACCAATTCTCCGCATCAGAACCGGCAAAACACGGCTTCCGAGCTTCGGAGACCGACACATCCACTTGGATTGGTCTCGCCATGGGCGTGTGAAATTTTTCATTCATGACGCTATCTATCGGCATCTTGCAATCCGATTTAAGCGGTAGATGCGCATCCCATTGCGGATTTGTTTGCATGACTGATGGAGTGAATGAAAGGACAGCACCTCCATCTTGCGGTTCGAGCTCGGCGTCAAAGCTTCGATCAAACAGGTGTTTGAGGTGCTGTTGTGCCGATTGCGCGCGGCTCTGCCGACAGCGCGTATCGGCCCATGCAAATGACTGGCGCATTAGCACTTTCGAGATGGCGGGAAGCACCCCGTGCCGGCGTCACGTCGCGTGACGGCTCAGCTTGCCAAAGGTCAGAAGAGTTCGGCTTGAGCGGAAGCGGCCTTCATTGGCCGAGGCGCGCGAAACTGAGTCAGATCAAGCTGCACTCGCTCACGATTCAGCCCCCAGCGTGCACAGGCCTTCTTGAACCGCTGAGACAGCAGATCGGCCCACACACCCTCTCCCCTCATGCGGCTACCGAAGCGAGAGTCGTTGTTGCGGCCACCGCGCATGTCGCGCACGCGGGCCATGACTCGCTCAGCCCGATCGGGGAAATGCTGGGCAAGCCATTGCTGGAACAGTGGGTTCACTTCCCACGGCAATCGCAAGGTCACGCTGAATGCCGAGCTGGCACCGGCCGCAGCGGCAGCCTCGACGATGCGTTCGATTTCCGGTTCGTTGATGAACGGGATTACCGGCGACACACTCACACCCACCGGTACGCCAGCCTTCGCAAGCGCTTCGATGGTTTTCAGCCGGCGCTGGGGCGAGGCCGCTCGCGGCTCCATGAGGCGGGACAGCACCGGGTCCAGGGAGGTCACCGACACATATACCGCTGCCAGCTTTTGCGCAGCCATGGGTGCGATCAGATCGAGATCACGTTCGACGCCCGACGATTTGGTGACCAGCGAAAACGGATGCCGGCATTCGGCCATCACTTCGATCAAGGACCGTGTGATTCCCAGCTTGCGCTCGATCGGCTGGTAAGCGTCAGTCGCAGAACCCAAGTAGAGCCACAAAGGCTCGTAGGCGCGGCTGCAAAAGGCTTCACGCAGGCGCTCGGCCGCATTGACTTTCGCGATGATGCGCGACTCGAAATCCAGCCCGGGCGACATGTTCAGGTAGCTGTGCGTTGGTCTCGCGAAGCAGTAAATGCAGCCGTGCTCACAGCCACGGTACGGGTTCACCGACAGGTCGAACACGATGTCGGGTGAATCGTTGCTGGACAGGATCGACTTCGCGCGCTCTTCGATGATGCGGGTCGTTGCTGGAAGGCGCTCTTCAGAGGCCGACTGTTCGAGCGTGCCCCAGCCGTCGTCGAAAGCTTCATGCGCTTGACGCGTAAAGCGATGCTGCAAAGCCCAAGCGCTGCCACGGCCTTTGATGGCCTGGATGGGAATGGCAAACTCAGCAGCACTCGTCATACTGTTAATATATACAGTATTTCGTCTACAGAACGGTGCAGCGCTGATGCTGGGCGATTGGTGCTCACGCTGTGTGCCGCACGAACAGGCGTGCCTACCGGCTTTTTCCACCACGCAGTGGATGAGATGGTTCGGCGCCAACTTGCTGCGTTCGAACTCACGGCCACAGACGGTAGCAAGAACACCGTCACGCGCACTCAATTGCTTGTGGCGGGAAGACTCGAAGCTGGCATCTCCTCATTGCACACGCGATCGGTTGAAATACGCAGGCTGAGATAAGACAAACCAAATGCAATAAGGAAAAGCAAACGACATTCAGAAAACACACTCTGCCGGGGCTGAAAATCGATCACGGCTGTCAAACTTCGCGCTCATATTTCCACTCGCACCACGCTTGCGCCTGACCATGTGACCGAGCCGGCGCTCAACAAGCGGTGCCAAGGGGTTTGCCCATTTATTACCTTGACACATGCATTGCCATCGCTGCCTGCGGTGCAGCTTTGTCCATCGTCGGATTCACGCTGCGCATCGGTATCTCGCCGATGCCCAGTTCGCCGAAGGCTTGCCGCGCAATGCTGGCTGCTGCCGCACCCACGCTGGAATCAGCGGAAGGCCCGATCATGGATCTCGGCTCGGCCTGGGGCAGCTTGGCCATCGCGTTTGCACGGGCTCATCCGCAACGGCAGGTCATCGGCTATGAGCTGTCGTTTTTGCCCTGGCTGGTGTCGTTGGCGTGGGCACGGTTAGCGGGCTTATCGAACCTGCGATTTCATCGCGCAGACTTCCGCCAAGCCGAGCTGGGTAGTGCAGCCGTATTACTGTGTTATCTGTTCCGCCGTGGCATGCAGGAACTGGCGAACCAGTTGAGCCACGAGGCGAGCCGGCCACTGTTGATCAGCAACACCTTTGCGTTGCCGTCGACGCCGGCCGATGAAGTGATCACGCTGGACGATCTCTATCGAACGCGGATCTATGTGTATTGGGCGCGGCCGCTGGTTTGAATCTTGGGCC
Organism: uncultured Rhizobacter sp.; assembly: GCA_964242145.1. GTDB lineage: Bacteria > Pseudomonadota > Gammaproteobacteria > Burkholderiales > Burkholderiaceae_C > Rhizobacter. The sequence continues at coordinate 11,046 of CAXTCD010000108.1, forward strand.
TGCGGCACCGCCCCCTGCTTCGGGCCGGTGCACTGATCTTTCATCGAGCACTCAGCCGGTGCTGGCCCCGATTGACCGGGGTCAGCACGAAGGGCTCGCAGCTGGATGGTTCATGGGCTGCATCTTGCTCACTGCACCAAGCTAACCGCACCAAGCAGCGTTTTTCAGCCAGGCGATCGCTGCTTCAAGCGTCAAATCATCGGCTCGTCAGCCGTGCGACCAGGCGTGCGGCTTCTTGCCGCTGCTTGACCCGCCACGCGTCGCAGGACAGGTCGATGTCTTTCTTCAGCGACTCGGCTTGCGATTCGAGCCAGCTCAGCTTTTCGATCAGCAGGCCGGCCGAGATGGCCGTGGTGCTGATGGACAGGTCACTGCGGGCTATCGATTCCAGGAAGTCCAGGCACTTGGGCTGATAGCTCAAAGACAGGTTCGGAATGCCCAGCGCGCAGGCCAGCACCGTGCAATGCAGGCGTTGGCCGACGACGAGATGGCATTCACCGAGGTCTTGCAAGGAGTCATTGACCTTGGCGGTGAAGTGCGGCAACTCGAAGCGCTCGTGTTTCACTGCGGCTTCGAGCTTGCGGCCGACCTCGAAGTCGATGTCATGCATCGACAGGTACTTGACGCGGTAGCCCGATTGGATGGCATGGCGCACCAGCCCGACCATCGCGTCGAAGCTCATGTCTTCACCGCCCAGCGTTGGGTCGTGGCTGCCGAGGTTCACGCCCAGCGTGGGTTCCGCGGCCAGCTTGCGCTGCGCGAGGGTCAGCGACAGCGCCGAGTCGCCGATGATTTCCGCATTCTTGACGCCTTGCTCCTGCAGCCATTGAAGCGAACGCGGGCCGCGCACGCCGACGTAATCGGCCTTGCTCAAGACTTGCGCCCAGCGCTTGGGGTTGCCGCGCTCGCCTTGCTTGAACTTCGACCAGTACGCCAGGTCACCGACGCCGGTACCGAAGGTGAAGGTGCGGCGCCCGGCGCGCTGTGCACGTTCCAGTTGCTCGATGTAGGAGTCGTCGTTGATCAGCGTGCCGCCACCGAGGGCGACGAGCTTCTGGCTGCGCAGCGCGGCCAGCACCGACAGCGGCGACAGGTCGTAGTAAGGCGTGATGAGTGTGTTGTCGAACAGCAGCCTGAACGCGTCGAACAGCGCTTCATCACCGATGTTGCGGTGGCCCAGCCAGCCGATGTAGCGGATCAGTGGTTTTCGGAGATCAAAAGCCGATGCGTAGGCCTCGCCGTCGCGCAGATAACGATAAAGATGGTGACCGCGCAGATGGCTCTTGATGCCAAACCCCATGATTCAAAACTCCAATAAAAAGGCCAAGGTGAGAACGGGCGAGGCTTGGGCCCTCGAATTCAGGTCAGGTTCAGCGAACCAGCAGATACCAGGAAAGCGGAAACACGATCAGCGTGCCAGCCAGGGTCGGCCAGACCATCTTGATGGCCACCCACAGCGGGCGGGGAATGTTGAAGATGCGTTGTGCGGTCAAGGCTCGGATGCAAAAGCCAAACGGGATCGACAGCATCCGTGCACCGACGATGCCCCACAGGCCCCACAGGTGCCCGCCGAGCAGCATCGCCAGAAGAATGAAGCCGTTCGCGGCGGCTCCGGCGAAGGCGGCGAATTTGGAATGCCCCATCGCGTTCAGCAATTGGCTGCCCGGCGTGCTGGAAGAGGCATTGCTGATGATCCACAGCACGGCCAGAAGTATCGGCAGCACCTTCACGCCATGGCTTGCGCCAAGCCAGACGTTGAGCAGATAAGGAGACATCGGAATGAACAGCAGGATCGAGGCCGCCGAGATGGCGGAGAACAGCGTCGTGTACTGAACGAACGAGCGCGCCAGCCATGCGCGGTCGTTGAGTCGGCTGGTGGCTTCGGGTAGCAAAAAGCCGCCGCCGGCGGCCAGCACGGCCAATAGGGAGTTCGCGACGCTCATGGCAATCGAATAAGGCGCCAGCGCTTGCAGGTCCATGAAGCCGGCGACGATGAAGCGATCGGCTTGCGAGCCTCCGTAGGCAAAGGCCGATTGCACCCACACCCAGCGGCTGAAACTGAACATGCGGCGCTTGAAGTAGCGCAGATTGTTCGTGAGGTGCAGCGGCACACCAACCTTGCGGGTGGCATAGATCAAGATGCCGATCGCGGCGAGCAGCGTCCAGATCACGTTGACCAACAACACGGCGCTGGCATCGCGCCAGATCACCGCCGCCGCGGTGGACAGCAGCGGCAGGAAGATGCGGTGGGCGCTTTCGCACAGCGAGAAGGCGCGGTATTGCCGCAGACCGCGCAGGATGTTCAGGCCGAGGCCGACAACCATCGACGCGGCAATGGCCGACACGATGAAGACCGCCAGCAGGATGGGCGTAGCGCTGTCGGCAATGCGAACACCGCCGTTCTGCGTTCCGTAAGCCCAACCCAGGCCGATGCCCAATGCAGACACCACGGCCGACAGGATCAGGATGGCGGTGAGGCTGGAGGCGATCACATGCTCCAGCGCTTTGGGGTGCCGCTCGGTGCGGCCCACGAAGCGCAGCACCGTCGGGCCGATGCCCGCATCGGTCAACGCGCCGGCCATCACGAACGAATTGAACAAAACCAGCAGACCGAACTGCGCTGCGCCGAGGTAGTGCAGCTGCGCCGGGATGGCCACCAGCTGAACGACCTGCCCGAGGACGGTGCCTACCGCATTGGAGGCGAAGAGAGAGGCAACACGTCGGGCCTTGAGCAACAGGGGGGAGGACACCAAAACTTCCGTTCGAGATTCCAAGCCTTGTCAGACGACAAGGCCGGAGGCAAAAGTAATAAATCGTGAAGCGTAGAGGGCCACGCAGAAACAGCCAAGCAAATTCGAAACTCAGGAATCGGCGTGTTCACAACATACCCACGCATCAGAGCGTGGTAGCAGGGGTCGGACGTTTCAGGTCAAGGGCATGCGTCGTTGTCGTGACGATGGAAAGCGAAGGCTGGTGGGCCTTCGTGCCTGATGCGCGTTCAGCTCGGAAGCGTTATGTCAGAAGTGCAGTGATCGCCTGTGGCCGATGAATCTCTTGCATCCTGAGATCAGCCATTGGAATGGGGCAGCCTGCTGTTGCGTCCGGCCGGGATCAGCGGCCTGGCGGTAGGCGTTTGCTCGAAAGCCACCGGTGAACGGGGCTTGCGGCGGCGCCATCGTCCACGATAAGCCGGGGATCGATCTCGGCGCGGTCGGGCTGATGACGAAGGTCAAGCCGCCGGTCCGCCTCTCACCGCTTTGCATCCACTGGACCTCAACGCACTCTTGCCGAGGCGCCGGACCTGTCGATGGAGCAAGTCGGTGCCACGCCACCGCGCACAGCACGGTGGATGGATGCAGACCGGAAGCAATCAGAAACTGAACAACTTCAGGGTTTCGACGGTCGAGAAGCCCATCCGTACATACACAGGCTGGCCGTCATCGCTGGCTTGCAAGGTGGCGACCAGGTAGCCGCGAGCGCGGGCGAGTTTCAAAGCGGCGTCGGTCATGGCTGTGCCGATGCCGCGGCGGCGATAGGCCGGGTCGGTGGTCACGACATACACGCCCGCGACGCCACGGCTGAACAAGACCTCGGAGGTACCGACCACCTTGCCGTCGATGCGCCCGGCGAAACGCACCACATCGCTGCGGCGGGCCTCGCGTTCGACCAACGCATCGCGGTCTTCCACGCGCAGGCCGAAGTTCGGCGACCAGGCGCTGACCCATTCCGCCATCGCTTCCAGTCCGTTCACCTCCTCGATGACGAGGTCCGCCGGCGCAGCGCGGTTAAGCACCTGATCGAGCCGAACCGCCATCACCGGAAAGCTCATCGCGTGCACGGCGCCGGCGGCTCCGAGCCGGGTGGCCAGTTGCGGGTCGCTGCCGGGGCCGACCCACCACAACCAAGGCAGGCCCTCGAGTTGTCGGCGCACCTCGGAGATGAGTTGATCGGTCGCGGCTTCGCGTGAGCGGAGCACGCCATTGATCAGGGGATGAGGCAGGCCGCTTCGGTACAGCACGAGGTCGGCGTCGGTGGCTGAAGGGCTGACGCCGCCCCAGCCGCCCCAATATTCGCGGGCATTGGCCAGTTGCGGCTCGATGAGGTCGATCGATTCAATGGGTTTCATGCGGCGCAGTATTGCATCTTTGGGGCGGATCGAAACAGAGCCAAGACGATCGTTTGATCTCAAACCAAGTCTATCAAAACAAAGTTGGATCAAGCGGGCATGGATCGATTTCGGCTGGCTGTCAGCTTGATGCCTTTCAAGATTCGCCGATCACCAGCGTCAGCCCGACACCGCGGGTGGCCAGCGGATAAGCCACGCCGCTGCCCGCGGCTTCCCAGGCGCGGCGATTGGTGAGGTTCTCGATCGTCAACATGACCGACAGCGGTGTGCTGCCCCACGGACCATGCCAGTTCAGGCCTGCATCGATGCGGCCATAGCCCGGCGCAAAAATCAGGTTGTCATCGAACGATGCGCGCTTGGACACTGCGGTGCCCAGGATGCTGATCGTCCATGCGGGTGCTGGCAGCCGAGCCTCGGCGTAGACGCTGCCGCGGCGGGCCGGCACACCGGGCGGGCGCTTGCCGTCGAGGCTGCTGTCGCCGGTACCGGTCACTTGTGTGCGCAGGGCTTGCGTGGTGAAAACGATGCTGGCCCGCTCATCCGGCGCGGCCCAGCGCAAGGTGCTTTCGAGACCGCGGTGGGTCTGATGGCCGCGCCAGGCCGAGACGTTTTGCTGCTCGAAGCGATAAGGCCGTGTCAGCTCGAAGAGGCCGATGCCAGCGCTCCAGGTGTCACGCGTCCAGCGCACGCCGAGTTCATGCTCAGTGCTGTGGCCTGGCGGAAGAATGCGCTGGGCGGTGTCGGAGGTGATCGACGCATATTGCCGGCCGGTCGCGCCGCGCCCGCTGGTGAGCTGCACGCGCCAACTGGCATCGGGCGTCCAGGCGAGCGACAAGGTGGGCGACAGTGCCGATGCGCTTTGAGCTGCGCTGCCGTTGTCATCGCGAAAGCGGCTGGCGATGAGGGCGGCGTTGGCTTGCCATGCGGTCCAGCGTGCGCTGTGGCGCCAGCTGAATCGCGTTTCGCGGGACAGCAGCCGGCGCTCGCCCGTCGCCGGCAAGTCTTGCGGTACGCCGAGTGGCGTGCCGGGCTGCCATGGCCCCAAAAATTGTGCCGGCCGATCTTGGTCGGGCTCGCCGACCTTCAACGCCGACAGGTCCAGACTGCTGCGATGGCTGGCGCCCCAAGCCGTGAAGCGGTGGTTCAACTCGCCATGCCAGGCATCGAAACGGTGGCGTTGATCGGGGTAGACATAGGCCACTGCATCGAAGGGAGGTTGGCCGTTCTGGCCGGCCGGCGGGTCGAGGTACAGCTCACGGCGGTTTTCGACATAACGGACGCGTGACCAACCGAGGCGCAGCTGCGTGTCGGCATCCAGACCGTGCTCCAGCGCGAGCAATGAGCCTTCCTGGTGGCTGCGGTAGCGGCTCCAAGGCGTGTCGTTCGATTGATGGCGATCGGCGGGCTCGCTCAGTGCATCGGTGGCCGGCCAGCCGACACCGAACGGGCCGTGGCCGTTGCGCCATTCGAGGTCGAGGCGCAGCCGGGTCATCTCGCCGAGGTTCCAGTCAAGCTGGCTGGCAAGGTCGGTGGTGTGGCTGCGGTCGCTCAGCGCGTCACGCCAATGTTCTTCGCGTGCGGCCAGCCGCCAGTTCAGTGCCTGCGTTCGCACCGGTGCGGTCTCGTGGCGCAAGCTCCAGCCGCCATGGGCGTTGGTTTCCAACGTGCTGCGGCTGGGCATCTGCGGTTCGCGCCGCGTTACCAGGTTGACGGCGCCACCCGGAGGCGCACTGGCGCAGCCGAGGCCGGCACCACTGACCAGTACGTCTTGCCGCTCGATCAGCAGATTGGCCGTGTCTTCAAAACGCGCCCACGGATAGCCATCGCGCTGCAACTGGAAGCTGCCGTTGACGTCGAAGCCGCGCACGAGGCCGGGGTCGTGATCGACAAAGCCATAGCACTCGGAAGTGATCTGCTGGCGAAGCTGCTGTGCGAGACCGGTGTCGATCGGCTCAGCGGGATGCTCATTGGGTTGGACGGCCTGGGCCGGTTCCAGGTTACCGAGCAAGCTGATGGCAGCGAAAAGCAAAGCGCTTGCTTTGACGTTGTTGGCAAAGGGTTGGGTCTTCAAGTCGTGAGCGATGAACGTAGGATGCTTGAGCCGGCAGACGGCCCGTCGCGAAGGCAGCAAACAACACCGCGCAACGCTGTCAGCGCGATGCTCATCGGTATTGTTCAGCGACTGGGTCTGGCGGTGGCGTGGCCCGGCGCGCAGTATCGCCGGTCTCGCGAGCGCGGCGGGCGTCAAGCTTTGACTTCGATCGATCGTTGACGGTGGCTTGTCAGTGACGCGTCGATGACTTGTTAGTGCCGGACAAGAGGCCTAGTTCGATGGAAGCGCGTTCGGCTTTTGATGAAGCCTCTCAAGGCACGTGTTCACGGGGTAGGCCGCAGAGGTGGCTCCATCGGCCAGCGGATGTT
>CAXTCD010000109.1:0-17335 GCA_964242145.1 uncultured Rhizobacter sp.
AGGATCGTTACCGCCGCAGACTCCAATCTCAAGACGGGTTCGCCGGACGCTTACGAGTGATCGGCGGCGGGTCAAGTTAGATACCGCGGTCACGATGCCATCAAAGATTTGACCCACCTCTACCCACGCTTCCCCGCACACCCACCAGTCTCTTCCATCATCCCGGGTGAACCGCCCGGCTCATGACAGTTAGTGCAGCGTTCGGATGGAGCTGGGTGACTCGCTGCTCTGCAGCGAGTCGGGATTGTTGAGATCAAGCTTGATGGGCGTAACAGGCACGCCCACCGGCCCATTACTGGACAAAGCCCATGATTGATCTCTTGAGGCCGGCCTCAGGAAGATCTGCAGGTTCCAGTCGATCCCGACGTGCGAGCTTGGCATTGCCGAAGGCCGTCATCCAAGCACGGCGCATGTCGCGTGGTGCCATCTCGCTCATGCGATCGAGCACATCATCGGATGGCTGAGCGGCAAAGCGGCTACCCCAATCGTGATCGGCCCGGATGCTTCGGTAAAGCTTGGCGGCGATATGCCGGGCAGCATCGCGATCTGGCGGCTGAACCTCATACACATTCATGCGGTTAAGAATGGGTTCGGGGATCGAGCGGCTGTCGTTGGCGGTGGCTACCCAAATCACCTGACTGGCATCGATCGGCACTTCCGCAAACTCATCGGTGAAATTGCCTGCCGTGTCGTGTTCAAGCAAGCTGTACAGCGCACCGAGTGGGTCATAGGCATGCTCACCGCCTGCTTTGTCGATCTCATCAACGACCATGACCGGGTTGGCGTATTGCCCGTCGACCAAGGTCTCGAACACCCGGCCCGGGCGTGCGCCTTTCCATTGACTGGAAGAGCCGGAGAGCACCCAACCCGCTGTCATTGAACTCATCGAAATGAAACCCATGCCTGTGCCGAGCAACTGCGACAGCTCTCGAGCGAAATGGGTCTTGCCCACGCCTGGTGGCCCAAGCAGAAGTAGAGGGGTGATCTCCAATGCATCTCGGCTGTCTTCGCACAGCGCGAGTTGGCGTTTGACGTCATCGAGTACGTCGGAAAAGTTGGGCAAATCTTCGTAGAGGTGATCCATCGCAGGTAGCCCGGATGGCTTGACCTGAAAGCGCTCGGAACCCTTTTCGAGCATGCGCTCATAGGTGGAACGAAGGCTCTCATGCTCCTTGTGTGGCAGCTTTTCCAGTTTGCGCCCTATGTCATCGAGCCGATAGAGACTGCGCATTCGCGCAATTGGAATGCCATTGCGTGGTGTGTTCGAAGGTACCGTGACCAAGTCCTTGGATGCGCTCATGTGACCTCCTAAAACGCAAACCGCTGAGTTCATTGAAGCAGAGCTTAAATGCGCTCAGCCATCAATGAATACCCGAAAACAGGTTCAGATCAAGGGCGATCATGCATGACGCATGCCATGAACACAGCGGTGATACTCGCCGTGTTCTTTGGTGCCTGGCTTACTTGGCCCAGCTGTTGAGCTGAATGATGGGCAGCAGAACGGCCAATACGATCAACATCACAACACCACCCATGGCCACAATCAACAAGGGCTCAAGAATGGTTGCCATCTGCATGGCACGACGCTGTACCTCTTGGCTGAGTTGCCGTGCAGCACGTTCCAGCATCTGCGGCAATTGACCTGTTTGTTCACCGAGGCGGGCAAACATCGACAATAGCCCTGGGAAGCGCTTTTTGCCCGCCAAGGCTGAAGCCAATGGTGCACCTTCACGAACTTGAACGAGCGCATCCATGGCATCGGCTCGCATTGAGCGATTCGACAAGGTCTCCGCCGCGGCCTGCAATGCTTTCAGTATAGGAACACCTGCACCGGCCAGCATTGCCAGCGTGCTTGAGAATCGCGCTGCGTTGTAGCCGCGTGCGAGTTTGCCGATCAGTGGCAGCGTCAACCATGTGGCATCGAACTGTTCGCGGAAAGCCTCGTTGCGCAGCATCAGCCGGAAGGTCACACCTCCGCCAACGATGACCAGCAGCATCAGCCAACCCCAGTTGCGCACGAATGCGCTGATCCACAGCATGGCAACGGTCAATCCCGGCAAGGCGCGCTTGGAGGTGACGAACACCGATGCCACCTGGGGCACGACGTAGGTGACCAAAAAGATCACGATCACGACGGCAATCAATGAAACGATGGCCGGATACAGCGTTGCGCCAACCAGCTTGGAGCGAAGGGTCTGGCGCTCTTCGAGGTCGTCTGCCAAACGTTCCAATACGATGCCTAGCGCGCCACTTTGTTCACCGGCTGCTACAACGGCGCGGTACACCTCGTCGAACTCTCGAGGCACAGTACCGAGCGCGCGGGCAAATGGCGAGCCACCGTTGACTTCGCTCCGCAGATGAGCGACCAATTCGCGTTGGCGCGGATCTTCGGCTTCATCGCTTAAGGCGGTCAGGGCCCGTTCCAGCGGGAGGCTGGAACCAACCAAGCCTGCCAATTGCCTTGTCCACACAGTCAGACCTGTGGCACTGAACACTTTGCGGTTGAGTTGGAGATTCCCCGTTTGCGTGCCTGAGGTTGCGACTTGCGTGACATCAAGCGGCACCAATGACTGAGCTCGCAACTGTGCGCGTGCAGCTTTGGCGTTATCCGCTTCAAGCAAACCTGTTGTCGGCTTACCGGCGGCATTCAGCGCTTCAAATTTATAGGCAGGCATGTTGTTATTGCATCGCGCTGTATTTTGCTCATTCGCGCGTCACGCGTACCACTTCTTCCGGTGAGGTAATGCCCTCGGAAATCAAGCGCTCGCCGTCTTCACGCATGGGACGCATGCCACCTGCCTCGGCCGCGGCAAAGATTTGAGATTCGGCGCCTCGGCTGTGGATCAAGGAGCGGATGGTCTCATCGACCACCATCAACTCATAGACACCGGTTCGACCTTTGTAGCCGCTTTGCCCGCATTCGCTGCAACCCACAGGATGCCAACGGCCTTGGCCGTCTTGCTTCTTGCAATGTGGGCAGAGCTTGCGCACGAGTCGCTGAGCCAGAACGCCCAACAAGCTGGAACTCAGCAGAAAGGGCTCGATGCCCATGTCGATCATCCGTGTGACCGTACTGGGCGCGTCGTTCGTGTGAACCGTTGCAAGTACCAAGTGACCGGTCAACGACGCCTGAACCGCAATCTGCGCGGTTTCATAGTCTCGGATTTCGCCGATCATGATCGTGTCCGGGTCCTGACGCAAGATGGCGCGCAGAGCCTTTGCGAAGGTCAGGTCGATCTTGGAGTTGACTTGTGTTTGGCCGATGCCCGCGAGTTCATATTCAACAGGGTCTTCTACTGTCAATACGTTGGTCGTGGCGGTGTCTACGCGACTCAGCGATGCGTACAGCGTCGTCGTTTTACCGGAACCGGTAGGGCCGGTGACAAGCACGATGCCGTGAGGTTGTTGAACCAGCCTGTCAAAGCGGGCAAGGGTGTCGCCGCCCATGCCCAAGCCTTCAAGGGTGAATTTGGCTTCGCCCTTGTCTAACAAGCGAAGCACTGCACGCTCGCCGTGCGACGAGGCCAGTGTCGACACACGGACATCGACCGCACGACCGCCGATGCGTAATGAGATGCGGCCGTCTTGCGGCATCCGTTTCTCTGAAATGTCTAGCTCGGCCATGATTTTCAAACGCGAGATCAACGCGGCATGCAGTGCTTTGTTCGGCTGCACGACTTCACGCAAAGTACCGTCCACACGGAAACGCACCGAGCTTGAACGCTCGTAAGGCTCAATGTGGATATCGCTAGCACCGTCTTTGGCTGCTTGAGTCAGCAGTGCGTTGAGCATACGGATGATGGGGGCGTCATTCGCTGCCTCCAGCAAGTCTTCAACCGCAGGCAAGTCCTGCATCATTCGACTCAGGTCGACTTTGCTTTCAACTTCCCCGATGACAGTTGCTGCGCTGGATTCACCGCCTGCATAGGCCGCTGCTATGCGGTTGCCGATGGTGTCGACCGACTCGCGTTCCAATGTGTCGATTTTGTAGAGGCGCAAGACTTCACTGAGTGCGGGCAGTGACACGGACTCTGGTGCCCATAGCACAAGGTTCTCGCCATCATCTTCCAACAAAAGGTTGTGCGCCTTCGCGTAGGCGTAAGGCAAGGGGTGCCGCACAGCCATGATTTCAGTTCTTTACAGGAGAGGTTTCGGCATCACTGGCCGCGGCGGCCGGACTGGCAGCACGACTTGGTGAACTGGCCGATGGCCGGGGCGGCGGAACGCTGAGCGCTTTGACCGAATCTGTGACCGCTGGCAAAGGTGGTAGAACCGGCGACTCATTGATCGGTGTCACCCAGCTGTGGTTGGGTTGCGCATCCTTCTGTTGGACACGCATCATGTCGTAGCGGTCCATCGAAAGCTTGTTGGCGGTGTTCGCATCGCGCATCACAGTGGGGCGCAAGAAGACCATCAAATTGGTCCGAGTCTTGGACCGGTTTTGGCTACGGAATAGGGCTCCCAAAACCGGAATGTCGCCCAACAACGGAACCTTGTTATTGGTTTCCGTAAACCTGTCTTCGATCAGACCCCCAAGTACCAGAATTTCTCCATCGTTCACAACGACCGTCGATTCGATCGATCGCTTGTTAGTCGATGGGCCCGCGTTCGTCGTACCGGCCGCAACTTTATCGCTCAAGCTGGAAGATTCTTGAAAGATCGTCATCCGCACGGTGCCGTCTTCACCGATTTGTGGCTTGATGCGCAAGGTGATACCGACGTCCTTGCGTTCGACCGTCTGGAACGGGCTGCTAAGACTGCTACCGGTATTGGTCGTGCTGCCGGTGATGAAAGGAACGTTGCTGCCAACGATGATCTTCGCTTCCTCGTTGTCCAACGTGATCATGTTAGGCGTCGACACAATGTTCGTGTTCGTCTGGCTTTGTAGCAAGTTGGCGATGGCCGCTAATCCATAGGCCCCCGCAAACTTTCGAATGATGCCGAGATTCAGACCTTCACCTAGGCTGAGGCCTGCGGTCGCTGTTCCTGCAGTCCCGGCGCTTGTCGATCCTGCCAGCGTCGCTGTATCGATGGAGACCAGGTTGCCTTTCGTTCCGAAGTTTGTGCCACCAACGAATCCGGTGTTGTCGCCACTCTTGCCGATCAAACCTTGCCACTGGAAGCCGAAGCTAGCGGCGTTGTCGCCTTGCACCTCAACAATCATACTTTCGATATAAACCTGGGCGCGGCGCGAATCCAACTGGTCAATCACCGCACGCAGTTGGCGATAAACGGGTTCTGGCGCTGTGATGATTAACGAGTTCGTCGCAGGATCGGCTTGGATCATTCCGCCCGTTGATGGGCTGGCTGAAGCGCTAACAGGCGCAGCGGCCCCGCTCGATTGGCCGCCTTGCTGCATGGAAGAACTGGACTGCGGAAGGTTTTGACCGAGTGTGGAGCCAGTGAATCCACTTGAGCTACCACCGCCTCCGCCAGCGCCGCCGGCCCCATAGGCAGCTCGAAGCACGGTGGCCAGCTTGGTGGCGTCTGCGTTCTTCAGGTAAACGACATAGATGTTGCCCATGGGGTTGTCGCCCTGGGTCGGTTGATCTAGCTTATCAATGATCGAACGAATGCTCGCCATACGCGCCGGCGTTGCTGCACGCACGATCAACGAATTGCTCCGTGAATCAACGAGCACGGATGAGTTGCCCCCCCCGCCACTGCCTTGTCCACCAAACGCATTTCCACCTTCACTCAAGCGCTGTACAACCTGGGCCAGATCGGTCGCTACGGCATATTTCAGCGGAATGATCTCGACATCACCTGCACTGGGTGTATCCATAGCCGCAATAATCTTCCCAATGCGCACCAAGTTATCCGCATAGTCAGTAATGATAAGCGTGTTGTTGCCGGGATTCGCGTTGATGGTGTTGTTCGGGCTGATCAGCGGGCGCAGCACCGGAACCATGTTGTTGGCGTTTTCGTGGCTTAGCTTGAAAATCTGAGTGAGAACTTGATCTCCTTGACGCGAGACAGTTCCGACGGATACCGTCCCTGACTGCAGCTTGGCGTCGGCTTCCGGCACGATCTTGAACAGACCGCCTACTTCCACAACAGTGAAGCCAAGACCACGCAAGGCTGCCAAAAAGTTGAGGTAAGCCTCTCGCGGTGACAACGGTTCTTCGCTGAACAGCGTAATGTTGCCTTTCACCCGAGGGTCTACAACAAACTGCTGCTTCAAGATCGCGCCCATCGCGCGTGAGACGCCTTCGATGTCGGCGTTAACGAAATTCAACGTGATCGGCTCACCCTTGAAGCGCGAGGCATTGGGTTGCTGAGGTTGCTGGGCATAAACCGAAGGAGCTGGCGCAAGGGGAGTGAACAGCATCGCGGCAGCCATTGCCGCAGCGAGTGGGCGCCGAGGCCGGTAAAGAGAAGGGCGCTGTTTCATAATTTTTATCCGATCGAAATGACGGTCGTAGCGCCGCGGCGCAATCCGATGAGACCGAGCAAGTTCGCCAGCTTGGCTTCATCAGCTTCGCTTGTCGCTCGTGCTTCACCTTGAAGTCGTATGCCCTTAGGAGTCAAGGTGCCGGAGCCTGACAACTGAAGAGCGCCTTCAAGTGTGCTTAAGGTGATTTGTGGTTGTCCATTGGCAATGGAGGGTTCGCTGGAAGCCTTTAGCCGATAGCTGCCCAAGGTTTCAAGCGGGGACAAGCGCGATGAGGTTCTCAACAATTCCAACTCAGCGCTACCCAGCAGGCTCACTTTGCCTTTGAACGTTTCGACCGATATGCCGGAAGACAAAAGGCGCAGCGATCCACCCAGCTGAAAGGTATTCCATGGTGTGCCTAGCCCACCCAAGAAAGAAGCGGGCCACTGGCCAATCCAGTCCGGCTTGGGGGCGAGTGCGAAGGTGGTTCGTGAAATACCTGGTTGGACATGCAACGAAACAGTGCCGTTGAGGCAGCACTCATGTTGTGCACGCAATTCAAAACCCAGACCTTTAAAACTAAGAGACCATTCAAGGCGGCCCGGCAATGCGCTTGCATCACGTGCTCCTAGACCGCCTGTCAGTACTGCAACGGCGCTGCCGTTCCAGACTGTTCCACGGGCATCTGCAAGAAGGATGTGTTGCTGGGTCGCCGATGCGACGGCGCTGGCAAGCCAGACGGCGGGTGCAAAGGCCGTGATGCCAATCATCAAGCCGATCACGACACCGACGATTGCCCAGCGTGCGGCTGCGCTGCGAGATTTCTCCCAGGCGATTTCGGCAAAAGAAGATTCTTGCCATTGAGTAGATACGGCGCTTGAGGCAAAGCGCCGGCGCAGGCCGCGGCGAAGGGGTTTCCGAGCGGATGTCACCATCACTGCCCCCCGGCAAAAGTAACGGTAAGCGTGCCGGAATAACCTTCTGCTGCCCGAGCAAGCTGAGCTTCAACCGGCCGTGCACGCGCACCAATGCGAGCTTCATTGAGCCATGCTCGAATGGGTTCTGGGGTAACCCCGTTTAACGTCAGCACAGCTCTGTCACCAAGCAATGAGAGCTTTGCCTTTTCGCCCAAGCGGTCGGTCGCAGATTTCAATGCTTGCGCTGCTTGCGCAGAGGACACTGGTGAGATGGTGCGCAATTCACGTACCTCAGCGGCCATGCGTTGCATGGCTTGCAACTGAACATCAAGCGCATCAATTTTTGTGGGTGCTTCGCGCAAGGTGATCAAGGCTGGCTGCACACCAGCAACCCAGATCAAACCGGCGCCAATAATCCATCCGGCCAAGCCAAGCCCTAGACGTTCCCGAGGCGGGAGAGCTTCCCAGCGTTGCGAAGTTTTGGTAACGAACGCCGCAATAGGCGGCGGCAGATGGAGCCCTTTGATCTTCACGGAGTGCGGCCTCCACCTGCTGGCAATTTACTCAAGATCACGAGTTCTCCAGTGGCATCGACTTGCCAACCGCTCGGGCGCAACTGCACACGAAATTGTTCTATTTGTTGAGGATTCCAGCCCGTCGCCGTCAAAGACAGCTTGCCGATTTCAAAGCGCAGCTTGTCTACGGGAGGGCGGTCAGGTGGCCAAGCCGATGCAGCGGCAAATAGCATCGGTTCGAGGTCGACGTCGCCAGGCTTGCCAGCTGCCGAACGAAGCGTGTCGGTTTCGCGCTGCATTTGCTGAGTTGCATCAAGCACGCCGCCAATGTTCGGATGCGCCGTACGCAGCACGCTTTCCATTGCGCGCTGTTTTGAAACGATTTCGCTGCGCTGCCTTACTGCCCAGAGATTCAAGCCAAGAATCTGAACGACGATCAATGCACCAACGCCGAGGCGCAAAGGCCTCCACGCAGGCTTCAAAAACTGACGCCAAACATCGCGCAGCGCACGGGTCCCTCGGCTTTTGCGTGCAAGTGTGAATTGACGAAGATTCCAAAGCGAACGAGCTGCCTGCACAGAGCGCTGAGGCCAGTCCATCACCGTAATGGGCGTGTTAAGCCATCGTTCAGCAGCCGACGCAGTAGCGGGCGTCGCGCTCCATCGAGCACCTTCAGGCAGCGGGTTTGGAAGCAGCGAACGTGCGAGGGAGCCTTGCAAAGCAATCTGCACGACACCATCTATGTGTGCCCAGCACAAGGTTGCTCCCTGAGCGCCTTCGCTCAATTCAGCAAAGTGGCCTGACGGAGGTTCATCGGGCCATGACAACGGAACGACCCGATCGATAAAAACATGGGCCTTTTCCAATGCGGTGAGTTCGGCTGTTAGCCAGGCCCTGTCCACGACGGCGACCCAAGTCAATTCCCCAGCGGTACCACCTGGCGCTACTGCAATGTGAAGGTTGCCGGTATCTTCCAATAAGGCTTCCTCCATCACCCCAGCCAATGCAGAGTGCAAGCGCGCCGCAGGCGCCTTGGGAAGCGTTATTCGGTGCCAACTGACATCTGCGTCGGCCAGTACCGCGACCGCAGTTGCGGCTTTCGGAAGCAAGGCGACGGCACATGTACCGTATGTTTGCAGTGCGAAGCCGTCAGGACTCAACGCATAGTTGTACTCGGCGCCAGGATTGCCAACGGGATCGGCATTTCCGGTGTCGCGTACGCCCAGACGGTGGCGCTGCGGAATTTGAACGACAAGCGTGCTCATAGGGGGGGTGAGAGTAACGGAATTCTAGGTCGGGTGACCTACAAACCTTCCCGAATCAAAGACTTACGGCGTTTTCTTGCAGTGTTTGTTGCAACTCTTTGCATGCAATGTCAGCTCCCGGTATCTTGTGAACTGACGCGTTCTCGGGACAAGACAGTAACCTGCATACGACTGCGTTTCACAAGCGATCTTTGTTCAAGTACACGGTCACTTAAGCGAAGGCGTCCGCGTACTTCGAAGAAACTTGACATCACGTCTACACCCTTCAACGCACCATCCGGCATGACCGGCATCTGAGCTTGAATGTCAGATTGCTTTCGAAAAGGAGTTCGCGCCCTTAACTGAATCAAGCGAGCGGCGTCACCGACATTCATTCCTGGAATGGCTGCGGCGATGACTTCACGCGATGCCGTATTGATGTTGATCGTCGTGCGTTCCGGTAGCAAAACAATGTATGGCTCTAATCGATGAAGTGATGCCGCATCTACACCCAGCCATGTCAGTTGATCGATGCGTCTGGGCATTAGCGGAGGATTGGTTGGAGCAGGCGCCGATGAGCCTGAAGCTGCGGCTTGACCATAAGCATCACGCAAGCCATTGCCGATGGTGTCTGCCAGCGCAGGGATGACGTCGACGTTTTCGCAAAGGCGTCTCAGTATGGCCAAATCTTCTTTTGAGACCAGTCCGTTGGCGTCCAGTAAATTGAACACGTTGAAGCGTGCCTGCGCATCACTGATGCTGCCGGACAAAAACGCCTCCGGCGCGCCTTCGTCGCTGTTGTTTTCTTTGTCGGCAGCAAGAAAGGTTGAGAGTCTTGCTTCAGCCAGAGGCACAGCCCAGGGCTCTCCCAAGTGATCGGGTCCGCCTGTGCGAGCATCTTCCTTCAAGATGAGGTTGGCCCAATCGAGCGCGCCTGAAAGTATCCAGGAAGACTGAGCCCGTGACCGTTCGGCGGTTTCGATTTGAATGGAGCGCCATTGCTGCCAAACCATCGATACCGTCAGCGTTGCTACGAGGGTGAGAATGATCATTGCCAGCAATAGGGCAGCACCACGCTGCCCAGGACGCAAGTGAAATTTGCGAACTAGGGTCATGGCCCCAATCCGATCTCTCGAGTGATCGTTCCAGCGAAGTCGCTACCTTCGCCAAAGGTCAGCACGATGCGAACACCTTTGATGGGTTCGTTGGGAGCTGTTTGAGATTGAGGCGGGGATGTGCCGTCAGGCGTAGGTGCGGCTGGCGGAGGCGATACCCCATTCGATTCTTTGCCGTCACCTGCGCCGCCACTTGACTGGCAGTTGCTCCATGCCGCTCCACGATAAAAGTAGCATTGCCACTCGCTGATACCAGTCAGAGTGCGAATCTGTGCTGGTTCATTGCCCATGAGTTGGGACGCGGTACTCCAACTTTGCTCCATCGCCTTGGCCGTTGTCACAGGGGTGCCCGCCCAACGAGTCCAGATGCCAGATCGCAACGACCAAACGACCAGTTGAAGGCCGGTTGGCGTACGTCGAGTCATTCGCATTGCCAGCCCATCAAACGTGGGTAGCTGTTGAGGAAGGCTGCCGCTGTCTTGGGATGCGTTGAGGTCAGCCTCGAACTGCGCAATAACGGTGTTTACACGCAGCAGCTTTTCCAGCTTGCTTTGGCTGATATTACGGGCTTGCACAATGCTGTCGACCCCTTGCCAAGCCATCATGGCAAGGATCGACATGATCATCATGGCGACCAGCACTTCAACCAGAGTGAATCCGCCATCGCGTTGAACTCTCGTCTTCATGGCTCAGCGACCCAGCACGGTGGACAGGGTCAAGATTGGCCGACTTTCTTCATTGAAGATTTGGGCGTCAGCACGCAGAAAATTGGGGTTGGGTGTTTTTCGGGATGTCAGTTTGCCCTTGTAGCTGACACCGAATTGTTCGCAGACGAATTCGAACTCGGTAGGCACCTGAAACCAATGAATGAGTTGCAATTCGGTCAGCTGATTTTCTGCGCACCACTGAGCTGAGGTGACCTCGACGATACGCTGCGCGTTGTCAGTCAGCGAACCTGCTGCGCGGATACCGGCGCCCAGCGTCACCGCCACAATAGTCATGGCGACAAGCACTTCGACCAATGTGAAGCCTCGTTGGCTTCGTCTCATGGCTTTGCCTCTGGGTCATTGCTATCGACAACAACGAAGGGCCCTAATCCATCGCTGGCCAAAGCAAGACGTTGGTCTTCAAGCCGAAGGAGGACTCGTTGCGGGCCAATCATTGGCTCCGGGCCTAGCGCGAGTGCGCTGGCACCTGTAATCTGGGCAGAAACACCTGGGTTGAGCCAGGCATGCGGAAAGTCGTTGACGTTGGTCACGCCAATAAAGCGAAAACCTTCGGATTCAGGCTTTTCGCCATGGGGTTCCCACCGCACAGCAATGCCTGAAGATCTTGACTCGGCGCGAGCTGATTCCAATAGGGCAACTAGTCGTGCAGCTTCGTTCTCCAGTTGAGTGCTGGAAGGATCACGAATGGCCAGCGACATCAAACCTGATGCAATCGCAATCAGAGAGACGACTACCAGCAATTCAATCAGTGTGAAGCCACCTGCATAGGCGCGGCGGCTTGTGCGTGCCATGACGCAGTTATTGCCAGGAGCCGATCTCGGCGTCTTTGCCTTCGCCTCCGACCTGTCCGTCAGCGCCGAGGCTATAAACGTCGATATCGCCCTTTACACCAGGGTTGGCATATTGATACGGCTTGCCCCACGGATCGTTTTTGAGCTGCGGCAAGTAAGGTCTCCAGTTCGGCGGAATGGTTCCTATCGAAGGCTTCGCTACGAGAGCTTGCAAGCCCTGATCAGCCGTTGGGTAACGCTGGTTGTCGAGCTTGTAAAGCTTCAATGCTTGCATGATGCTCGCTACGTCGGTCCGGGCCGCGGTGACACGGGCGTCGTCAGCACGATCAAGGATGCTCGGGGCGATCAACGCGGCCAAAACACCGATGATCACCAACACCACCATGAGTTCGATCAGCGTGAAGCCACGGGTTTTTCGAAGAGAACGCAAGCTGGAAATGTTCATGAACGTGAGAAGTCGCTGACGTTGAATCAATGAATCATAATCTCACCATGATTGCAAGATTGTCAGCTTTCGTGATTTGGGCCGTTGTCGCTGCAGCGGTTGCGTTCTGGGGTATGCGATTGTTGGTTCATGCAGAGCCTGCACCAACGAACGCGGTGGTGGCTACCGAGGCAACGGCCATCGGGGGTGACCTGTCTCGGCTGTTGGGCGCTGAGCCTGTCGTTGCCGTTGCGGTGATGCCTGAGGCGAGCACCCGGTTTAAGCTTATGGGTGTGATGGCTGCAAAGGCATCTCCGCAAGGGGGCACGCCTGGGTTCGCTTTGATTTCTATTGATGGCAAGCCACCGCGTGCCTTCGCCGCTGGGTCTCGCGTTGAGGATCAGATGGTGTTGAAAACGGTAAGCCTGCGCAGTGCGTCATTCGGCCCTGCGCAAGGGCCGGTGGCATTCACGCTTGAAATTCCGCCGCTGCCGCCGCCCGCAACAGGTGTTTTGCAACGATTGGAGTCGGAGCCAATGAATGGTGGTGGCGGTGATTCCGCGCCTCCTCCGATGGCCCAGCCGCCAATGCAGCCCGAATATCAGCAAAGTGGGTCGATCGATCCGGAGCAACTGCTGCAACAGCAGGAGCAAATGCAAGCTCGGCAAATGCAGATGCGCCGCGGCAGCATGATGCGCTGACGCCAGGGCCTCATGACCGCCAACGCGTTAAGCGGGGCCTCTACAGGGCCATGTTGGTGAAAAGCCGATAGTCCTTGGGCGACGCGACGGACGCGGTCTCATCTGATAGTTCCGTCACGGCTCAAGCCTGAATTCAAAGCGCCGATATGTTCAACATGGCCCTGCTTGTCGGGGTGTGTTGGAGCTTTGAATGTTCACCCCGCTGGGCCGCAAGGCCGCAACCTTGGTTGGCCTGATTGCTTTGGGCGCGACGCCGCTGGCGCAGGCGTCGGATGCGGTCAAGAACTCACCGGCCAAGTCTTCGATTTCTCACGATGCGCCAGCTGAGCCATCCGCTTTGGGAAAATTGGATAAAAAGTCGGCAGCCAAGGCGGCTCCGACTGAAGATCCGCTGGACCGTCTGCGTGAACGCCTGGCTGAACGATTGGGCGCCATTCGGCCTGCTGACGCCAATCTGAACCTGATGCGCGTCGTATCGCGGTCGGGCGCTGTGGCGTCCACCGCCGCAACAGCCGTGCTGCCTGGCGGCGTGCACATCGAACCGGCGTTGCCGATGGTCGAATCACGCCGCTCTATTACAGCGTTACGCTCGGCACCGGCCAAGACGCGGGCCGCGGGCGATCAATGGGCTTATGACGGAGATGGCGGCCCGGACAACTGGGCCCATCTCAAACCCGAATTTGCGGCGTGCAGCAATGGCAAGCGGCAAAGCCCGATCGATATTCGCGACGGCATCTCGGTGCAACTCGATCCAGTGCAGTTCGACTACAAGCCGAGCAGTTTCCGCGTCATCGATACGGGCCACACGGTCCAGGTCAATGTTGGCACCGGAAACAGCATCGAGGTTCAAGACAAGCGTTTCGAGTTACTGCAGTTCCATTTCCATCGTCCGTCGGAAGAGCGCATCAACGGCCGGCAGTTCGATATGGTGGCGCATCTGGTGCACAAGGATTTGGAAGGGCGCCTGGCCGTCGTTGCCGTGTTGTTGGATCGTGGAAGCGTTCAGCCGATTGTCCAATCGGTATGGAACAACCTACCGCTGGAAAAAGGCGATGAGGTCGTTGCTCGGGGCAGCATCGATCTCAGCGCATTGCTGCCGGTCGACCGTCGGTATTTCACGTACATGGGATCACTGACCACGCCACCGTGCAGTGAAGGTGTGCTGTGGATGGTGATGCAGAACCCGGTATCGATGTCGCCGGAACAAATCAGCATCTTTTCCCGGCTTTATCCGATGAATGCGCGGCCGATTCAATCTGCCGGCGGACGGTTGATCAAGGGCTCGAACTGAGCAAGACGGGCTGATGGCGGGGCGGCAGACTCCAGTCAAAGGTGGTCGTCTGCAGATTCGACCCCTCTGACGCCAAAGCCCATGTGTAGGGTAAGCTTATTAACGGGCTCGATCGGTTGTCTTGATGGCAGTGGGCGGAACGCCAGTCCAAACTTCGCGCAGGTCGTCGGAAAACGACCTAGATCGGTGCATTTTCCGTGGCAAGAAAAGTGCATTTGTCAGGTTAGGTGTTGCCGTTTGTGACGATTCCCACGAGTGGGCAATCGCTAAGCAACAATCTAGGGATGCGCGCCCCTCACGTCCTCTATCTGCTTCCTGCGCACGTGATCAACGGCATCACGCTGGCTTTGGGCTTGGCGATGATCGAAGCGGTGGTCGGCACTTACGGAGGCTCGGCCGCTGCACTCAATGCGTTGGGCGGCGCCATTTTTGCCGGCCTTGGTGATGTGCCCAATGCGCCCGGCCGCACTTGGCGCCGAACCTTGACGACCGGCTTGATGGGCTGTGCCGTCAATACGCTCGCAAACATCACCGTCACCTACACGCCGTTGATGGGCGTGTTCACGATGCTGGTGGCTTTTTGTTCGGTGATCACGCTCGCCTGGGGTGCGCGGGCCGGCCCGTTTTCGTACGTCGGCATCCTGGCAATGGTGTTTGCGATGGCTGCGCCGCCTGAGCGTGGCATTGAGCCGATCGCCATTCACTGCGGGCTGATCCTGCTCGGTGCCTTGCTCTACCTGATTTGGGCGATGGCCACGTCGATCCTGCTTCAGCCGCGGCTGCGCACGCTGGCGCTGGCGGGCGTGTTTGAGTCGACCGCTGATTTGCTGCGCTCGCGTGCGAGGCTGTTGCAGGCAGAAGATCCGACCGCCGCGCCGGTGGTGCCGCCGCTGCAGGCGTGGATCGAAGGCCAGGCCCGGCTTGATGAGCGGCTGCAGACCGCGCGAGATCTGTTGTTCGCTGCGCAGCCAGTGGCGCCGGGCGTGCCCGGTGCGCGCCGCAAGATTGCGCTGCTGCTGTTGATGATCGACCTGCGGGACACGCTGATGGTCAGCGAACTCGATCTCGATGCGCTCGGCCATGACGAACTGGCAGAGCAGGTGCGCGGCGCCTTGCTGGCCAACATGGAAGAACTCGCCGACGTCATTGATGACATGGCTGAAGGCCTGCGGCTCGGTCAGGCGTGGATTCAGTGCCGCATCGGTGTGGCCTTGTCGGAGCAGGCACCGGTCACGCCGCTGGCCTCGCCGGACCCCCGCATTCGTTTGGCGGGCACCTTGGTTCGCGGCGCAAAGCACATGGTGGATGACCTGCGCAAGGTGCAGGACGTGATGCAGGGAGCGGAAGGCGACATTCCGCTCGATCACGCCAGCTTGCAGATGTTCGTGTCGCCCGAAGGCTGGCCGCTGCCGGTGTTGAAGCGCCATCTCACGCTCGCTTCACCGGTGATGCGCCAGGCGATTCGCGCTTCGGTTGCGCTGGGCAGCGCCTATTTCATCGGGCAGATGTTGCCCTGGTCATCGCACCCTTACTGGCTCGTGTTGAGCGTTGCAGTGGTGCTGCGCGGCAACTTGGAACAGACGCTGTCACGCCGCGATGCGCGGGTGCTGGGCACGATCATCGGCTGTCTGGTCGTGCTGGGCCTGTCGCAGATCGAGGTCTCATGGCTGTCGACGGTGGCGTTCATGGCCGCTGCCGGTACCTCGCATGCCTACCTGACCCGCCGTTATCTGATCACCGCGGCCGCGGCCACGGTGACTGCGCTGCTGCAGGCGCATCTGGCCTATCCGGAGGGTGGGTTCGACATCGGTGAGCGCCTTTCTGACACGGTACTGGGCGCCTTGCTAGCCTGGGGATTCAGCTATGTGCTGCCCTGGTGGGAGCGACGCAGCCTGGTGATCCTGGTGCCGCGTGTGCAACGTGGCTTGACGCGCCTGGCCGAGCAGGCGTTGCGCTGGCCGGAAGCCTCGGTCACGAAAGCGTTGGAGCTGCGGCTGGCGCGGCGTGAGGTCTATGAAGCCATCGGCAGCATTGCAGCGACCGCGCAACGCACGGGCGCCGAGCCGGTGCGCGTGCAGGTGCCGCTCTATGCGCTGGCCACGCTGCTGGTGCAGTGCCACGTGTTGCTGGCGCAGCTGGCGGCGATCCGGCTGCTGCTGTCGCGCCGCGCGCCGGAGCTGGACCGCGCGCAGGCCGAGCCTGCGCTGACGACGGCGTTCACCGAGCTGGGTGAGGTGCTCGGCGCAAAGACGCCGCAAGCCTTGCTGCTCGAATCGAATGTGCCGTCCGGCGATGCAGGCGTGCCGCCGCCTTCCGGTGACGAACTGCAGCCCTGGCTCGAGCGCCGCCTGGCCATGACCATGCAGGCTGCGGTTCGCGTGGCGCATGCCGCGCAGGCACTTCGCGAGGCGGGCGAAGCGAAGATGTGAAGACCTTGCAGGTCAAGGTCAAACCCCAAGCCCGCGTTTCCGAACTCGAGCTGCAGTCCGACGGCACCTGGCTTGCCCGCCTGAAGGCGCCGCCGGTCGATGGCCGCGCCAATGAGGAACTGATCGCCTTGGTGGCCCGTCATTTCGGGCTTCGCAAATCGCAGGTCTGCATCAAGAGCGGCGCGGCTGCACGGGTGAAGCTGGTGCAGATCGACCCAGCTTGAGATCGAACTTCCTGGCGACTGGGCAGGCGCCGCCGCAGTTCAGATCGCGACGCGATCCGGCCCTTGAATTTCCGATCAGGAATGGCCTTGTTGATCCGCGGCCTGCCACGCCATCGGCGCCTTCGCGCTGACGTCGTTGCCGATGGCCGAAATCTTGCAATTGCATCGCGCACCCGCCACAGCTCCTTGCGGACGCAGCTTCTGAAGCGCAAGACGAGCTAGTGTAGTGTTTCATTCTGTTTAGAACTTAAGCGCGAATTGGCGCGAATGACCTTCTGCAGGATGTCGGCAGCGCTCTTTGTCCAGATGAACGGCTTGGGCTGGGTGTTGTGATGGGCGACATATTCGTTGATGGCGGCGACCAACTCGGGCACGCTGGTGAACACGCCTCGGCGCAGCCGATTGACAGTGATGTCGCGGAAGAATCGCTCCACCATGTTCAGCCACGACGCCGAAGTGGGCGTGAAGTGCATGTTGAACCGCGGGTGCTTGGCCAGCCAGGCCTGCACCGCTGGGTGCTTGTGGGGTAAGCGTCCGGCGAACCCGTCTTGAGATTGGAGTCTGCGGCGGTAACGATCCT
>CAXTCD010000110.1:0-17219 GCA_964242145.1 uncultured Rhizobacter sp.
CGCTGATCGGCCAGATCAAGGGTCAGCCGCGCCGTGTGCCTGCAGGCACGGCCGGTGGGGCTAGCACTGCCCCCGTCGTGGCCGCGGCGCCGGCGGACGATGAAGGCGGCGAATACGCCGCATCGGCCGACCCGGCACGCAAGCGCCGCAGGCGCCGCCGCAAGCCGGGCGGTGGTGGCGAGGGCGAACGCAGCTCCGGCGTCAGCGACGCTTGAGCGGATGCCCAAGCCAGGTCACGAACCCGACGAACTGAGCTTGCGATGCCCGCCCGCTTTCGCCGTTTCCCTGGTTCATTTCTCCCTTGTGGGTGCCCATGAAAAATCTCCCGTCGGTGGCTTATGTGGGCCTGGGCGCCAACCTCGGTGACAGGCCAGCCGCGCTGCGCTTTGCGCTGCATGGCTTGGCCGCGCTGCCGCGTACCGAGCTGCTGCAGGCCTCATCAACCTACCTCACCCAGCCGATCGAGGCGGAAGGCCCCGATTACCTGAATGCCGTGGCCGAGGTATCGACGGCGCTGTCGCCGCACGAGCTGCTGGACTGGCTGCAGCGCATCGAAGCCCACAGTGGCCGTGAACGGCCCTACCGCAATGCGCCACGCACGCTGGACCTCGATCTGCTGCTGTATGGCGAAGAGCGCATCGTGACGCCCTCGCTGATCGTGCCGCACCCCCGCTTGGCCGATCGGGCCTTCGTGTTGGCACCGCTGGTCGAGATTGCCGCCAGCGCCGTGGTGCCGGGCCACGGTCCGG
Organism: uncultured Rhizobacter sp.; assembly: GCA_964242145.1. GTDB lineage: Bacteria > Pseudomonadota > Gammaproteobacteria > Burkholderiales > Burkholderiaceae_C > Rhizobacter. The sequence goes on from CAXTCD010000110.1 coordinate 750, forward strand.
TGACGGCCATGCTGCCTGCCGTGCGCTGGCAGCGCATCGAGCGCGTCGGCGAACCGCTGCTGTTGCCGGGCGTGGGCCTGGCGCCATGAGCGGCGGTGCCGTGGGCGTTGAAGCTCGGCCTGCCGTCATGGCGGACTGAGCTAGCAGCGGTCGGCAAATTGCGATGCGCCATGCGCGCGCCGATCAAGGCCGGCGACGTCGAATGCATGGATTGAACTTGCACGCACTGGCGTAGTCGCTTGATCTGCCTTTCATCCCTTTCCCAGAACATCACCGAAGAGATCGAAGGAGCCTCATGACGGGCATCGCCATTCCTCTGCAAACCGTGCTGTTGCTGATCGCCTCCAATGTCTTCATGACTTTCGCGTGGTACGGCCATCTGAAGTCATTGGCCGACAAGCCCTGGTACATGGCCGCGCTGATCAGCTGGGGCATCGCGCTCTTCGAGTACCTGCTGCAGGTGCCGGCCAATCGCATCGGCTACGCGGGCGGCTTCTCGCTGGCGCAGCTGAAGATCACGCAAGAGGTCGTGACGCTCGGCGTGTTCGTGCCGTTCTCGATGTTCTACATGCAGCAACCGTTCAAGCTCGATTACGTCTGGGCCGGGCTGTGCCTGGTCGGGGCCGTCTTCTTCATCTTCAGAAGCTGAGCATGAAGGGCGGGGCGGGCGGCTTGGCGCGTTATCGCCACATTGCGATCGAAGGACCGATCGGCGCCGGCAAGAGTTCACTGGCGCGGCGCCTGGCGGCGCATCTCGGTGCCGATCTGATGCTGGAGCGTGCCGAAGAAAACCCGTTCCTCGAACGCTTCTATGGCGACCCGGCCGGCTATGCCTTTCAGACCCAGATGTTCTTCCTGTTCCAGCGCCTGCGGCAGGTGCGTGAGCTGACGCAGCCGGGCATGTTTTCGAAGGCCGTGGTCAGCGATTTCATGCTGGCCAAAGATGCGCTCTTTGCCCGCATGACCTTGAGCGACGAGGAGTACGGCCTGTACATCCAGATGTACGCACAGGCCGCAGCGCAGGTGCCCGCGCCCGATCTGATCGTCTGGCTGCAGGCTTCGCCGCCGACCTTGATTCAACGCATCCAGCAACGTGGCATCGCGATGGAGCAGCGCATCGATGAGCCCTATCTGCAGCGCTTGTGCGACGCCTATGCCGGCTACTTTCAGCGTTTCGACGGCGCACCGGTGATGGCAGTCAACAGCGAGCCCATCAACCCTGCGTTGAACGACGAAGACTTCTTCGCGTTGATCGAGGCACTGGGTTCGTTCGAAGGGCGGCGTGGCGTTTTTGACCCGTCTGCCGGCTGAGCCGCCCAGCGCGCTCCGACTACACTCGCGGGCTTTTGTGACAGGGCTGTCATATTGGGCGGCCGCTTGGAGAACCCACCATGCTGTTCGGAAAGCTATTGCCTCGTGAAGGCAACTTCTTTGATCTCTTTAACCAGCATGCGGGCTTCATCGTCCAGGGAGCGCATGCCTTCATCCTGATGATCGAGAACTACAGCAATCTCGATCTGCGCGAGAAGCACGCGGGCGAAGTGGTGGCGGCCGAGCGCGCGGCCGACAAGATCACTGCCGAAGTCAATCGCCTGCTGCACAAGACCTTCATCACACCGATCGATCGCGAACAGATTCATGGCCTGATCAACGCGATGGACGACATCGTCGATCTGCTGCAAGACGCGACCGAAACCATGCAGCTCTATGACGTGCGCTCGATGACGCCCGAAGTGCTGCGCCTCGGTGACCTGAGCGCGAAATGCTGCGAGCGCGTGCAGCATGCCGTGTCGCTGCTGCCGCGACTGAACCAGAGCGACGCCGCTGAAGCGGCGATCAAGACCTGCGAAGAGATCGACAAGCTGGAGTCCGATGCCGACCGCGTGATGCGCTCAGCGATGTCGCACCTGTTCCGTGAAGAGAACGATGTGCGTGAGCTGATCAAGCTGAAGGCGATTTACGAGCAGCTCGAATCGATCTCCGACCGCTGCGAGGACGTTGCGAACCTGATCGAGGGCGTTGTCCTCGAAAACTCCTGACGCGGCGCAGGAGTTTCGATGCAATCGGTCCAGGTCGCGTTCTGGGTGGTGGCCATGCTGGTGGTGCTGGCCGTCCTGTTTGACTTCATGAATGGTTTCCACGACGCGGCGAATTCGATCGCCACCGTCGTCTCCACCGGCGTGCTCAAGCCGCAGCAGGCGGTGTTGTTTGCGGCGTTCTTCAACGTGATCGCGATTCTGATCTTCCACCTCAACGTGGCTGCCACGGTGGGCAAGGGCATCGTGCAGCCGGGTGTTGTCGACCATCATGTGGTGTTCGGCGCGCTGATCGGGGCGATCACTTGGAACGTGATCACCTGGTGGTACGGCATCCCGTCGAGTTCGTCGCATGCGCTGATCGGCGGCATTTGCGGCGCCGTCATCGGCAAGGCGGGCATTGGCGCGCTGGTGGGCGCCGGCGTGTTCAAGGTCGTGGCCTTCATCTTCGTGTCGCCCTTGCTGGGCTTCGTGCTGGGCTCGCTGCTGATGGTGATCGTGGCGTGGATCTGGCGGCGCTCGTCGCCCTTGCGCGTCGACAACTGGTTCCGCCGCCTGCAATTGATCTCGGCCGGCCTGTACAGCCTCGGGCATGGCGGAAACGACGCGCAAAAGACCATCGGCATCATCTGGATGCTGTTGATCGCGACCGGCTACGCCTCGGCGTCTGATAGCTCACCACCGGTCTGGACGATCTGGAGTTGCTACGTGGCAATCGGTTTGGGCACGATGTTCGGCGGCTGGCGCATCGTCAAGACCATGGGGCAGAAGATCACCAAGCTGAAGCCGGTCGGCGGCTTTTGCGCCGAGACCGGCGGGGCGCTGACGCTATTCCTGGCCACCGCGTTGGGCGTGCCGGTGTCGACCACCCACACCATCACCGGTGCGATCGTCGGCGTGGGCTCCGTGCGGCGCGCCTCGGCGGTGCGCTGGGGCGTGGCAGGCAACATCGTCTGGGCCTGGATCTTCACGATCCCGGCATCGGCCTTTGTTGCGGCGATCTTTTACTGGATCAGCCTGTCGCTGTTTGTTTGAGCGGTTGAGGTGGCACGGCGCTGATCGGCCATGCCCTTGGCGGCGTTGTCTCAGCGGCCTGCCTTCAGATGGGCGGAGGGGGCGAAGCGAGCCGGCGGCCATCGCCGGCGTGCTAACTCGCTGCCTCACCGGCTGATCTTGTGAGCCTCTTCGATCTGGTATTCGAAGTAGCGTTGGCCGCTGAAGGCGATTGTCGACATCAATACGGAAGCGCCAATTAGCAACGACACGATCACGCCAACGATCGCCATCCAGCCGGTCTGGTGAACGCGTCCTTTCGGATTGAAGCGTGCATTCCACGACTCATCGGGCGTGAGCCCGTAGACGATGGCGGCCAGCATGCTGCCCGACAGCGCGAAGCCCAGCAGCGGCACCAGCAGCCACGCGACCTGATCGTCTTGCCCCAGGCGCAGTACGCGCTCGACGCCGTACAAGCCGAGCAGTGTGGGGATCGGCCACAGCCAGCCCCAGGGGTCGCGTTGGCCGTGCAGGTAGAAGCGGTGCAGGCCCATGCCGCCGCCGATGAGCGCAATCCAGGTGGCGAGCGTCTTCGATTTGTAGGGGCTCATGTGCCTTCCTTCGGCGGTGTCTGCTGGCCTTCGCCGAGAGATCGTTGCATCAGCACCACGTCACGCCAGGCATCGAATTTCCATCCGCTCGCTTTGAGAAGGCCGGTGTGTTCGAAGCCCAGGCTCAGGTGCATGCCGATCGAACCCGCGTTCGCCGAGTCGCCGATCACCGCCAGCATTTGCCGCGTGCCCAACGCCTCGCAGCGTCGCAGCAGTTCGGCCAGCAGTTGTTTGCCGATGCCTTGGCCGCAGGCTTCGTTGGACAGGTAGATCGAGTCTTCGAGGCAGAAGCGATAAGCGCGCCGAGGCCGGAAGTGATTGGCATAGGCATAGCCCACGACCACTTCTTCGCGCTCGGCGATCAGCCAGGGCAGCCCCTTGGCCAGAACGTCATCGTGGCGGCGCGACATCTCGGCCAGATCGGGCGCTTCGAGCTCAAAAGTGCCGGTGCCGTGAAGCACGTTCCACCCGTAGATGGCTGTGATCGCAGGCAGGTCCGAAGGCTGGCTGGCGCGAATGATGATGGCGTTGGGTGACATGAGTGGCCCGCAAGTGAGCTCTTGAGTTTATAATGCGTGGTTTCGGTGACGGTCGGTCGGAAGACCGGCGTATCTACGGTACCGATATCGAGGTGGGGCCCAAGGCTTCGCCGCTTTGTGATCTGCTCGCCCTGAGTGTCTCCTGGTGCGGTGGATGTTTTCAAGACTCAAGGAAACAACATGGTCGTGATTCGACTCGCACGTGGTGGCGCCAAAAAGCGTCCTTTCTATAACATCGTCGTTGCTGATTCGCGTACCCGTCGCGATGGCCGCTTCATCGAACGCGTCGGGTTCTACAACCCGGTCGCGTCTGGTGCCGAGCAGCCCTTGCGCGTGTCGTTCGATCGCATTGACTTCTGGTCCGGCAACGGTGCCCAGCTGTCGCCGACGGTTGCTCGCCTGGTGGCACAAGCCAAGGCAGCCACACCGGCCGCCGCAGCAGCCTGATCATTGATCGTGACTTCCGCGCCTGCGCCGGCGAACGCTTTCGACCCGGCGTGGCCTGAAGACGCGATCGAAGTCGGGCGGGTGCTCGATGCCTGGGGCGTGAAAGGCTGGATCAAGGTCCAGGCTTTCGCGTCCGACCCCAAGGCTCTTTTTTCTTCCAAGCGGTGGTTCATCAAGCCGCCGGATGCGGGCGCTGTGAAGCGGCCCATCCCGTCGATCGCCGGTGGCTACCCCAGCCTGCTGAAGATCGCGGAAGCGCGCGACCATGGTGATGTGATCGTGGCGCAAGTGAACGACGTGGTTGACCGGGCCGGGGCCGAGGCCTTGCGTGGCGCCCGCATTTTCATTGCTCGTTCCAGCTTTCCAACCGCGTCTACCGACGAGTACTACTGGGTTGACCTGATCGGCCTGGCTGTCGTCAATCGCGAAGGTGCGCACCTGGGTTCCGTGGTGGGCTTGCTCGATACCGGTCCGCACAGCGTCTTGCGTGTGGTGCCCGATACGTCCTCATCGCCAACGGAAGAGGCCGAGCGGCTGATTCCCTTTGTCGGTGCTTATGTCGATGACGTGAGCCTGGCCGAAAAGCGCATCACCGTCGACTGGGGGCTGGATTACTGATCCGGCGCGCGGCATGCGCTTTGACGTCATCACGCTGTTCCCGGAAATGTTTGGCCCGCACCTGACGCAGGGCATCACGCGGCGGGCGTTCGAGTCGGGACAGGTCGACGTCAAGCTGTGGCCTTTGCGTGACTTCGCGGACAACAACTATCGGCGTGTCGATGACCGCCCGTACGGCGGCGGCCCCGGCATGGTGATGATGGCCGAGCCGCTCGAGCGCGCGATGTTGGCGATCCGCCAGGCCCGCACCGATGCTGCGCCGGTCGTTCACTTCAGCCCGACAGGCCGCCGCATCGACCAAGCTGTGGTCCGGGAGTTTGCGCAAGGCGCCGGTGCAGTGCTGCTGTGTGGCCGCTACGAAGGCATTGATCAGCGCGTGATCGACCGTCATGTCGATCTCGAATTGAGTCTGGGTGATTTCGTGCTCTCTGGCGGTGAATTGCCTGCCCTGGCATTGCTTGATGCTGTAGCCCGCTTGCAGCCCGACGTGTTGGGCGATGCGCAATCCCATCAACAAGACAGCTTCTCCGATGGCTTGCTGGATTGCCCGCATTACAGCCGCCCGGAAGTCTGGGTGACGCCGGACGGCGAATCGCCCATCCCTCAGGTGCTGATGTCGGGGCATCACGGTGCGATTGCCCGTTGGCGTCGCGAGCGGTCGCTGGAGATCACGGCGCGGCGGCGCCCCGAGATGATCGAGGCGCTGCGAGCCCGCGGCGGCCTGAGCAAGGCCGACGAGAAATACCTGCAATCTCTCGGGTTATAATCGAAGGCTTTTCGATCCTCTGCTCCGCAGTGGCCTTTTTGCTGGATCTCGATCCGGCCAGGCCCATAAACAGTTTTGCAATAGCGGCGGCACGATCACAAGGAGAAACCTGTGGACCTGATCCAAACCCTCGAGCAAGAAGAAATTGCTCGCCTCAACAAGACCATTCCTGCGTTCGCTCCTGGCGACACGGTGATTGTCAGCGTCAACGTGGTCGAAGGCACGCGCAAGCGCGTTCAGGCCTATGAAGGCGTCGTGATTGCCAAGCGCAACCGTGGCCTGAATTCCAGCTTCATCGTTCGCAAGATTTCCAGCGGCGAAGGTGTGGAGCGTACGTTCCAGCTGTACAGCCCGCTGATCTCGAACATCGAAGTCAAGCGCCGCGGCGATGTCCGCCGTGCGAAGCTGTATTACCTGCGCGACCGCTCAGGCAAGTCCGCCCGCATTAAGGAAAAGCTGTCCTGATCGCCAGATCAGGGCCCGGCACCAGCCGGGCTGCCGCGGTAGCGGCAAGGCAGCTTTCGCAAAGCCTGCAAAAGCTGTCCTGATCGCGTGCGCCAGAGGCGAACACCCGACATGGCCGCATCAGCCTTTCACGTAAGCCGCCCTCGGGCGGCTTTTTCGCGTCCAATGCGCCATGGCTTTGAAATTTGATCCGCAGGCGTTGCCGGTGATTTCGATCGATGGGCATCTGCCGGCCGTCGATCGCAGCGAGTTGAGTGCGCAGGCTCTGCGCCAGCGTTTCATCGCGCCGCCTTCCTGGGTACAAGAAATCAATGTCGAGCGCCAGATGTCTGAGCGTATCCCGCGGGCTGCTTCGGTGCTGATTCCACTGGTTCAGCGCGACAAGTTGACGGTGCTGTTGACCCAGCGAACCGATCACCTGACCGATCACCCGGGGCAGGTGAGCTTTCCGGGCGGGCGCGTCGAGCCCAGCGATGCGAATGCAGCCGCGACCGCGTTACGTGAAGCGGCGGAAGAGATCGGCTTGTCGGCCGAGTTCATTGAGGTGATCGGAAACCTACCCACGTATCTGACGGGTACCGGCTTTGTTGTTACGCCGGTCGTTGCCTTGGTGAAGCCCGGCTTCAGTTTGCAGCTCGACCCCTTTGAAGTCGCCCAGGCCTTTGAAGTGCCTCTGTCTTTTCTGATGACGCCGGCGAACCACCGTTGGCATTCGGTGGAATGGGGGAGCGTTCAACGCGAGTTCCTTTCGATGCCGTGGACAGGGGTCGATTCGAAGGGTGAGCCGCACACCTATTTCGTATGGGGTGCAACGGCTGCGATGCTGCGCAACCTGTATCGATTTCTTGCTGCGTGAAAGACGCCGGGTCTCGCAAGTATCATCGCGGGACATGAGCTTTTTCGCCGTTCTCTTTGCGCTGCTGATCGAGCAGCTGAAGCCTCTGCCGCGCAGCAACGTCGTGCATGATGGCCTGACGTCCTGGATGCGCTGGACCAGCCACAATTTCGATGCGGGCCGTGAGCCCCATGCCTGGGTGGTGTGGGGCGTGACAGCCGTGGTGCCGGCCGCGTTGACCTGGGCGATCTATTGGGGCCTGGCTCAATTCAGCGTGCTTGCAGCATTAGGTTGGAACGTCGCGGTGCTTTACCTCACGATGGGCTTTCGCCAGTTCAGCCATTACTTCACCGACATTCGCGACGCCATCGAGCGCGGTGACGAGACCACGGCGCGCGGGCTGCTGGCCGAATGGAGACATCTCGATGCCAGCGAGTTGCCGCGCACCGAGCTGCTGCGGCATGTGATCGAACATTCGCTGCTGGCCGCGCACCGCCATGTGTTCGGTGTGTTTTTTTGGTTTGTGGCGCTGTCGGCGCTCGGCCTCGGCCCGGCAGGTGCCGTGCTCTACCGCATGGCCGAATTTGCCAGTCGCTACTGGGCCTTCAAGAGCCGCATCGTTGGCGCACCGGTTAATGAGCGGCTGATGCTGTTGTCGCAACGCCTCTTCAATCTGATCGATCACCTGCCCGCACGGATGACCGCATTTGGCTTCGCGGTGGTCGGCAACTTCGAAGAAGCCATCGGCTGCTGGCGCCGCAATGCAGGCCTGTGGAAGCATGCCAACGAAGGCATCCTGCTGGCTTCGGCCGCAGGCGCGGTCGGTGTGCAACTCGGCGGCAGTGCCGCGCCCGGCATCACCCCGGACCGCGCCAAAACCTTCGACAGCGGCGTCATCGACGAAACCGCCGGCGCCGAAGGCTCCACCCCCGGCGCCCTCCCAGAAGCCGGCCACCTGCGCAGCATCGTCGGCCTGGTCTGGCGATCCGTCGTCCTCTGGATGCTGCTGCTGGCCCTGCTGTCCCTCGCCAACCGAACCGGCATTTAACGAAGGCAAGCGCAGCGAGCCTGCTCCAGCAATGCCAGAGGGCTTGGGCCCGCCGGCTCAATGGGCGGCAGGAGCGAAATTACCAAGGGGGCGCCATCATCAGCCATCCGCACCCATCGGGGCAAGCGCAGCGAGCCCGCTCAAACAACGCCCCAGGGTCCGGCTCCGCCGGCCCAATGGGCGGCGCCCCTCGGGGGCAGGAGCGAAGCGACTGGGGGGCTCCATCACCACCGACTTTGCGACAACTCCTGAAAAATCTCGCCGTAGATTCGGTAGCGCGATTCGGTGATATCGCCAGCTTCCAGGGCCGTGCGCACGCCACACCCCGGTTCATGCAGATGGGTGCAGTTGTAGAACTTGCAGTGCGTCGCGGCTTCTTTCAGATCGGGCATCAGGCCCGGCAGCTGCTGGGCCGTGATCTGGCGCAAGCCGAATTCCTGAAAGCCCGGGGAGTCGATCAGCCCGGTTTTCCGTTCGGCATCCAACCAATACCATTGGGTCGTTGTGGTCGTGTGCTTGCCGGAGTTCAGCGCTTTTGAGATCTCGCCGACCTGCGCGCGGGCATCGGGAGCCAGCAGGTTGATCAGCGTACTCTTGCCCGTGCCGCTCGGCCCCAGTACCAGCGTGGAGCGTCCGGCGAGTTGATGCGAGAGCTGTTGCCGAGCATCGTCCGGGCGAGCCTTCAGGGCCACCTCGATCACCTGATAGCCCATCGCCGAATACGGCTTCAGCCGTTCGCGGGCCGCGGTGATCGAAGGCAGGTCGGCCTTGTTCAGCAGCACATGCGCTGCGATGCCGGCGCTTTCGGCGGCCATCAACGCGCGAGCCAGTTGCGATTCGCTGAACACCGGCTCGCTGGCCACCATCACCAAAATCTGGTCAAGGTTGGCGGCGAAGGCCTTGGTCTTCCATTCGTCCTGGCGGAACAGCAGGTTGCGGCGTGACTCGACGTGCTCGATCACACCTTCATCGCCCGAGACCTGCCAGCGCACGCGATCCCCGACCACGCAGTCGCTTTTCTTGCCACGCGGGTGGCAGGTGATGCGCTCGCCGTCGGGGGTTTCAATGATGTAGTGGCGGCCATAGCCTGCAACCACCAGCCCCTGGTCCAGGGCGTCGAACTTGCTCAACGCGTCACCACGCGTGCCGGTCCATCAAGCAACAAAGGCCACCAGAGCGTCGGCCTTGGCCGCGCAGATGAAATCGTTGACCGAAATACCGCCGACCGAATGGGTGTTGAAGCGCACGACGCAGCGGTCGTAGCTCACCGTCAGTTCGGGGTGGTGGTCTTCGGTGTGGGCGATCCAGGCAAGGGCATTCACGAAGGCGACGGTCTCGTGGTAATTCTTGAAGCTGAAGGGCTTCTCGATGGCGCCTGCATGGAGTCTCCAGCCGCTGACCTGACCGAGGTGGCTGTGGATTTCAGCATCGCCCATCGGCTCGCCGGAGCGGTTCTGGCATTTCAGGTGAAGAAGATTTTGCATGCATCAACTCGCTTGAAGTGAAAGGGCCGCCAACCGTTCGGATGCAGCGGGATGGGAGTAATAGAAACGAACGTACAGCGGGTCGGGCGTCAAGGTCGAGGCATTGTCTTCCTGGAGCTTCAGCAAGGCGGCAGCAAGGTCATGGCCGCTTGCTTGAGTACAGGCATAGGCGTCGGCCTGGAACTCGTGCTTGCGCGACAGCTGCGCAAACAGCGGCGAGATGAAATAGCTGAACACCGGAACGATTTGCAGGAACAGCAACAGCGCCAGCGCATCGTTGGGCGCATTCATCGCCGGCTGCACACCCAGCGAGGTATAGAACCAGCTTTGTGCCGACAGCCAGCCCAGCAGCGCGAAGCCGCCCAGGCTCATCGCAAACATCGAGAACATCCGCTTCGTCACGTGCTTGTGCTTGAAGTGGCCGAGTTCGTGGGCCAGCACTGCTTCGACCTCGCCCGGCGACAGCTTGGCCAGCAAGGTATCGAAGAACACCACCCGCTTCGAGGCGCCCATGCCGGTGAAATAAGCGTTGGCATGCGCCGAGCGCCGGCTGCCGTCCATCACGAACAGGCCCTGCACACGAAAGCCGCTGCGGGTCATCAGGTTCTGCACACGTTGCTTCAGCGATTCATCGGCCAGCGGCTCGAATTTGTTGAACAGCGGTGCAATCACGGTCGGGTAGATCACGAGCATGGTCAAGGTGAACGCCATCCAGGCGCCCCAGGCCCAGGCCCACCAAGCCGGGCCGGCCGCACCCATCAGCCACAGGATCAGCGCCGCGATCGGCAGGCCGATCACGATGCCGACCAGGCTGTTCTTGATCAGGTCCGCGAACCACAGCTTGGGTGTCAGCTTGTTGAAACCGAAGCGCTGCTCGAGGCGGAAGGTTTGGTACAGCTCGAAGGGCAGGTCGAGCACGCTGCTGATGACTGAGAAGGCGCCCAGCAGCGCGATCTGATAAGCCATGTTGCCGAACCTTGCCGCGATGGTGTCGCGCAATGCGAGGCTCAATGCATCGAGGCCGCCGAGCAGCGTCCAGCCCAGCAGCACTGCAGCGCTGAACGCCATTGTGATCAGGCCGAAGCGTGCTTTCGCGATGGTGTAGTCGGCCGCCTTCTGATGGGCGGCCAGTGTGATGGTCTGCGAAAACGCGGCGGGCACGGCGCTGCGGTACGCGGCAACATGCCGGATCTGGCGCGTCGCCAACCAGAATTTCACCAGCAGCGAAGCCAGCAGCGTCGCGGCAAACAGCAGGGTCAGGGCGGAGGAAGTCATAGGCCGCAAGTGTAGGCTGCGAGAATGTCTGCAAGCACAAACCCAAGGAGTAAGCGACATGAGCGAAGCCTCTTCTGCGCCGCTGGACGCGCCGCTGCCGAGCAGCGACCAGAACCTGATCTGGATCGATCTGGAGATGACCGGTCTGTACCCCGACAAAGACCGCATCATCGAGATCGCCGTCGTGGTCACCGATGCGCAATTGACGCGCCGCGTCGAAGGGCCGGTGTTCGCGGTCCATCAGACCGACGCGATGCTGGACGGCATGGACGCATGGAACAAGGGCACACATGGCCGCAGCGGCCTCGTTGATCGCGTCAAGGCGTCCTTGATCGATGAGACGAGCGCTGAGGCGCAGACCATCGAATTCCTGAAGCGCTATGTTCCGAAGAACACGTCGCCGATGTGTGGCAACAGCATTTGCCAGGACCGCCGCTTCCTCGCCAACTACATGCCCAAGCTCGAAGCCTTCTTCCATTACCGCAATCTGGATGTGAGCACGCTGAAGGAACTGGCCAAGCGCTGGAAACCCGAGATCCTCTCCGGTTTCAAGAAGGCTCAGGCGCATACCGCGCTGGCCGACATCCATGAGTCCATCGATGAACTGTCCTATTACCGCGAGCATTTCCTTGTGAAATAAAGGTTTGGGGAAAACCCGAATTTCGTTATACTTGTGGGCTGTGCTGCGGACGAATTGCAGCACTTTCGTTCATCCCCTCTGACCTCATCGAGTCTTCCCGCAACGCAAGTTGTGCGGCCTGTTCGAACCCCTTTTTGGGAATGGTTGGCGGCGATGCCGTCGCTTTGACTGTTCCTGATTGCCACACGCCGATGGTTCCCATCGGTATCGGTTTGGACGTTCTCCCCAGCGACTGATTGGCAAGCCTCTATGCTTGCAGGCGCATGCGCCATGCACATGCATGTTTGTGGCGCCGTGTTTGAGAAGAAAGAAGACGATGACTTTTGAAACCTTGGGCCTCCACGAAGCCTTGATCAAAGCGGTAGCTGATTCCGGCTATACCACCCCCACCGACGTTCAAACCCGTGCCATTCCGCTCGCGCTGGAAGGGAAGGACGTGATGGTGTCGTCCAGCACCGGCAGCGGCAAGACCGCTTCCTTCGTGCTGCCGGCCCTGCAGCGCATCCTGATCGCACGTGGCGACAACACGAAGCGCCGCGAAAAGGGTGTGGTCTACGGCCCGCGCATCCTGGTGCTGGCGCCAACCCGCGAACTGGCAATGCAGGTCGACAAAGCGGCCACCGTCTATGGCCGCCATGTGCAAGGCCTGCGCGTGACCACGGTGGTCGGCGGCGTGCCTTATGGCGCCCAGTTGAAGGCCCTGCGCGGCCCGCTCGACATCCTGATCGCAACGCCAGGTCGCCTGATGGACCACATGCAATCGGGCAAGGCGATCCTTGAAAACGTCGAGATGCTGGTGCTCGACGAAGCCGACCGCATGCTGGACATGGGCTTCATCGACGACATCAAGATGATCGTGGATAACCTTCCGCAAGAGCGTCAGACGGTTATGTTCAGCGCGACCTTTGCCGGCAGCGTCGGCCGCCTGGCGCAAGACCTGTTGCGTGACCCGCAGCGCATCGAAGTGGCGTCGCACACCGACACCCACGAAAACATCGAACAGCGCCTGCACTGGGCCGATAACAAGTCGCACAAGGATGCGTTGCTCGACCACATCCTGACCCAGAAGGAAATGGAACAGGCTGTCGTGTTCACCAGCACCCAGCGTGACGCCGATTGGCTGGCCGACCGCTTGGCCGACATGGGCCATGCCGTGGCTTCGCTGCACGGTGGCATGCCGCAAGGCCGTCGCACCCGCGTGCTGCAAGGCCTGCGCAACAAGCAGTTGAAGGTGCTGGTTGCCACTGACGTCGCGGCCCGCGGCATCGATGTGCCGACCATCAGTCATGTCATCAACTACGGTCTGCCGATGAAGGCCGAAGACTATGTGCACCGCATCGGCCGCACCGGCCGTGCCGGCCGCAATGGCTTGGCCGTGACACTGGCCGAGCGCATGGACAGCGGCATGATTCGCCGCATCCAACAGTTCACGACGCAGAACATTCCTGTGGCCACCATCGTCGGCCTTGAGCCGAAGAGCCCTGAGCCGCGCCTGTTCCCTTCGCGCCCTGAAGGTGGCGGAGGTCGTTTCGGCGGCGGTGGCAAGCCGTTCGGCCAAGGCCGCCCCGGCGGTCATGGCAAGAGCTTTGGCGGTGGCAGCAAGCCCCCGTTCAACAAGAGCGGCCCATCCCGCGGCGAAGGTTTTGCACCGCGTGAACGTGCACCGTTCGATCGCAGCGCGGCCGATCAAGGGGGCGATCGCCGTGACAGCGTCTTCATTCCGCACGGCCAACCGATGCCTTCACGCGGTGCGTTCGATCGCGCCCCGTCGGCCGATCGCACTGGCGCGAGCTTTGCGCCACGCAAGCCTGCCGGTGCGCCTGCGGGCAAGGGCGGATTTGGCGGCAAGCCACAGCGCCCACGTCCGAGTGGTTTTGGCCGCTGATAGCGGAGTCACTTGGCGCCTGTTTTGTCAGGCGCTGGGGCTCGTAGAACATGCTTGATAGGCCAAGGCGCGTTAAGTCCTGACTACTTCAGCCCCGTTACATCAGCCAATGAAAGGAGCCTCAACGCAGAGTTGAGGCTCCTTTTTTTATGGCTGGCGAGCTTTGCGCTTCGGCGCCCATCGCGGCGGTCATCGTGCTGCACAGCACTGTGACGGGGGCTCCGTCGCACTCACGAGTTCGAGCGCTGTTGCGGTTTTCGCTGTCGCGTGGCGCAATCCCGGCGCGGTGGGTCAAAGGGAGTGTGCCTTGACCGACAGGCATCCTCGTTGGAGTTGCTGCGCTTGAGGGGGATGCATTTCGAGTCGGCGGAGGTGTGTTTGCTGAGGCGGCATGATTTCACCTCGACCTTGCCATCGCAATGCTTCGCTTTGTGGGTTCGATCGGGCCCGCGGCAACCCCAGGTCGTGCGCGCTACGGCTTCCTTGTGGAGCACCCTCTGCTGTGTCCAGGGATGCCCTTCGCACCGACTCATGAAAGAACGATCGAGTGCCCGGTAGCTTGGGGACGTCGGGCATGTAAGCCTTGAGCATGAGTCGGATCTTCAAGCGTAAGTCTGCAATCCATCTCTCATGTATGGGATGCGAAGTTCCGTATGAAAGGCCGAAGCAAGGCGCAATGGAAAAAGGCTCGCGACTGCGAGCCTTTTGAGCTGTGTCAGCCCTGTGCCTGACAGCGCAGGGCTGCGAGACGCGATCGCGCCTCGCGCTTATTGCTGCGGCGCGCGGATCGCGATGTCGTTCTTGACCGACTTCACGCCCTTCACATTGCGAGCAATCGATTCGGCAGTCGACTTTTCTTCGGCGTTCTTCGCAAAGCCCGACAGCTGCACCGTACCGTTCAGCGTTTCAACGCTGATCGATGAAGCGGCGACTTCCTTGTTTTCCACGAAGCGCGTCTTCACGGTGGTGGTGATCGTCGCATCGTCGACATATTGGCCGACGGTGGATTGGTCACGACCGACGGCGCAGCCGGCGGTGATGGTGAGCGTGAGAGCGGCAGCGGCCGCGGCGATCAGGTGACGTGCATTCATGGTGAATCTCCTTTTAGTTGAAAAACTTCGGTGAACGCGCCGTGGCGCGCCAATTCGAGGCTTGGCCGGTGGTGGGTCTGTCGTGCAAAGGCCCCCACCTGCGCGGGCCTCCTCACCAGCTCGAATCAGGCTTCGAGCCAATCTTTCAGTTCGTCGGCATGTTCTTCCTCGTCGGCCAAAATGTCTTCGAGGATGCGCCGTGTGCTCGGGTCTTTGTCGCCGATCAGCGTGATCATCTGGCGATAGGCTTCCACGGCAATGCGCTCTGCCACAAGGTTAGCGCGAACCATCGACTGCAAGTCGGTGGATTCGTCGTATTCGGCATGACTGTGTTTGGTCAGGTCGTCCGGGTTGAAGTTGGGACTGCCGCCCAGTTGAACAATGCGCTCTGCCAGGCGGTCAGCATGACCGGCTTCAGCCAGTGCGTGCACCATGAATTCTTCTGCAATCTTGGGAGATGCTTGACCAGCGGCAGTGAAATGATGGCGCTTGTAGCGCAGGACACAAACCAGTTCGGTAGCCAACGCACCATTCAGCAGGTCGACGATGTCTTCACGCCACGGCCCGTACGCTGGCGTCAGTGCGCCATCGTCGAGGTGAGTTTTTGCGGCGTCGAGACCGCGCTGATCCAGCGCGAGCTTGCGGTTGTTGGGGGGCAACCCCTTGTTGTCGTCAGGCATGTAAATCTCCGTTGAGCGGTGAAGAACGAGGGTTGTTCAAACGTGTTCTGCGTCTCGTGTGCGATGGCTATTTGCCGGTAATCGCTTTGGCACTGAACAGGCCGATCAGCACGACGGCCATGAACAGAACCAGGAACAAGGCAAACAGGAATTTCGCAATGCCGGCCGCGCCTGCGGCGATGCCGGTGAAGCCGAATACACCGGCAATGGCGGCAATCACGGCAAAAATCAGGGCCCACTTGAGCATGATGAAACTCCTGGTTGGTCGCTTCGCAGTTTGGCTGTTTGGCGAGGCATGTTGATCGATGGAGTTACTGTAGAAGCGAGGCTTCAGACGAACCATCGGACGCCAGCGGGAGCCTCTGTAGGACGGGGCCGGGCACTTCGGCGTCCCTTCGAGATGCCAGAGAGCGGCATGAAAGGTAAACCCTGTCTATTAAAAAAGCGCGCCGAAGCGCGCTTTGGGAGATGCGTGCCAGCGCATTCAAGGTGAGTTGTGGTGCAGTTCAGATGAGCGGTTAGCCTGGCGCTGAAATGGATCTCGTGGCCGATCTGGCTGTGGTGCATCGGGGCCGCCGCTGGCGAACGGTGATGCAGCTTGCGACAAGTCTGGCGATGCAGTGCCTGCGTGATGTGGTGGCCCTTCATCGTGATCCGTTTCCGGGCCCGCTGAATGGCCCATGGCCGTCACGATGTCGGTCATCCAATGCAGCAGCGTGCGCGTGTCCAGGCGCGGAATGAGGCCAGCGACGATGGCGGTACCGGAGATCCAGCGCCAGGGTCGCAGGCGTGTCGCCAAAACGCCCGCCAGCACACCGCCACCGAGCAGCAGCCACGGGTGACGCTTGGCGACAGGCACCGCCAGTTCGGTCGCCACCGCGCTTGCCAGATCGAGCGTCGTGCGCCAAGGGTGGTTGTTCCACCACCGCCTCAGCCAGTTGGCGGCGATGGTCGCGGCCGGCACATCGGAAAGCGTTTCGAAGATAGCGGTCATCCAGCTCGGCTCTTCATGAGGCGCATGGCTCGCGCGCGGTTCATCGGGGCCGCGCGGCTCTGG
>CAXTCD010000111.1:0-16768 GCA_964242145.1 uncultured Rhizobacter sp.
CCGCTGATGCAAGGCGCCAATCATGGCAGAAAATTACTTAAACGAACAGTATTGCCACCTGAGTGGGCAAAGGGTTCGCCGCCTTGCCTACCAAACGGCGCCATTGCGTAGCTTGATCGGCGGGCAGCGCCGCGGTGCAAAGACGCGGCTGCAGGCACAGCAGCGTGGCCAGGCGCGCTTGGTCCTGCGGCATCGGCTGACCCCAGGCCTTCAGCACTGCGGTGAGCTGCGCGGTCACCGTGTGCTCGTCAAGTGGCGCGCTGTCGGCCCATGCGTCAGGGGGCAAGGTCGCCCAGTCATGGCGTGTCACCGGTATCGTGGTTGGAGCCTCAACGGGCTTCTTGCCTCGAGCTCGGCCGCGTGGCGTCTTCACGGTCTTGGCCTGGCCTTCAGCCATGCGCTGCAGCAGGACGCTGGCAGGTTCGTCGTTAGCATCCTGCGGCACCAACTCGCCACGGAAGGCCTTGGCCAGTGTCAGCGGAGTGAGGCGCTGGGCTTGGGCAATGGCGGTGGTGTAGTGAGCTTCGATCCGGTCTGCGAGTTTGAAAAGGGCTTCGACGCGGCGGACGATTTCTGCCTGCTCCGACGCGCAAGGGAGAGCAATAGGAAGCCGAGACAGCATCGTCTTATTTATCGAAGCGAGGTTGGTCGTTTGCTTTCCTGACCTAACGAAATATTCAAGCCCCCGGGAGTTGCCCCACCACGAGACAAACTTCGGCTGGTTGTTGGAGTCCCGCAATCGAGCACGGAAAACATGGTTCTGAAACGTGCAACGCGGAATCTGGCCTTCCCACACCCAACCGCGCCCGAGTTTGTCGAGATCACCGCCCTCGTTAAACAGAACATCGCCGGGTTCAAGAAGCAACTGTTCAAGCTTTGCCGATGGCACACGTATGGTCTTCACGTCGCTCAGATCGAGGTAACCACGCTGTACGTTCGCGACACGAAGGTATGGCACCTCATCATCAGATTCAGACTGCTTCTTGGCGTCCTTGGTGACCCCGCCTTGCACGTCAGCAATGTCCTGAAGCACGAGTTCTTTCCATTCGAAACTCAACCCTGTTGCCTCTCGCCAATCTTCTGTGAGTTGACCCAAGGTCGCAGCATCCAACACCGCCTGCCGAAACCGCTTGAGCAAGGCGGGGATGGCATCCAGGCGGTCCTGGCAAGCTTGGATACGGGCCAGCAGGGTGTCGAGTTGGTCGGCGATGCGGGTTTGTTCTGCTCTTGGTGCCAGAACCAATGGGGCCGCCCGGCCGGCCTCCGTACCTAAGCGCGGCATGTTCATGCCGTGGCTTTGAGCCTCTACGTACTTGAGGAACACCGGGTGCTTCAACCAGTGGAAGAGGTAGCGAGTGTCGAGGTGTTCTCCGGTGGCAATTGGCACGATTTCGGTCGTGCAAAAGCCGTCCTGGTCTGCGATCAACACCTTGTTGAGATACGGCCGCAGCTTGCCGTAAAGAATGTCACCCGAGTAAAAGCGATTTTTGGTGCTCTTCGATTGCCGCTGGTGCATGGTCGCTCGGTTCAGTAGCCGAGAGATTTCCTTTTCAATGTCCTCAAGCTCAAGCACCCAGTGATCGTCGGCGATGTCCCCGGGTTTAGCTTTGATCGTGCTGCCGTACGGCACAGCTGCCCCAAGATTGGTGCTGATCCATGTCGCAGGCAGGTCGGCTGGGTCGAGCGCAAATTCACTCATCGCCATTGCCCGCCAACAACAACCCACGCCACGCCAGCCGCTCACGCGCATCCAGCAGCGCCGCGTGCAGCTGCGCCTCCAGTTCCGCCTTGGGCGGTAGCTCGGTCCAGTACTCGGCCACGGTGATGCCGTCCTTGTGCATTTGCAGCAGTTCCACTTGCTCTCGGCTGGATTCGGCGCAGAGGATCAAGCCGATGGGCGCCTCTTCTCCTTCTTGGCGCTCGTGTTTGTCCAGCCATTTCAGGTACAGCTCCATCTGCCCTTTGTGTACGGCCTTGAAGCGGCCCAGCTTCAGCTCGATGGCCACCAGGCGGCGCAGCCTGCGGTGGTAGAAAAGCAGGTCGAGGTAGAAGTCATCGCCGTCAATGACCATGCGTTTCTGCCGTTCCACAAAGGCAAAGCCATGGCCCAGCTCCAGGATGAAGGTTTCCAGCTGGCGCAGGATGGCCGATTCCAGATCGGCTTCGTCATGGCCCTGGCGCAACCCCAGAAAGTCCAGAAAGTACGGATCTTTGAAAGCGGTGGCGGGTGAGGCCGCCAGGCCGGGCGCCTGCGCACGGGCGATCTCGGTGCGCTCGAAAGCCTTGCGATCGATCTGCTGGCCCAGCGCTCGCACGCTCCAGCCGTCTTGTGCCGCATGCTGGGCGTAAAAGGTGCGAGCCTGCGATGTCTTGAGCGCCACGATGGCCACCCAATGGCTCCAGCTCAATTGTGTCGACAGCGTCGACACAATGGCCGCGTCTGGAAAGGCCACAGCGAACTTGACCATGCGGCGCAGATTGCGCGACTCGAAGCCCCGGCCAAACTTTTGCGCCAGTTGCTGGCCCAGTTGGTCGATCAACTGGCTGCCGTAGCTCGCCCGCTCGCCGCCCAGCACCTCCGTGCTGAGCCGTTGGCGGACCGCCCAATAGAGCCGGGTCAACTCGGCATTCACCGCACCCGCCAGACGCTGGCGGCTCGCGGCGATCAGTGCGCGCAGTTCTTCGTGCAGCAGGCCGGGTTGAGGAGCTGCCGCCAGTGCGTTCAGCTCACTCATGGTTGCGTCTCGTCGGTCAGCGGTTCTCCGACCAACAACTCTTCCAGTGGTGCGTCGGGGTCTTCACCCAACTCCTCCAGCAGCGCGCGCAGTTCGGCCATGGCGCTGCCCAGTTCGCGTTGCAGCAAGCGGGCGACCAGTGCGGGATCGTCGCGCTGCGCCTGAGCTGTTTCAGCGCTGTCGTCTTTCAGCCAGCTGATGTCGAGGTTGTCGCCACGCTCGGCAATCTGCTCGCGGGTGAAGCGGCGCCAGCGCCCGGCCTCGCCGCCGTCTACACGCTGCGCCAATGCGGCTGGGCCGCCACAGGGGTCGTCGCCGAAGACGTCTTCGAACTTGTCGCGTGGCGACTCTGGCGGCGCATCGGCGGGGGTGCGGAAGTAGTCGCGAGTGAATGGGGTGCGCTTGCCGAACTGCGGCATGTTGGCGCGCATGTCGTAGACCCACACCTCTTTCGTGTTGCCCTTGTCGGCCTTCTTGCCCTTGGTGAAGAACAGCACATTGGTCTTAACGCCCTGGGCGTAGAAGATGCCGGTGGGCAGGCGCAGGATCGTGTGCAGATTGCACTTTTCCATCAGGTCACGGCGAATGCTGGTACCGACATTGCTCTCGAACAGCACGTTATCAGGCAGCACCACAGCGGCGCGGCCACCGGGCGCCAGGTTGCGATAGATGTGCTGCAGGAAGGCGAACTGCTTGTTGCTGGTCTCGTAGGTCAGGTCTTTGCGGGTGGGCAGGCCGCCGCCCTTCTTGGTGCCGAACGGGGGGTTGGACAAAATCAGGGTGGCCGGTGGCAAGCCTGTGCCTTCGCCGCCAAGGTGTCGCCATACGCCACGCCGCCTTCAATGCCATGCAACAGCATGTTCATCAGCGCCAGGCGATGGGTGTCTTGTACCAGCTCCATGCAGTAGAAGGTGGCATGCCGGTAACGCCGCTGCAGGTCTTCGCTCAGGCCGTCGAAGTCGTTGTGTTGCCGCAGGTAGTTGTTGGCCGCAATCGGAAAGCCGCAAGTGCCCGCGGCGGGGTCTTGGATCACGTCGCTCAGCTGAGGCTTCATCAAGGCCACGATGCTGTCGATCAGATTGCGTGGCGTGAAGTACTGGCCGGCACCGCTCTTCTTCTCGGTCGCGTTGCGCTCCAGCAGGTTCTCGTACAGGTCGCCCAGGTCATCACGCTGCACGCTGTACCAATCCAGCGCGTCGATGTCCGTCACCAGCTTGCTGAGGGTGGCCGGCTTGGTGATGAAGGTATTGGCATTGGCATAGATTTCTTGCACCGCGCCTTGGCCATGCAAGCCGTAGCTCAGCAGCATTTCTTTGTAGGCATCCAGCCGCTCAGGGGCGGAGGCAGTGCGCAGGTCGTCCCAGCGGGTGCCTGGCTGCTCGACAGGGGGTTCACCTTTCTTCGGCCGCACCCACACCTTGAGCCGAGCCTCCTGCGCCGTCTCCTTCATCATCTTGAGAAAGAGCAGGTAGGTCAGCTCACTGAGGTATTGGTGATAGGTGACGCCGTCGTCACGAAGCACATGGCAAAGCGACCAGAGTTTGGCGCCAATGTCTTGGGCGGCTTGGGGGCGGGTGGACATGAGAAATCAGATCATTAGGCGCTCTGAGCTGGCGGGGCCCAGAGCGCGTCGTTGAAAGCGTCAAGCACCGGTTGGAGCTGGCCGTTGAATACTTTGTCGAGGCGGGCGAAGCCACCGCCTTCGCGCTTGAAGAGCAAATCGGGGTCGTCGATGGTTTCGCGGTCCACCAAAAGATTGGCTTTGGTTTGCGCCGCGATGCGCTTGAGCCAGTCACGTTGCGGTGTAGTCCAAGGCTGACCACTCGGCGGCTTGCCGAGCAGGGTCTGCAGCGCGTGATCCACTCGCCCACTGTAGGGTAGCAGCATCCCCCAGCGCCGCCTGCCGGATGTAGCCCACGATGCGTGCGGCGATGTCTTGGTTGCTCATTTCGCGCCAGGCGGTCGCGAGGCGCGTCTCGCTGAAACCCGCCTGATCCAACGCCACAACCAGCTCTTTGAGTTGCTTGCGTGTCAAATCCCGAGGCTTGGTCAGCACAGCCATCAAAGCGGGGAGGTCGTTGCTGCGGCTGGTGATAAACGCCTTGAATGCGTCCAAATAGTCTTCTGGCTTGTTTGCTTTGCCATAGCCACGGGCTGTACTTAAAAAGGCATCGGGGTGGTCCGATACGTAGAGCGGCGGGCCGTTGCCGTCAGCCTTGCGATCCAAAATTTCACCGAGATCGGGGTGCTGCGTAAACCAGGTCGCCACCTCGGCCAAACTCAGAGTTTTGAGGTGCTGAATGAAGGCTTCCGGGGACATGCCTGCCTTCGTCTCGAAGTCTTGCGCAGCTTGGCCTTTCAGATGGCGCTTCTTGACTTGGAGCTTTGCCAGAAACTGGTCACGCACCAGTTTGCGTGCCGCATCAGTTTCGAACTCGGTGAGTTCACGTTCCAGCTGGGCAAAGCTGAGCTTCGGGTCAACAACCACGGGCTTCATGTCGCTCATGTCGCCGATCGATTCAAAGATGCGCACCGCATCAAACACGCGGAAGCTGTCCTTCGGCTCGTTATCGAAACTGCACAAGCGGGTGGCACGGCCTAGCATTTGGTCGAACAAAATGCGGCTGGTGACCTGCCTCAGAAAGACCAGGTTGCAGATCTCGGGCACATCGATTCCGGTCGTGAGCAGGTCGACAGTGACTGCCACATTAGGCAAGCGCTCATTCTTGAAGCGACGGATCAGCTCCAACGGCTTGTCTGCGTTGCCAGTGATCTTGATAACGGCATCGTCTTCGATGCCTCCGTACTGCTGCTCAAGCGCGGCCTTCAGCACATCGACGATCATGTCGGCGTGATCACTCGATACACAGAAGATCAAGGTCTTGCGGCGACCACTGGGATCAATCTCTTGAGCCAGATAGCTGCACACCGCTTCGTTGAACGGCCGAGTGATGACCTTGCGGTTGAAATCCTCCACTTTGAACTTGATTTCGTCAGGCGCATTGAACAATTCAATCTGGTTGCGCTGAGCGTTGTAGACCTTGACCTCATCACCCATCGCCCAGGTCATGCCACCTTCGGTGAGTTGGGTCTTGATTTGAATAGGTGGTTCGTAATCCACCAGATAGCCGTCGATCACGGCCTCTCGGTAGCTGTAGTTGTAGACGGGCGGGCCAAAGATCTGGCTGGTGTGCAGGGCGGGCGTAGCGGTCAACCCGATTTTCACGGCGTCGAAGTAATCCAGTACCCGCCGATATTTGGAAATGTAGTCATCAAAGCCTCGGAAGCTTAGCTCGGTGTCGGACATCTCTCGGTCCAGGGTGTAGCCACGGTGGCATTCATCGATCACGACGCAGTCGTATTGATCCACCGTGGGCGGTGCAACTCCTTTCGCGGGAAATAGCACGCGGCGCATCATGCCTTGCACAGTAGCGATGTGGACGGCTGTATCTGCATCCGGACTTTGGGCATCCAACTCCTTGATGCCAAAGGTTTCTGCAAAAGTCTGAAGGCGCTCCATTTGCGTGTCTTTGAATGCATTGGCGGCTTGCTCGCCCAGCGCAGAGCGATCCACCAGGAACAGGATGCGCCGATACCGCTTTGCTTTGAGCAAGCGGTAGATGGGTGCAATGCAAGTCTTGGTTTTGCCGGTGCCCGTCGCCATGGCCAACAAGATCTCGCGCTGGCCATTGGCAATGCATGCCTCTGTTTTTCGAATGGCCGCTTGCTGGTATGGGCGCAGGTGGAAGCCATAGTTGAACGGCGTATGGTCCAACTCGGCATCGGCCTTGGACTCATCGATTTGCAGCAGCGCGTTCAAGCCTTCAGGGCTGTACCACCCATCCAAGGCCTGGCTGCGGTTGTCGCGCCGCCGTAGGTCGCAGAACCAGATGCCGCTCTTTGTAGCCAACTGGCGCAGGTAGGGCCTGCCGTTGGTGGCAAACACGAACGGAATGCGGAATTCGGCTTGATCGCCCCAGTTCTGCCCATGGAGTTGCGTTTCATCGGACGGCGAGAACGTGCGGCTGTAGCGTTTGCTTTGCTGAAGATCCGCAGACACATCTTTGATACTGCGCTTGGCTTCGACAACAGCCATGGGCGTCAGCCCTTGGAACAGCACGTAATCGGCGGAATACCCTTGGCAAGGCCATTCAGCGATGGCCATGTTGCGGCCGCGTACAGGTCGCACGCCTTGGCTGTAGCGCAAGACTTCTGAGTCGGCCTCCCAGCCTGCCTGGCGCAGTTGTTGATCGATGATCCGACGCGTCTGCGCCTCGTCCAGGTGAACAAGACTTGCGGCCCGGGTGGCTGACGCACAACCTTGCCTTCCGGGGCCGCCGCGGCCTGCGCTTGAAGCTGGGCCAGTTGATTGCCAGCCTGGCCTTGTCTTGCTTGGACTCAGTGGCGATGAGCTCCCAGACCGTCCGCTCTTCGCTGACGGCCGACAGTTGGGTGCGCGTGGCCAGCAGATCACTGGCCACTTCCTCATGTTTTGCCAGGTGGTCAGAAACAGCTTGACGCAGCGATTCAAGCTCACGCTTGAGTTCGGCAGATTCATCTGCAGGTGGTGTCGGCGGGATGAACGGACCCGATCGAAAGTCAGCCTGCTTGAACGTACGGTGAAACCAGAGACTCAGTTGCCACGACAGCTTTAATGTGGCTAAGGCTTTCGCGTGATCTCCCTCCAGGGCATGACTGGCCGCATTGCCCGTGATTCGAATTTGATCGAACAGCCCTTTTATTTCGCGCGGTAGAAAACTCTCGCCTTGAAGGCGACGGAGCAGATCGTATTGGCTCTCTTCTTGGGAGACAAAGAGGCCGCCGCGTGCCGCAAGCGACTGGGCAAGCAACTCAGCTTGCTGCCGCAATTTAAGAAGGCTGGTATTCGGGTCCTCCGAAAAATACCGTTCGGCCAACGCACCAAGCCGCCAAAGCTGAGGCTCGTACGGGCGAAGCATCTCGAAATTCGAGCGAATCGTATCCTTCATTCCAGCACCCTCCCTTGCTTATTGGGGCTATTGGCTGCCCATCGCTGCAGATTGCACTACCAATCCACCAAAGGCCATATGACAGCCCATCGTGATCCTCTGCGTTCCAGAAGCTTCAAACGATGGTTGTCAATGCTGTGGGGCGGGCAACGGATAATCATCCGCGGTAATGAAACCCAGAGCCGCGACATATCAAAAACTTACATGCGCGTATTTGCGCAGTAAGTATGAATGACAGCGGCCAGCATACCAATGGCTCAGCGCATCAATAGAGTGTGGGGAAAATTGATCAGCTTGCTGTGCCGACTCGTAGGAACTGGCAAGCGCGTTCAAGCGCTATCTGTTCGCTACTCTTGCCTGTTTTGGATAGCGTATGCACCTTGAGAGGCCGTACTTCAGCAACCGTCCCCCTGCGGGAGGGTCGAAGTTGAGCGATTCAACGTGCTTGGATTTTGGTAGGCCGTGCAGGACTTGAACCTGCGACCAAAGGATTATGAGTCCAATTCCCTACCAATTGCCGACAGCGTCGGTCTGACAACTTGGAGAGGTCATCGGGCAGACCCGAATCCCATGCGGCGAACCTTCGCTACAAGCCCTCTCAGTGACAAGTTTATACCTAATAAATCACGCGTCAAACAGTTGCTCAGTTATGTGTTACAGCAAATTGACTGCGGAACGCAGGTCGTCGAGATCCGGATGCACGTACTGGAGGGTCGTGTGCGAAGTGGTATGGCCAAGAAGCTCTTGAACAACCTTGATGTTCGCCACTCCTCGCAGAAGTTGCGTTGCGGTCGTGTGTCGGATGTTGTGCGCCGTCATGCGCACCGAACTATCGTCCTGGAAAGAACGAAATTTCAGAAAGAACTTCATCACTCTGTCGGCGGTCATCTCTTTGTGCTTGAAGGAGGCGCGCCTGTCGGAAAAGAGCGGAAGGCAAAACACTTGCCGGCGACCGATGTCGTTACCTACTAAATCAATCGTTCGCCGACGTAGGTCTTCCAATACCGGAAGCAGCGAATCGGAAATCGGGATCTCCCACTCGCGCTTCGTCTTGCTCGTCTCTGCGCGCAGTTGAATAGATCGAGCGTTCCAGTCGATGTCCCTCCACTGCAGGCCAACCAACTGCCGAAGACGCATTCCCGTTGAATAGAAGGTCTTAACGACCCCAATCCAAAAGAACTTCGGTGCGAACATGTCAACCGCGGTTCCGTTAGGTAGAACGCGCTTTGTACTGTCCAACACTTCAAGGTACTTTGCCAAATCGTCGCGAGGAATTGCCTTCGGCTTGCGTGGCACCGGGGCGGGACCCACAAGGCGAATCACGTTCTCTTTGATGTACTTGCGATCGACTGCGTGTTTCCACAGCCTCGACAAATGCCTACGTCGAGAATTAAAGGTGACGGGACTTAGAGATCGAAGGCAACGAGCCCGGTACTGCGTCAACCAATGTGTGCTGATGTCGTCCAGATCTGGATCACCATGCTCAAACTCTGCGCAAATTAAGTCCACACATGACTTGTATGTTCTCGTCGTGTACGGCGACCAAACACTTAAGTCCCTAACTTCTTCCATCAGCTCACGCACCTTCATTGTTCTCTTCGCTCCCTGTCATCGTTTCCAAGTGCATAGCACCACGAACTATTTTCGGAGAGAACACTCAGGGTTACTACCCCCAAAAGGTAGGACGCATGGTTTCCGACATCAGGCGTACTTCTTGTAGTAGGCGACCTGCATACGGGCACACGCTGCGCACAGCAGCACCATGCCGACGATGACCCACTCAACGCGCAGGCGCGCATTCGGCCAGACGAGATAGACCATCAGCGTGATCGCGATGATCTCCAGCTGTGCGATCTTGAAGCGGTGATACAAGCTTGCCGATTCACGCTCGGCATCTGCCCGCCTGATCGCGCGCGCCGAGGCCCCGTCGGTGAGACCCACAACATAAGCCAGGGCAAGCATTGGGATCGCGCCCGACAAGATGGCCAGGGTGCGAATCGCGAGCACATAGTTGGCCCATAAACAGGTTTCAACGATGTCGCCGTTGGACGCCCACCAACGATCAAAGAAGGTTTTGCCCGGATCGGGATCATCGCCCGGGCTTACCTTACGTCCCGGCAGATGGGAGGGCAGATTGAGCAAGGTGCGCATCGCCTTGGTCAACAGTCCGATCACACCACTATGCACGGAATCGCCGAACTGGATGGCTAAGCTGGTGGGGTCCAGCACCGGCGTGCTGAGTTGTGCAGAGTGCTGAATCTCCTGCTGCGCAAGCTCCTGCATCGCCCATACAGGGTCTTGCTCGCGCCATAGCGCCACCCCGGCGAGTACAGCGATGCCGTAGATCCAGAAGATGGCGATCAGCAACAACGCCCAAGCGGCAGTCCTCAGTGGCCAGATCAGCGCTGTGAACGCCTGCCCATCCGTCATCGAGGTGCCCTTAGAAGCCAATTCCGGTACCCTCCATCGTCAAGTCTTCCATTGCATCTTCGTGCGAAGAAAGTTCCGCCGCCTGTCGGCGCATGTGCTGCAGCATCTCGGTCCACTTGCTCGGCACTGCCAGATCCTTTTCAGGCAGAGCGAGCGGTATCCGTACGTGCACCAGCCGCCCTCCTTCAAGCAGCGCGAACGCTTGTCCCTTGGGCTGTGACATCAACATGGCCGGTGTGACGAGCGGAACCTTCTCGGAGCTGAGCTTGTCGCCTGAGCGGCTGCTGAAGTCGGCGAAGTCGCCCGGATCGTTTGTGTCGGTCACACCGCTGTCGGGCGTGACCGACCACACCGGCACCTCTTCGAGCTGCGATGTCAGCAGCTTCGCTGTCTCCTCGTTCTTGACGCGCAACATGATCATCGTGTTGAGGTTGCCGCCAATCTGACCTGCAGCTGCAGGGGAGCCG
Organism: uncultured Rhizobacter sp.; assembly: GCA_964242145.1. Taxonomy (GTDB): domain Bacteria; phylum Pseudomonadota; class Gammaproteobacteria; order Burkholderiales; family Burkholderiaceae_C; genus Rhizobacter. The sequence goes on from CAXTCD010000111.1 coordinate 10,621, forward strand.
ACCTTGACCTCGATGTCCTGGCCGGTTTGCGTGTAAGCCGTGATCTGCATGCCGGCACCGCCGCCCTTGTTGGCCAACTGCTTGAAGTACGGGCCGATGAGTTCATTGACCTCATCGAGATGAAGCCGGATGCGTCGCGGCGCTTCAGTGACTGACTGTCCATACCCCAGGCCGTGCTTGTACAAGGCGCCAGCGACCGATGTCAGGTCCGACAGCATGGACGCCGAGACCGCTTCGGCCACGTCAGGAATGGACAACGCATCGAATCCGCAATACACGATGGCATTGCGCGCGATCAGCGTCTGCCACTCCATCAACAGGCGAGGATCGGTCGAATCCATGTAGTCGGGAGAGATAAGCGCTGCCAGCTTGCCCGTGGTCATCTTCTCCAGCAGCGGATACAGGCTGTTGACCAGCTTCTCGAAGTAGGTCTTGTCGTTGGAGAGGATGCCTGTCAATGAGTCTGCCAACGGATCCTTGTGGCCCAGCTCGCGGAAGTGCCGCGCCAGCAGCATGACCGTGATGTCGCGCCCATTGCGCTCCGTCTTGGCGATGAGATCCTTCATATCCTTCGTCGGAGTTGGATCGAAGGAATCTTTCCAATTCGGGGTGAGCACGTCGAGCCGGAATTCCAGATAGGCGCGCACCAGTGGGTCGACATTCACACCATACGCATAGATTTTGGTCATGTCGGGCTTCTGACCGGTAGCGGCCATGGCGCGTGCGATGGTGTTGACATAGCGCCAGGCAAACGCCTTGAAGGCGGAGGACTGACCTTCGTCGGGGAGCTGTCCCGTCGTTCGACTCGCCACTTCCGACTCCTGCTCGAAGGACCCGATGGGGTTGTACCGGGCGGAGATCTCGGGGAAGCCGAGATGGAATATCACAAAGTCCTTCTCGCGCCCTGCCCGCACGGCCTCCGCATACATCGACAGCAACAACTCCACGTCGCCCTTCGGATCGAACACGAACGTCGGATCGCCCCGCCGTATGTCCTGTGTGACGAGGAGCTGCGCGAGGCGGGTTTTGCCGACCCGTGTCGTGCCATAGACGATGACGTGGTTTGTCAGCTCCGCCAGCGGCGTCCAGATGTCTTCCTCATCGGGCTCGACGCCGTGGATCTCAGGCTTCCCCCCCAGCGGCGCCAACGGCTCCACCGGGTTCCACCACGCATTGCGGCGGGTCAGGTCGGTCAGCCAATCGCCTTGCGGGTGGCTGCGCTCATAGGTCCGCGCGAACTTGTACAGACGACCCAGCTTCAGCAGATGGGCGTTGTAGGGCTGACGTGCCTGATGCAGACGCTGAACGTGTGCTTGTGTCCACTCGAAGCCCCGACCAAAGAACAATCCGTCACCAGCGTGAGGAATGTCCTTCGGCTCCAACGCATAGCTTGGAAGGCGTCGCAGGCTACGGCGGTAACGCACGATCCTGCGAGCCTGCATGCCACGTACCGCTGCGAGCCCCGTCAGGCCGGCAGAGCAGGCCATGGCGGCCTGCGTCGGGATGACAAACAGCTCAGGCCACGTTTTTAAGGCAATGGCAGCAGCCAAAGCACTTGCAGCGGGCAGGATCTCGTAAGGCCGCCGATAGACGTTTTCGATCTTGATCTGCATGCGAGATTCTTAAAACTCAGCGCGGCTCAGCGCGTCGTAGTCAGGGCGCGCCTGGTGTGTCTCAACACACCGGCGTAAATCGTCTTGGCTTGCCGAGCTGCCCTCAGGCCACGCCGCATCACGCAGCTGACACAGAAAGTTATCCGTGGCGCTTAACCAACCGGGTAATTCAGCTTCGTGCTTAAAGAGATCCGGGTGTCGCATCCGGATGCTCTGGGTGATCAGCCGAATTTCGGAGATGCGCTGATGCACTCCACCTTGGCTCAGTTCCAGTATCGAGACAAGGCGATGACTGTGATCGTGCATCGCAACCTCAGGCGTTGACGCAGGCTTCGCGCAAGCACGAGAGGGCGCATCGTTGGTGCGCGGTCCTGCCCGCCACAGCATCCTCAGCATCCAGGTCGCGTAGATGGCACCTGCGACCAATACGGCAATTTCCGGCCAATGGGTCACGACGTTCCTTTACGGTTTGCTTTGCGCACTGCCAGTTCCAACAGGCTTGAGCTTGCGAGCCGGCCTGCTGGTCTTGAGGATGCGCGAGTTCAACGCTGGGACAGGATTGAAGAAGAGCTGAGGCTGGGGCACGAGGAAGAACGCGGAGGTCCCTGACACCCCACCGTCATGCTTCGTGAACGCGTAGTAGTGCAAGTTCTCATCACCGTTTCTCAGGGTGTAGGGCGACTTGGCGACTTCGTTCTGCAGGCGCTCCATGGCTTTGTCGCCATGCGTCTGGCTCAAAGCCGCCACGGGCCCGCTTTCGACGCCGTCGTGATCGCCCAGAAAGCGCCGGAACACGCCAGGAGACAGCAGCAACATGCCTTCGGGAACAAAGTGCACCAAGGCCTGTGGCTCGTTGTATTTAAGGTGTCCGTTGGCGATCGAACTTTGAATCCACAGGAAGAACGCGTTAGCTGCCGGGCTCGCATCCTTGGAAGGCTTTGGACTCTTCTTGGGCTTCTGGTGGGGCTGCTGTGGCGCGGCAATCGATTCCTCCCGCGTGACCAGCGACCCAGCGAGCGGAACGCTACTGATCGACTTGGCGCCAGGCGTCGGCGTTGCGACCATGGCGGACAGCGTGGCCTGGTCTTCGGCGCTGAGAAACGGCGAATCGTCTTGCGCCTGCGCACGCGCTGTCGCTGGTGGGGAAGCGAGAGCCTGAGGTGGGACAACTTCCTGCGAGGCGACAGCAATGGCCGCCACGGTCGCCACGACAGGTGCGACAGGTGCGACAGCCGCGGCAGGTTGCTTCAGGTCACTGGGCGGGGCAACCGCTGGTTGCACGTCGTCCCAGTCGTCGGGGGGCATCGCCATCATGTCCAAGGCCGAAGATTGGGCCAGATCAGGCGGCAGGTCTCGCGAAGCCGCTGGCGCCGGCTTTGACACGGACGGCTGTTTCACCGGCTTAGTCACGGTCGCCCCTGGCGGGCTGACAGGGGCAAGAGGTGTCGCAGCCTTCAGCGCCACAGGCTTCATTGCTGTCACAGTGGGAAGCGTCGCTGGCCCAGCGGCTGCAATCGATGTTGCGGCAGGCTGAGCCGTTGAGACAGTTGCTCCACCGGGCTGCCCACTGACCTGCGGCACAGGGACAACCGCATTGACTGCGGCAGTTTTTGAGGCTGATCCCAACACCTTGATGCTGCCCACGATGACCCCGGGCCACGTCGTGGGATCAGGACCGAACAGCTTGTCCAGCCGGAACTTCAACACCGTGAGCGGAGGTGACTTCCAGCCCCCGTCAAGCTCCACCTCGACCTTCCAGACTGCGCCAGCGCCAACAGGATTGGGTTCGCATGCACCGTAGCCTTCGAACTCATCGAAGATGCGGTCATTCATCGCGGCAGAGGGAATGCCTTCGGCTGATTCATGCTGCGCCAGATAAGCTCTCAGGTCGTCGGCGAGACGCGCGCAGACGAACCACACAGCGCCGTCATGCACCCAACCTGCGGCGCCCGGCTTGTTCAAGGGCAACACCCCTCCTTGCGCCAACATTCGACGCAAGGCCTGCATCAGCCTTTCAATCAGTGGCACCGCCTTCGCCGTCGCGAACCGCGTTCTCGGGCCAGAAGCGAGGTTGCGCTTGACGGATGCCGAGTCCGCCTGCCGGACGATGTCGGGTAGGAAAGAGCTGGGGACGTCTTCACCACTGAGGTACTTGAACAGCTCGCCCAGCAGCTTCGGCTCGTCGCCCAGCCACTTGACCGCCTTCGCAGGAATGAATCGCTGCGCCAGGATGGCCGGCAGCCGCTGATGCAGCTCATAGTCGCGCTCGGCCTTGGGCGCGAACTCCACCCTGTAGAACTGCCCCAGGTCCATCGGCCCGGTCAGTGCAGCCCATTGTTTTCCGAGTCGCGGATCGTCCGGAAAAACCGTGATGCGCAGATCGGCGACTGGCTTGCCCACGTCGTGAAGCAGCGCAGCAAGAAACACCATGTACGTGCAGCGATGTTCCAGTCGCTTGCGGTCCTCGGTGCCCACCCCTTGCGGCAGTTCAAGCCCCGCCCGGGAAGCCAATGCTGCATCGAGCACCTCCAGCATGTGGATCCACAACCCGCCTGGCTGGGCATGATGATGACTCTCGCTGGCAGGAAGCATCTGCACGTACTCGGCGACCGCGCGCAGCACCGGCAGGCAATCGGCGGCATAGGCCGCGTGTGAAAGCCGTGTGCGCCGCTCGATCGAATCCAGCAGCGACTGTGTGCTGGTTGCGGCAACGATCTTCTCGAAGGACTGAACCGGGATGTGGGAGGCAGGTCGGGTGATCACCGGCAAGGTTCCACCGACAGGCTTCTTACTGGCGGCCTGACCATCCGAGCGCCGCTGCAAAGCCCACACGATGCTGAGGCCGCCGATGAACGCGGAGCCCAGGAGAAAGAGGTGTTCCGAGGTCGTGCTCATGACGACCCTCAGGCGCTGATGGCCAAGCTCAGCTCAGTCTCCTTGACGCGGCCGAGCAGCCAGGTGCGAAGCACCATCGGTGGCCACAGCGTCTTCGCATCATCGGGCCAGGTCAGCAGGCGCAATCTGCCAGGTGATTGCCGGAAAGCCAGGAATGGCTGCTCCAGCGGGTTCCAGGCTCGCGCCAACACCTCGTGGTCCAACATGGCATGCCAGCCCGTCATATGGACGCAGGCCAACGCATCGGCGCATGCCAACTCGCGGTCCCGAATCGCCTGCCGAGCACATTGATCGGGTGGGTCAGGTAAGGCCGGGACTTTTCGGACGGCATCGGTGACCTGGAGCAGAGGCTCATGGTCGGGCGACAGAGCCTCGTCTGCGAAGTAGTGCGCTTGCCACCCATCCCACCGGTGCGCAAAGTCAACGACCACGTCATGCCAATGAGCAAGGCCTCGCTCTTCGAGCAGGCAACGCAAGGGCTGGAGCTGGACTGGTGTCATAGCGGAGGGCTTCAGAGATCGAAGCGCCGCAGCCTAGGGACCGGCACCGGGCAAGTCCAGCGGAAATCCAAACGTAACGGGGAGGTATTAATCCTTCCGTAGGAAAACGCTTCCTCGGTATACTGGTCGGTTTGCTCAAAATCGACGATTGCCCCGCGCGCAGCGCCGGACCGAGCCGCCTCGTCACCCTTTCGCCATTTGCGCGAAGCCGCTAACCCTTTGAATTGATTAGCCTTTGGCGATTTCAATTACCCATTGAATGCCATTTAGGCAGCCGCAAAGCGGCTTAGCGACAGCGGCTGCCGGCCCTTTGGGTCAGGCCATTACCCGTTACAAATGCCTTTTGTGACCATCTTCGGTCAGCAATTAATTTCGGACGCCTTGCAGGGGTTGCCAACGCCGACCGGCAAGCAAAACGCGCTAAGTGCTTGATTTGCTTGATCTTGAGCCTTTTCCGCAAAGGCGAGCTAAAGCTCCGGTTTCTCGTTTCGCGTGATTTCTTCCGCGAATGTCAAGCGTAAATACCTTCCCGTTACAAACGGATTTAAGCGCGACTTTTCTGCATCGATTTTCTAGAGTCGCCCCCCGTGTTGGCCAACTTTCTGCCACACGCCCTTGTCAAGCGTTCACCCGGGGCAGAACGCCCCGGGTCTTTTCCGCTTGGAAACCTAACGATGCAGCACCAGTGGATCAATCGAAGAGTCAGCGGGGTGACAGACGCATGTGCTGTCGCGCTGGCTTGCGCCGTCGTCTTTCCGAATGCCTATGCCTCACCGAGGCCTATGCAGCAGAAGAAGGCGCCCCCCGCATGGGCCAAGTGCTTCGCGATCAGTGGCGCTCGCTACAACATCAACCCCTACTTGCTAGCCGGCATATCGGTCGTCGAGTCGCGCGGGAACCCGCGAGCCGTCTCCCCCTCGCCCGCTTATGGGCTGCTGCAGGTCGATCACAGCTGGTTGCCGAAGCTGCATGCCCGATTCGGCTTCACCAAAAACGACCTCTTCGAGCCGTGCACCAACATCGATGTCGCAGCTTGGATCCTCGCTCACGAACTCAAGAGCAAGGGTGACAGCTGGGAAGCCGTGGGCGCGCTCAACGCCTCCTGCACGACCTTGAAGGGCGTGCGATGCCGCTCTCAAC